>NZ_JAMYUP010000084.1:0-21210 GCF_040323155.1 Mesorhizobium sp. M0060
CGCATGGAGAGCCGGATGCTTGGAAACTTGCACGTCCGGTTCGGAGCGGGGGATGAAGAGACCTGCCTCGGAGACGAGGTAAGGCGCTTCATCCCTACTCTACGCAACCCTCCCCTCCCCCCTCTGCCTCCAGGCCTCACGCCAGCGCCGTCTCCCGACTTGCAGGCTCGACATGAAGCGCTGCTGGTTTCGGCTCGCGGATCTAGGCGCGGCCGAGCCGCGCCCGAGGCGCCTTCAGCGTGTTGGCGTCACCGCGTCCTCCCACGAAAAAAGCGCCGGCCACTTGATTCGAAGGACCGCGCTGGGATTGATGGAAACGGCCCGGAGGCAGGCCGGCGACGAGAGTTTCCGTTGCCGGCCTGCGCAGGATCAGGCGGCGAAATCGAGAAGCTTCTTGGCTTTGCCCTCCATTTCCAGGCGGACATCCTGATGCGGCTTGTCGCGCGCGACCCGGGTGATGCCCTGCACGAAATCAAAAATCGATTCCGGTGGTCTGCCTTCCTCCATGAGAACAGTATCGATGATCTTCGTGGTCTCGGACTTGGAGAAGCCGCGCTTGCGCAGGAAGCCCTGGCGATCTTCGTCGTCTCTGGCAACGATCCGTTGCCGCGCCGTCTTGATGCCGTTGACGAATGGCATGGGCGAGGAATCGGCAAACTGGATCAGCGCCGGCTCGGCTTCCAGGGCGAAACGGGAGGCCGCGTATTTTGAGTGGCGGATGGTGATTTCCTCGAAATCTTCCACGCCCCACAGATTTCGATTCTGGCACACCGCGCGCAGATAGAAGCTGGCAATCCCGAGGGTGCGGGCTCCGACTTCGGAATTCCAGCAATAGAAGCCGCGGAAATAAAGATCCGGTTCCCCATTCGGCAGCCGCCCGGCCTCGATCGGGTTCAGGTCGTCGACAAGAAACACAAACACATCTCGGTCGGACGCATACAGCGTAGTCGTGTCGTTGGAGATGTCGACGTTCGGGTTGTAAATTCCCGTTGACCAATCGAGGATTCCCGGCACCTTCCAGCGCGTGTCCCCGGTGCCGTTGCCAGCGATCCTCTGCACGGCGTCGATCAGTTCTGAGTCAAATATTCTGCCATAGTCCGGACCGGTTACAGCTCGCAGCTCGAGGCGTCCGTTCTCGATTTCCAGCGTCTTCACCTGCTCGGCGCGGTGGTTGAGGAGACCATGCTGAAGGTTGATCGCCGCGAGCGGGGCCGGGAGCTGGCGCAGATAGGTGGCCGGCGCGCCTACCAGGCTGGCGAGTTGGCCAAAACTCCAATGCGTGGGGGCAACTGGGGCACGCGCATTAGGCAGCATTAGCCTCAGGCGCTCCGGATCGTCGCGGCTGGCTTCGACGCGGATCAGCTCACTTTCGACGATGCGGGTCTTGCTGCGCTCCGACCGACTCGTGACCGAATTCCGAAGGTCGGTGAGCGACAGATATCGCTCGTCCGCCGGCCGGTTGAACCATTCTGACGACACGCGGCCGATGCGCTGGCCGCGGCTGACGTCGACCTTATAACCGGCACGCTCGTTGCGCTTGGGCGTGTGAATTTCCATCTGGGTCATGGGTGTCGCTCCTCGGCGAGCGCCGGGAGACTCTCTCCCGGGCCTTCACCCGCCACCGCGGCCCGCCCGCCCTCTTCCTCTCCCGGCATCCGCGCGCCACTGGAAGCGTCGGCATTGCGGCAGCGGCCGCGTCAAGGCTGACACCCAGGAAGGAAGGCTCGGGCTTCAGGAAAGCCCGAAGACCAAGCGCCGCTTCACCTTCCGGACGCGGCAGAATTCCGCTGTGCTTTCTTGCGCACCAAGACCGGGACCCATCCGATTTTGGGTAGCGGCCTGCTCAAATTGGACAGGCAGATTTGTGTTGAGATTGAGCAACTGCAGGTTCTCTTCGAGCTTAGCCCATACATGTATGAATTGACCCAACGTCATGATACGCGAAGACCGGTATCGAAGTCGGAACTGAGAGAGTGATTGCATGTCGAGCAGGTTCGTCCGGCCCGTGGTGGTGCAAATTGGCCGGCATGACCGTGAGCGCGTCATATTCGATGTGAACGACGCAGCCACGATCCTGCTGCGAAGTGTCCCTCATCAGACGGAGAAGCGAAAACTGGCCATGGATGCGTGTCTTCAGGTTCTGCGTGGCGAAGCCCAGACGCCGGTAGCGAGACGAGCCTTCGTTGCAGCGGCGCTAGAAGCGAAAATCCTACGCAGCGACTGAGGTCCAAATGATATTGGCCGGATGGCCGGCGAGATCACCAAGTTCGGGTTTTTGGTTCAAAATGCGAGCACCGCCTGTGCAGATGCTTCGCGAGGCTTCGAAACCACGAACGTGCCGGCAGGCAATGGCCGAAGCAGCTCTCCCTCCAAGCCGGTCCGGTCGAGCCAAGCCATTCGCTGATCGCGCCGCAGCACCGTCATCTGCCGGTCGTGAAAGGGCGCCACGTCGTCGTTCGCCTCGATCGTCAGGATGGCATAAGCCTCAGGCCAGTCCCGTGTCGCGGGGCGCCAGACACCAGCAAAATAGAACCAGTCACCATCGGCGAGCGAGAAGCTATAGGCCTTGCCCCTGCTCCGGTGCCGGAACTCGGATGAGGAACGAGGCAACGGTGACTGGGAAACGTCCTGCCCTCAGCGCGCACAACGGTGAAGGGCCTGCCTCCAACTTCGCTGGGCTGAAGGCCCCAACGCAGCTCTGCCATCTCAACATCGCCGCCGCAGCGCCTTATGATGACGCGGCGATCGTCGAGCGATGCGTCGGAATCGAAAACCCTCGCGCTCATGGTCGCGCGAACATAACAGGAACGCGATCGCGGACCGGTCGCTGCCTGATCGTGGCGGACGGCTTCTACGAGTTCACCGATCCGGAAGACCCCAAGAAGAAGCGCAAGGACAAGTGGCTCTTCACAAAGAAGGAGGAGCCGATCTTCTGCATCGCCGGCATCTGGCGTGAAACGCCTGAGGTCGGCGAGGCATTCACCATGCTGACGATGGAGCCAGGACCCGACATCGTACCCTACCACGACCGGCAGATCGTCATCCTCGATCGCAGCGCGTGGGCGGATTGGCTCGACCCTTCGGTATCGGCCAAGTCGCTGATCAAACCCCTTCCACCCGGCACGCTGCAGGTGGAGCAAGTCGGATGAAATGAAGCGATCGGCGACCGATGCCGATCAGGGATGGGGCACGGAACGCACCACCTGCCGGGCGGGCTTGTCCTGCCCTCACCTTGATACGAGACCTGACGCAGGAGATTGTCTTCCGTCCAGGTGAGATAGGCGACCTCGACCACCATTTCAGGCCTGACCCAATGTACGCGCGACAGTTCAAGCGGCGAGCCGAACCGGCTCTCACGTGGCGGTGGGGCGTCGAGGGGCATTCGAGCTGCCTGAAGTGGTTCAAGCCGGCCGTAAAGCTGAAGCGCCGCAACAGCGAGGCCTGACACATGACCGCACCGATCACATGCCCTCGACGTTCGAAAATCCCCTTGCATCAACGGGGGCATCCACACATGACGCTTGGTACCGGAGTCGTAAGCCCGCTCGGGGTGGGACTCTGTCGTTTGAGCCGGCTGCCGGAACGAGCAAGCAGCGCCATGAGCAGACGTACGCGGAGCACTCGCATGATCGGCTCTCGACACGTTGCGGACCTTCAGATGTTCGCAACAGCGCTTCCAGAGATCACGAAATCGAATCAGGTTCCGGTCATCGCGGGCTGATCCGCCAACTTGCCTCCGAGATTGGTGAAGAACTGCCCGGCTAGTTTGCGGGCCGTTGAATCGATCAGCCGGCTTCCCATCTGGGCGATCTTGCCGCCAACCTCCGCCCTGACCGTGTAGGAGAGGATTGTGGCATCGGGGCCGTCGGCGACAAGCGAGACATCGGCGCTGCCCTTGGCGAAGCCGACGATGCCGCCCTTGCCTTCACCGTTGATCGTGTAGGCGTGGGGCGGGTTGAGGTTCAAAAGTTCGACCGACCCCTGAAACGTCGCTTTCAGCGGGCCGATCTTCAGCACCACGGTCGCCGTCATCTCGGTTTCGGAAAGTTTATCGAGGGCTTGGCAGCCCGGAATCGACCGGCGCAGGATTTCCGGGTCGTTCAATGCCCGCCATACAGTTTCGACCGGTGCGCCGATATGTTCGCTGCCATTCGTGTCCATTGCGTCACCCTTCGTTGGTTGGTTGGAGCGCTACGATGCCGCGCTGCCCGCCACGGCGCTCTGCCGTGACTTCTGCAAGGATCGACAGGGCGATCTCTTCGGGCGTGATGGCGCCGAGATCGATGCCAGCCGGCGCCTTGACGCTGTCCAGGGCATTCGCCTCGATCCCCTCCGACAGCAGCTTTTCGCGCAGCGATGCCATCTTGCGGCGGCTGCCGACGAAGGCCCGATACTCTGCCTCGACACCGAGTGCCGCCTTGAGTGCTGCTTCGTCGCCCTTGCCCTGCGTGGAAACGACGATGAAGCGCCGGGCGTCATGGAGATGTTCGAGCACGAAGCCGTCGATCAGGACGTCCGCGTCAGGGGTCGACGGCATATCGCCGGCGGGCACGGCGACCGTCACGTGGTAGCCGAGCGGTCGCGCCTGTTCGGCAAGCGCCATCGCCACCGGGCTGGCGCCCAGGATGACCAGCGATGGATGCGGCAGCACGGGCTCCACGAAAATGTCCATTGTGCCCTGGCTTGGGCACATGTTCTTTGCGAATTTCACGCCGAGGCGGCTTTCGCCCGGCGCGACGCCGAGTTCGACCAGCAGGTTCTCCGGTTGAATGGACACCAGCCGCGACTCGCCGTCGGCGAGCGCCTCGCGCGCCGCCTTCAGCACCGCGCCTTTGGCGCAGCCGCCGCCGATCCAGCCGGCTGCGATCGTGCCGTCCGGGCGGATCACCGCCTTGGCGCCCGCCTTCGCAGCCGTCACCGAAACGGTGCGCACGACAGTGGCCAGCACGAAGGCTTCTTCCGCAGCTTTCATCCGGGACATCAGGTCCATCACATCGACATGAGCGGTCATGGCCAAAACGCCTCCGTCAGAGCTTGGCGAGATACGGTTCGAGGTCGGCGAGGCTGTTCAGCGTATGAGCCGGCGCATAGAGGTCGATATACGGGAGCGCAGCCTTGATGCCCGCGGCCTCTGGGGCATAGCCTTCCCAGCCGATCATCGGGTTCAACCACACGATACGCCGGCAGCGTTTTTCGAGCTGCGCCATCTCGCGGCCGAGCAAGGCGGCGTCGCCGGTCTCGTAGCCGTCGGAGACGATCATCACGCAGGTGCGCGCATGGATGACGCGCGCCGCGTGCCAACGGTTGAAGGCCGCCAGGCACTCGCCGATCCTGGTGCCGCCGCCCGCGCCTTGCGCCATCATCGACAGCCGGTCGAGCGCGCGTTGTGCGTCGCGCTCCTTCATGGCGTCGGACACATGGACCAGCCGCGTGTGGAAAAGGAACGCCTCGGCCTCGCGGAATTCGTCGAGCACGCCATGGATGAACCTCAGGAACACCGTCGTGTACATGCTCATCGAGCCCGACGCATCGAGCAGCATCACCAGCCTGAGCGGCTTCTCCTTGCGTTGCCGCTTCACCAGGCTGATCGGCACGCCGCCATGGCTGATGTTGCGGTGGATGGTACGGCGCAGGTCGAGCCTGTAGCCGCGACGGCGGGCGAGGTCGAGCCGGGTCAGTCTTGCACGCATCGCCTTGGCCAGCCGCGCCGCGACGGCATGGGCCTCCTGCATTTGCTGCGGATCGGCGATCTTCCTGAAATCCGTTTCGGCGAGATTTTCGGCGCGTGAGGCGCCTTCCATGCGGCCCTCGCCGCTGCGATCGTCTGAGACGGGATGATCGCCGGCCGGAATCTGGTGGGAGGCGCCCTGCGCGCCGGCCTGCGACGAGGGATCCTGCAGATTTTTGACCGATGGATTGTCCTGCCGTGCGGTCGAGCCTGAAACTATCGAACGCGAGCGCACCCGCTTGCCGAGCCAGAAGGCGTCGAACAGGCCGTCGAACTGCTCCCAATCGGCCTTGCGCGCCGAAAACAGGTGCTTGAAGGCAGAGCGGAGCAGGCCCGGCTTTTGCGCATAACCGGAAGCCATCAGCGACGCCGCGTCCTGGCCCTCGCGCAAGCCGACCGCAAAAGCATTGTCGCGCAACGTGCGCAGGAACGCTGCCAGCCTGGACAAGACGAGCCGGGAAACCTCGTCGAGTTCGTTGGTGGTCGGAGGCAAGCCACAGCAGCTCATGCGACGTTCCCCAGCAGGCGTTGCGTGACTTCCGGCTTGAACCGCGCCCTGTCCTCACGGGTCTTGAACAAGCACATCAGCGTCTCATGCACGATCTCGGGCGCCTCGTGCAGGTCGCGTACGTCGAGCCCGACCAGCGCCGCCGCCCAGTCCAGCGTTTCGGCGACGCCCGGCACCTTACGCAAATCCTCCTTGCGGATTTTTTCGACCATCCGCGCGATCTGCAGCGACAATGATGCGCCGGCGCCGGCAATGCGCACCAGGATGATGCGCGCTTCGCGATCGACATCCGGATAGTCGACATAGTGGTAGAGGCAGCGGCGGCGCAGCGCGTCTGAAAGCTCGCGCATACCGTTCGAGGTCAAAACGACATGCGGGATGGACGTGGCGGTGACGGTGCCGAGCTCGGGAATCGAAACCTGGAAATCCGACAGAAGCTCCAGCAAAAAAGCCTCGAACTCCTCGTCGGCGCGGTCGACCTCGTCGATCAGCAGCACCGGCGGCGTCTTGCGGCGGATGGCCGCCAGCAGCGGCCGTTCGAGCAGATATTTTTCCGAAAAAATCTGATCTTCGATCTCCGCTGCCTTCATCTTCTGGCCAGCTTCGCCCTTGTGCGCCTCGATCGCCAACAGTTGGCGCTGGTAGTTCCACTCATAAAGGGCCGCCGACTGGTCGAGGCCCTCATAGCATTGCAGGCGGATCAGTTCGGTGCCGCGGACGGAGGCGAGCGCCTTGGCGACCTCGGTCTTGCCGACGCCCGCCCCGCCTTCGAGCAGCAGCGGGCGTTTCAGCAACTGCATCAGCGAGACCGCAGTGGCGAGCTCGCCGTCGGCGATGTAGCCGGCGTCAGCAAGCCGAGCGGCGATCTGGTCGCGCGATAGGGTCATCAAGGCCTTACCCCACCACCCCCAGATTCTTCGCCGCCTGCCAGTTGCGCCAGAAATCATGCGGCATCTGGATGTGCGTCGAGCCAAGGAAGGAAAACGCGTCGTTGACGGCGTTCGAAAAAGCCGGCACCCCGCCGACATTCGGGCTTTCGCCGACGCCCTTGGCACCGATCGGGTGGTGCGGCGACGGCGTGACGGTGAAATCGGTCTCCCAATGCGGCGTCTCGACCGCGGTCGGCATGAAGAAGTCCATGAACGATCCGGTCACCACATTGCCGGTCTCGTCGTAGCGAATCTCCTGCCCCATCGCGATGGCGAAGGCCTCGGTCAGCCCGCCATGCACCTGGCCCTCGATGATCATCGGATTGATGCGTGTGCCGCAATCGTCGAGCGCGTAGAAGCGCCGCACTTTGTAGACGCCAGTGTCGACATCGATGTCCATGACGCAGATATAGGCGCCGAACGGGTAGGTCATGTTGGGCGGATCGTAGTAGCTCACGGCCTCCAGCCCCGGCTCCATGCCGGGCGGGACCGAATTGTAGGCCGTCCAGCAGATATCCTTCATGGACATCGTCTTCTCCGGCAGGCCTTTCACGCGGAAGCCGTCGATGTCCCATTCGAGATCGTCCTCGTGGACTTCGAGCTTGTAGGCCGCGATCATCTGCGCTTTCGCCTTGATCTTGCGTGCGGCCATGGCGATGGCCGCACCCGCCACCGGCGTCGAGCGGGAGCCGTAGGTGCCCAGCCCGTAAGGAGCCGTGTCGGTATTGCCTTCCTCGACCATGATGTTGTCGGCCGGAATGCCGATCTCGGTCGCGATGATCTGCGCCCAGGTCGTCTCGTGCCCCTGGCCGGTGCTCTTCGTGCCGACACGAGCGATGCCGGCGCCGGTCGGGTGCAGCCTGATCTCGCAACTGTCGAACATGGCGATGCCGAGAATGTCGCAGTTCTTCGATGGGCCGGCGCCGACGATCTCGGTGAAGAAGGAGACGCCGAGCCCCATGATGTCGCGGGTTTCGCCGCGCTTGAAGGCGGCGCGCCTCTCGGCCTGTTCCTTGCGCAGCTCTGCGTACTTCACCGTTTCCATCATCTTCTTCATGGCTGTGTGGTAGTTGCCGGAATCATATTCCCAGCCGAGCGCCGAGTGGTACGGGAACTGCTCGGGCTTGATGAAATTCTTCAACCGCAGTTCCGCCGGATCCATGCCGAGCTTCTGCGCGAGGATGTCCATCGCCCGTTCGATGCAGTAGGCGGCCTCGGTCACCCGGAACGAGCAGCGATAGGCGACGCCACCCGGCGCCTTGTTGGTATAGATGCCGTCGACGGAAAGATGGGCGGTCGGGAAATCGTACGACCCGGTCACGATGTTGAAGAAGCCGGCCGGCCATTTCGACGGATCGGCGTAAGCGTCGAAGGCGCCGTGGTCGGCAAGCACGTGGACGCGCAGCCCGGTCACCTTGCCTTCCTTGGTCGCCGCGATCTCGGTGGTCATGTGATAGTCGCGCGCGAACGAGGTCGCAGTGAGGTTCTCGATGCGGTCTTCGACCCATTTCACCGGCTTGCCGGTGACGATCGAAGCCACCGCCGCGCAGATGTAACCGGGATAGGCGCCGACCTTGTTGCCGAAACCGCCGCCGACATCGGGCGAGATCACATGGATCTTCTGCTCCGGCAGACTGGCGATCAACGCCACGACGGTACGGATGACGTGCGGGGCCTGGAAGGTGCCCCAGATAGTCAACTCGCCCTTGATCTTGTCGAACGACGCGACGCACTGGCATGTTTCCAGCGGCGACGGATGGGTGCGGTGATAGGAGATCATCTCCTGGATCGATACCTCCGCCTTGCGGAAGGCGGCGTCGGTCAGACCCTTGTCGCCCACCGTCCATTCGAAGACGTGGTTGTGGTGCTTGCGCGGACCGTGCGCGCCGCTGGTCTTGCCTGCCAGATCCTCGCGCAACACCGGCGCATCCGGGTCCATCGCCCTGAACGGGTCGATGACCACCGGCAGCGCCTCATATTCGACCTCGACCGCATTGACGCCGTCGTCTGCCGTGTAGCGGTCGGTGGCGACCACAAAGGCCACTTCCTGGTTCTGGAACAGCACCTTGCCATCGGCCAGCACCATCTGCACGTCGCCGGCCAGTGTCGGCATCCAGGCAAGGTTGACGGTCTTCAGCGTCTCGGCGGTGATAACCGCCAGCACGCCGGGCACTTTCAGCGCCTTCTCCGAATTGATCGAAATTACGCGGGCATGAGCATGCGGCGAACGGACGAAATCGCCATGCAGCATGCCCGGCAGCTTCAGGTCGTCAACATAATTGCCCTTGCCCTGGGTGAAGCGCGCATCCTCGACGCGCTTGCGCTTGCAACCCATGCCTTCCAGTTTCGCTTCGCGCTGTTCCCGCGTGGGAGTCATGTCGTTCATTCGGCGGCCTCCTTGAATTCGGTGCCGTTGATCTTGGCGCTCGCGTACTGGATCGCCTTGACGATGTTCTGATAGCCGGTGCAGCGGCAGATGTTGCCGGAGATGCCCATCCGGATCTCTTCCTCGCTGGGCGTCGGGTTCTCCTGCAGCAGCCGCTGCGCCCGCAGGATCATGCCTGGCGTGCAGAAGCCACATTGCAGCCCGTGCATCATGCGAAAGCCTTCCTGCAGCGCCGAAAGCGTCCCGTCAGCGTTGGCTACGCCCTCGATCGTGGTGATCTCGGAGCCCTCGGCCTGCACGGCGAACATGGTGCAGCTCTTCACCGACATGCCGTCGATATCGATGGTGCAGGCGCCGCAATGGGTCGTCTCACAGCCGATATGAGTGCCCGTCAGTTGCAGGTCTTCACGGATGAAATGTACGAGCAACGTGCGCGGCTCGACGAGGCCCTCGACCTCAGCGCCATTCACCTTCATCGTCACATGGGTCTTCGCCATCTTTTCCTCCCTTACGTCAGCCGGCACGGGCCGCGGCACGCTTCAGCGCCCGCATCACCATGATGCCGCCGACGTGCTTCCGATACTCGACCGGGCCCCGCGTATCGGCCGACGGCGACATGATCTTTTCCGCGGCCGCTGCAGCCTTCTTCAGAGACGCCTCGTCGAGGCTGGTGCCAACAACGGCCTTTGCAGCGTCTTCTGCGAGCAGCGGCGTTTCCGACAGATTGGTCAGCCCGATCGAGCACGTCGCGACCTTGCCGCCCGACATCGTCAGCACGACCGCGGCAGCGGCCGTGGCGTAGTCGCCGACCTTGCGCTTCAGCTTCTCATAGGCATAGCCGTGGCCGGCAGACGGCGTTGGGATCGAGATCGCGGTCAGGATCTCGCCGGGCTCGAGCGCGGTGAAATAGGCGCCTTGATAAAAGTCGCCTGCCGCGACCGAGCGCGTGCCGCCCGGCCCTTCGAGTGTGTAGCTGGCGCCGAGCGTCATCATCAGCGCCGGCATGTCATTGCCGGGATCGCCGTTGGCGACGTTGCCGCCGATCGTGCCGCGATAACGTATCTGCGGGTCGGCGATCAGCTGTGCGGTCTCCTGCAGGATCGGCAGCGACTTCGCGATCAGATCCGACGCGAGCAGGTCGTGCTGCGTCGTCATGGGGCCGATGACGATCGTGCCGCCATCGCGGCGGATGCCCTTGAGCTCGGCAATCTCGTGAAGATCGACCAGATGGTCTGGCGTCGCAAGCCGCAGTTTCATCATCGGGATGAGGCTGTGCCCGCCGGCCAGCGGCCGGGCTTCGTCGCTGAGCGAGGCGAGCAGCTTGACCGCGTCGGCGACGCTCGATGGCCGATGATACCTGAATGGGCCTGGGATCATCGTTTCCTCCATTCGCCCTTCGTTCCCAATTTTTATATTGGGCAAGGACGTTGGGGCAAGGCTGTCGCGAGTTGGTCGCGCGCGCAATGACGGGGCTCGCCAGGCGTCACGAGGGGCGGAAATTCGCACGAAACGCGGTCTTTCACGCACGAACTGCGTCAGTGCTTGCGACCTGTCGGCGGGTCAGTGCGTGTGCGCTTTGCGTCCCGCAAGACCCAGGCGAGCCTTGAGTTCGGCTATCTTGACGCGGCTCACCGGCACCCGGTGCGGTGCCGGGCCGTCAAGTTCGACGACGGCGCCGTCGCCTTCCTTGCGCACGAAGCTGACATGCGGGATTGCAACGATATGACTGCGATGCACCCGCAGGAAGAAGGCCGGATCGAGCTGCGCCTCGGCCTCCGAGATCGACCACGGCGACATGCGCTCACGCGTGCCGTCATGCACCAGCGTGTAATGCGCGTCCGCCCGCACGCTGCGAACATCGACGGCATCGATGAAATGCGTGCCGTCCGCTCCCTCGACTGGCATGCGCGACGACGGCGCCGCGCGCGGTTGGCCAAGTCCGCCGAGCGGTGCCGCGGCAACCCGGGGACCTGCATGGGAGGGAAGCTCGCTCCCGGTCGCGAAAGCGCCCTCAACGAGTATGTCGGCCGCCCGCACCGGCTGCCGGTTATCATCCGCGGCTGCCGTGACCGGCGTCTCTCGCCGACGTGGCTCCGGCACCAGGAACAGCAGGAAGCCTGCCGCAAGCACAAAGCACAGCAGCGACACGACAAGCGCCAGCACTTGCGGCGACGCCACCAGGCCACTCCTGTCGGCGAGTTCCGGGGCGGGGCGATAGTGCATGCCGTACATCGCCGTGTAATGCATTCCCGAGACCGCGAACCCGAAAGCCACCGCGCTCAAAGCCAGCCGCCGGCCGACCTGCCGCGCTAGGAAGATTCTCAAGCCGCCATAGGCGGTGCCGACGGCGATGAGGGCGGCCAACAGAACCATGGCGTGGTCGTGCTCGATGGTGAAGCCACCCTCTAGGCCGTGGATGCCGACATAGTGCATCGACACAATGCCGCCGCCCATGAGCAGTGCGGAGGCCGTCACGCGCCGTTCGGACGGTTCGCCGACGCTGACGAAGAACAGCGACACGCCGACGACCAGCGCGCAGATCAGGAAGGAAATGATGGTGGGCAGAACGAGGTAGACTGCATCGGCCGGAATCGGCGCCGCCAAGACGCCGATGAAATGCATGGTCCAGATGCCGACGGCGAGAAACCCTGCAGCGCCCGCCAGCAGCAGGCGGCGACTTGCACCGGGCACGCCGCGTACCCGCGCAGCAAGACCGAAGCCGGTGTAGCCACCCAGAATAGCGACGGCCACTGAGAGCGCGACCAGATATGGATTGTGCCCAGCAAACATCTCGGTACCGGCACCGCCGATATTCCTCCCCGGCGGGCCATCTCCCTGCCGCGGAAGTGTACATGCGCAAACGCGAACTTGACAACGTCGGGGGCGGAACGGGTCGGCTCGGCCGGAAGATCTGAAAAAGATCGTCGGGTTGCGACGTGCGCGCCGGACGATGACCGCCGCGACTTTGGGGTCTTGAGCAACCCTGTCCAGGACGGGTGAACCGCCGCGCCCTTTTAGACTTGCCCTGCCACACGAGAGAGCATTGCTATGACTACAAAGCTATTTTCCGCGAAACCCGCGCGCATGTTGCCTGACATCCATCAGCGAGCCGCGCTGATTATCGCCAGGTGGAGCGGCGCCCGACGTTCGGAGATTACGCGACTCGAGTACGGCTGCCTCGACGCGTATCCTGACGGCACGCCACGCTTGCGGATTCCCGCTGGTAAAACCGGCAAGGAGCGGATGGTTCCGCTTCACCCGGAAGCCGCCGTGGCTATTCGTGAGCTTCAGGCACTGGATCCGCCAGGCCGCGGGTTTGCTGATGAACGCACCGGCGTCGAAGTACGGCGACTCTTCCCGCTGAAAGGCAAGTGCATATCGCCGCGGACGTTGTTTGAGGCATCGCTGGAGGCGGCTTGCCAGGCAGCTGGTCTTGTCGACGATCGTGGCCGCGCTACGATCACCGCGCATCGCTTCCGCCATACCGTCGGCACGGAGTTGATCGAGGGTGGTGCGCGCGTCCACACCGTCATGAAGATGCTCGGTCACACGAGCACTGGAATGACGCTGGTATACGCACACCTGCGGCGCAACGGTTCGCGAGGATTACATGAAGGTGCTTGGCCCCGGTGCGCTGATCGCCGGACCGCTCGCCGAGACATTGCGATCACGAGCGATGCCGGAGGATTCGCTTGCCTGGCTGAAGGCCAACTTCTTCCGCACGGAACTCGAACTCGGCCATTGCCTCCGATTGCCAGAAGAAGGCCCTTGTGAGTGCGATCTGTATTTGACCTGCGCCAAGTTCGTGACCACACCCGAATATGCGCCCAGGCTCCGGGAACGCCGGATTCGGGAGGTCACGCTCGCGGATGAAGCGCTGGTGAAGGGATTTCATCGCGAAGCCGAACGCCACGATTGCACGCGTAAACGTATTGAGGAGTTCCTCAAAGATTTGGGCGAGCCCGCTCCTTTGACGGTCGATTGAAAGCGACGCGAGCAACGTTGATCGAACAGAAGCATCGGTCGGGTTTGCACCCTTCTCAACGGCACATAAGGGTCATAGCTGCGCCTTACCGTTGTGTGCCGCAAAGGCAGCAGAGGTGTCGAAAGCAGAAATTCCAGCTGGCTTCCCCCAACCGTTTACCAAGCATTTCCTCGTATCGCCCAATCAGCACCTCCAGTGTGACGAGCTCGATGTCATCGCGCAGCTGTGCAAGCTTCTCCGGCTTGCGCTCCGCAATCGCTCGGCTGTTCCTTTCGAGTGCAGACAAAACAGCGTCCTGTTCGGCCTCGTCCATGAGGCCAGACGCCGCGCCATCCGAGACCATCCGGTTGATTGCCGTGTGCGGTAATTTCAGCGATCGCTGTTCCCGGCCGAGCCGATACGCCAGAAAATTATAGACTCCAGCCTCTTTCGCCACGGATGCCGCGCTCCTCGCGCGTTGCGTGAATTTGTTGCAATCCTTTCTAAGGCGCTCGTAGTCGGAGTATTTCAGAAAAAACATGCCGAGCTCTTCGTCGCACTCAGTCTGTTGATGCGAAATCACGATCTCGCTGCATTCGGAAAGCCCTTCCACTGCCGAAACGATGAATCGGTATTCCCTAGTAAGGCCGAGGCCGAAGTCGAAATCCTTGACGAGACCGGCAGGAAGCTCCTCCAAGAGCTCGAGAACGGCCTCGGTTGTGTCGGGCATCGCAGCATTGTCGCCCACACTGGACGATTCACCCTGATCCAGGGTGATGCTACGAATCCGCCGGTACTTCTGTTTTAGAAAATCACGGGCGTTACCAAATGTGTTGACAGGGTACATGGTGATGTAGCGCCCTCGTCCACTGATCTGCAGAAGCTTGACCTTGTAATCGGCGGAAAGTTGTAGATCCACGCCAGCCTGCTCAATTCTTGCTGCCGACGGAACGTAGATGATGTCGACCGTATCCTTGTCCGGAGAAACAAAGTGAAGGGTTCCTTCGTCCGGCGAAGAGCGAGATGCGAACGCGCGAGGCATAAATTTATTATCTCCCCAATCCGTCCGAACTTATACAGCGGGCCAACACTTGAACATGTCGAATGCACCGAGTGTGCCTAGAGAACACCGCAGCCACGATATCGACCCCTCCCCGTCATTTCTCGCACGCCGAGTGCAGGCTTCCGTTGGAAAGAACCATGCAATGCGAGCGCAGCACGGCCCTGATGGTTGCTTACGAGTTGCGGAAAGCAGCTATCCTCACTCCCGGCTTCTGGAAAATCGCTGTGCAAGAGAGTGCCGGGCGTCCTTGGGTCAATCCCGTTTTCAAATGTTTGATTGAGGCGTTGCCCTATGCGCGACTGGAAAACGCAAGAAGGGAGAGGACGTGGCTAAGGTGGACGTTGCTTGGCCTTTCGATGCAGGTTTATGGCCGCTATGAGCGCGCATTCTCAAAAATGCCCGTCACTCGCATGATCCACCTGTGCGAAATCCTCGGATTCATGCCGATGGAAATGCTGTTCAGCGCTGCCCTGCATCTATGGGGCCGGACGCCTGAGGAAGCGCGCGACACCATGGAACTCGTGCAACAGGTCGTGTCTCTGCCGCACGGCACCAAGCGCGATCTGCTGGCCTTGGTCAAGAAAATGGTTGCGCTCGAACGGGCCGCAGACGGAGCGGCGGCGGAAACGCAAAGAGGCGAAGAAGGACGTCATTAGGCACCCCGCGCTGCGGTGAATGGCGCGGGGCGCGAGCATCATCGCGACGCATTAATAGGGCCAAACCTTAAGCATCGACCTTCTTCAGCTCCGAGAGCCGCACAAGGCCGTTCTGGCTGCGGAATGTCAGTGTCGCATCCTTACTTTGCGCCTGGGCGATCCCCGAAATAACGTGATCGCCGGTGTCGTAGATCGTACGCTGCCCGGCATCCTCGATGACCAGTCGCCGCGTGTCGGGATAGATCGCGTAGCGCAAATGGTTCTGCGATCCGGTCGATGAGGGTGTGCCGAGTCCGCCCGCCCAACTTTCAGGTACCTGCTGCTGCGATCTATAGCTCACTTCGGCCGGTTCATTATGGGCAGCCTCAGGATTCTCCCGCAGATGAGCTACTAGTTCCGTGGCCACCGCGTTCAGCTTCGCCCTCAGCGCATCGTTAAACATGTCGCCGACCATTGTCATGCCTGATGACCACTGCGACATGCCGCCGAATTCGGCATGGCTGAACTGCGCCATGGAACCACCGCCCGAGCGCAGGGCACGCAGCACGGTTTCTACCGCGTCCCTTGACAACCCGTGCCGCGCCGCAAGCCGCGCGATCAATGCCGTCTCTTTGAGATCATCCACCGTACTGCCTCAACTCTTTTCGCCATTTAACACTGCGATGGGGACATCGTTCCACTTGCCCTAACCTCCGAGCACGCCAAGGGCAGTTACAGCCCTGGCCAACGCGTGGAGACCGACATCTTTCCGCCTGATTTTGACTGAATGTCGGAACAGCGCCCTAAAGCGGTCGCGCGAATGCCCATCCTAGGGAAGAAGTCGTCAAGTTGAATTGCCCTCATAAGCACTTCTTCAAGGTTTGACCCTAGGTTTCTCTCCGAAGCTCGTAACCGACTTCGGGAAAGAGCATGTTGAAGGTCTACACCTGCATTGCGGCGCAGCATGATTTGCGTCTGGTTGCCCTGGCGGCCTTGGTCTGCGCCCTGGCCTCGTTCACGGCCGTCAACCTCCTCCATCATGTCGGGCGCAGCGAACGCGAAATGCGACGGATCTGGCTCGCAGTAGCCGCGGTCGCCACCGGTTTTGGCATCTGGTCAACGCATTTCATCGCCATGCTGGCCTTCCAGCCCGCAGTGCCGAGCGGCTACAATATCGCCTTGACGATCGTCTCGCTGGTCGCCGCGATCGCTTTGACGGGAACCGGCCTCACCGTCGGCATGTCGCTCCGCGTTCCGTATGCACGCTGGATCGTCGGGGTGATCGTGGGGGCGGTATCGCCGTAATGCATTATACTGGCATGGCTGCCTTCGAGATCGCGGGCCGCGTCGTCTGGGATATGCCGCTCGTCGCAGCGTCGATCGCCCTCGGTGGGCTGTTCGGCGCCGCAGCCTTGCCGGTTGCCCTTCGGGCCAACACGATCAAGTGGAAGGCGCTCGGCGCGTTAGTGCTGACGGTCGCGATTTGCAGCCATCATTTCACTGCGATGGGCGCGGCCGCGATCGTGCCCGATCCTCGCATCGTCGTTTCGGGCACGGCGCTGCCAGCGGAATGGATGGCAATCGGACTTGCGCTCGCTTCGATCGTGATCATTCTTCTGGCCCTTGTCGGTCTTGTCCTCGATCTGCGTGATCTTCGTCGCGCTGGGGAGACGGCGCGTATGCAAGAGCTGGCCGACGCCGCCGTCGAGGGGCTGGTTGTGTACAACGAGACGATGATCGTGGCAGCCAATCACAGCTTCGCCGCCCTTGCCTGTGTCGATGGCTCTCAGCCTGTCGGCCGCTCGCTCGAGTCTTTCTCCCCCACCGTCTCGCAGGGCGAACTCACGGCCACCGCCCGAAAGCCGCTAGAGGCCGAGCTATGCGCAACCGACGGCAGTATGATCCCGGTCGAGCTGATCCGACACAACAGGAACCGTCGCCTTAACTCGGCTGAAGGAAGCGACTTCCTATGAAGGAGCATGACCGACCTGCCGACCGAACCGCGTGATGCGCTCTATAAGCGTCATCGCTTCCCCGCCGAAATCATCAGCCATGCGATGTGGCTGTATTTCCGTTTCCCACTGAGCCTGCGCCACGTCGAGGATCTGCTCGCCGAGCGCGGCGTCGAGGTGTCCTTCCAGACCGTCGCGGAATGGCGGCAAAGTTCGGCGGCGAATACGCCCGCCGCACCCGGCGCCGATCCAGAGGCCAATTTGCCGACAAGTGGCATCTCGACGAGATGGTGGTCATCATCAGAGGACAGAAACATTGGCTGTGGCGTGCCGTCGACGCCGAAGGCTATGTCATCGACGCTCTGGTACAAAGCCGCAGGAACAAGAAGGCGGCACTTCGGCTGATGCGCAAACTGCTGAAGCAGCAGGGGATTGCACCGCGTGTCATGATCACCGACAAACTCGGCTCCTATGCCGCCGCGAAGAAGGAATTGATGCCAGGTGTGGAGCATCGATCCCACAAGGGCATCAACAATCGGGCGGAGAATTCGCATCTTGCCGTTCGACGACGGGAGCGCGGCATGAAGCGCTTCAAGTCAAGCCGGCAGTGCCAGCGTTTCGTTTCCATCCACGGCCCGATCACCAACCTCTTCCACTACCCGCGTAACCACATGACCGCCGCCCAGCACCGAGATCTCCGCGACGCCGCCATGGCAATGTGGAACGAGATCGCCATGCCGACCGCCGCATGAACAATCCTCCGGTCCGCCTCCCTCACTCTCATGCTCAGTTAAGGCGACGGTTCCCTCGTGGCTCCAGTCGAACTGGTAGGCCTCGCCCGGCGCAAAGCTCAACGGAATGTAGGCTTCGGCCGCGGCGCTGCCGCGATCCGCCTCCCAACTTTGAGCATGCCGCCACACCGAACTGTAGCTGCCGTCATAGCCGAGGCCGCGAAGCTCCTCGAAGATGCGGATCAGTGTCAGCCGCTCCCGCTGACACTTGGCCGCATTCGCCGATAGCAGCCGATCCAACTCGTCACGCCAGGCGCCCATCCGCGGATAGGGTTGATGCTTGCGCTCGTAGCGGAACTCTGTCTCCTCGGAACGCAAAACCTTGCGCACCACCTTCCGGGAGATATTCAGCTCCCGGCAGATCGCCTTGATTGACTTCCCCTGCACCAGCGACAGCCGGCGTATCTTTGCAATCGTCTCCACAACCAACATCCAAAACACAAATGCCTCCGATCAAACCGGAGGCATCTTGATGACCCCATCGTTAAGGGGGCCCGTTTGGACGAAAATCACCCCTTAAACAGGGTCCTCATTCCACGAAAAATCACACGTAAGCCTTTGATCATGCGTGCAGAGTTGCTGGTTCGGGGTGGACCCTGCTGGACCCCGGAGTCCAGTCCGGATCCAGATGGGATCCATCCCCCGGAGCCACCATAGGGATCCATCGCGGAGTCCAGCAGCAACGTCCGGAAGCCGCGTGATCTTCGAGGAGACCGCATGCCTGTCCAGTTCGCACCGGAAGCCATCGAGCACATGGTGGCCGACAGCCTGGCTGCTTCCGGCTTCGGCATCCGCTCCCAGATCATCTGGGCCAAGCCTCGCCTGGTGCTGAGCCGTGGCCATTATCACTGGCAGCACGAGCCGTGCTGGTATGCGGTCAGGGAGGGCGCCACCGGGCACTGGCAGGGCGCGCGCGACCAGACCACGATCTGGATGATCGGCAACGGTGACCAGGGTGAGGACGACGCCACGGTCCACGGCACGCAGAAGCCGGTCGAATGCATGCGGCGGCCGCTGCTGAACAACAGCGCCACCGGTTCGTCGGTCTACGAGCCCTTCTCGGGCAGCGGCACCACCATCATTGCCGCCGAGACCACCGGCCGCTCCTGCTTCGCCATGGAGCTTGATCCGCGTTACTGCGATGTGGCCGTGGAGAGATGGCAGACCTTTACTGGGCGCAAAGCAGTTCTGGAGGCCAGTGATCTCAACGTCGCCGATGTTCATTCCGGCCGATCCGCGGCCTGACCTTCGTTGGGCCGGGCATAAGCGAGGGAGGCCACCATGCAGGGGATGAGCGAGCGCCACTATGCCGCCCATGCCGGGGTCTCCCGTGGCGCCATACAGAAGGCCAGGATTGGCGGACGGCTGGTGCTGTTTGAGGATGGCTCGATTGATGGAGCAGGCTCGGATGCACGCCGGGCAGCTCTGACCGATCCTTCAAAGCAGAGACGCTCCCCGCCCCGGTCCAAACTGAAGGCAGTGCCCGAGGAGGCTTTATCGGCGGTTGGCGAGACGTTGCGCGAACAGGGGCTGTCGGCGCCTGTCGTGGCAGGCTCGACCACTTTCATGCAGGCAAAGACGGCCAATGAGGTGCTGAAGGCGCAGGAGCGCCGGCTAAAACTTCAGAAGCTGAAAGGCGAGCTTGTCTCGCTCGATGGCGCCAAGACGCTGCTGTTCCGGCTGGCGCGGGAGGAACGTGACGCCTAGGTGAACTGGCCCGGACGCATCGCGGCGATCCTGTCGGCTGAACTGGGCGTCGACACCGCTACCATGCACCAGCTTCTCGAGAGCCAGGTGAGAGCTCATCTGGGGGAGTTGGCAGATGTCCGCACTGACTTCCGGTGAGGTCCGGGCTTCCGATGAGGTTCTGCAAGAGAGCCTGTTCCACTTCGAAGGCGTCGATGAACTGAAGTCGTCCTGGCGCGAGGGCCTGCGCGCCTGCCGCGGCCACGGCGGCGCCATTGAGCTCAGCTTCGAACATTCAAACCCCGCGCTCACAAAGCCGGCAGCCCAGGCGGAGGACAAGGCGGATTCGCCTGAGCCGCTGGATGATGGAGTGACGACGCGCTCGTTCCTTGGAACGCAACGGCGACATGGACATTCCGTAGGACAGGAGGTTCCGATGCCCAAGTTCCGCTTTGAGACCGTCGAGTTCGGCAAAACCACTACTTTAGAGGAAGAGTTAGCCAGCGCAGACCTAGCGAGCCAGAGAGCAATCGAATTGGCCCACGCTGTACTGGTAGCGAGCGATTTGAACGGCGCTGATCATTCAGGCTCGAGTACCAAGGTTTACGATGAAGCCGGGTATCTAGTCGCCACGGTCAATTTCTCGGACGTGCTGGAAGGCAGTTCGGAACTTCAGCCTGCTATCAGTGACCCACCCACCGAAGAGCCCGGTGTCATGCGGTCTGGTTGATCAGTCTCAAACAGCTAGGCATGTCAGCGAGCCGTGTTAATGTCGCGACTTCGTTTTCTACGCTCCATGCTCCGGGCGTTTCGACGAGCAACTCTCAGTTCGGCTAGCGTCGGTTGCCACCAGCCACAACTTGACCGCTTTATATCCAAACGCGACGAGCACAAACGTCGACTACGTTTGGGGCAGGTGGCGTTCGGCCAAGCTCCCAGAACTGGTCAGGACGTGGCCCGCGCGACGTGCGCCAGGACCGAACGAGCGTTTGAGGGACGCTATCCGTTGCCAGCTGAAGATTTACCTCCTCTTGGCCGCGGGGTTGCGACAGAGCAGTACGGCATTGTCGTTTTCACTGAAGTGTCCGGTGAAATCGTTGAGCCGTTACACCGTCTTCGAATACGGCGTGCGAACACTTAGTTCGTCCGCAACTTCGAGGTATGGGCTCGATATTGGATCTAACGCGAAGGTATCACGTCCCTTGCTGTCTCCATGGATGGGCAACATCTCTGCCTCTTGCGCCAACCAGCGGTCGATCCGGCGGGCTGCTGTCTCGCCGGGTACGAACCAACTCCTGCGCTCGTCGCTCCACCTCGCTCGCGGAAAAGCCTGTCGAAATCGCTCGACTGCCATTCTATCGAACGAAAATCGGGCTTCGGCACCCCGGGGCATCCTGTTTCTGCGGCGCGCGCCGGGTCTTTCCACCATGCGCGTCAATCATATTTGGCTGCGCACAGAACGTTTGTAAGCGCGAATTTCCCCGCACCTTTTGCTGTTGAGTGCTCTGATGCACAAGGTGTCCACCGAAATAGGTGGACACCAAGTGATCGAAGAAGATGAGCAGAAA
>NZ_JAMYUP010000085.1:0-21086 GCF_040323155.1 Mesorhizobium sp. M0060
ACTTGGTGATCGCCGCCGTCAGCGACGTCTTGCCATGGTCAACGTGACCAATCGTGCCAATGTTCACATGAGGCTTAGTGCGCTCGAATTTACCTTTTGCCATGTGATGTCTCCATTCCTGCCAGCCCGTGCGGGCCTTGAATTAAGTTACTGGTGCAACTCGTTTCGAGTTACGCGTATTTCTTCTGGACTTCCTGGGCGACCGCGGTCGGGACCGGCTCGTAGTGGTCGAACTGCATCGTGTAGGCCGCGCGGCCCTGGCTCATCGACCGAAGGTTGTCCACGTATTTGAACATGTTGGCGAGCGGCACCATCGCGTTGATGACCACCGCGACGCCGCGGGCTTCCTGGCCCTGGATCTGGCCACGACGGCCGTTCAGATCGCCGATAACGCTGCCGACGTAATCTTCCGGCGTCACCACTTCGACCTTCATGATCGGCTCGAGCAACTGCACGCCAAGCTTGGGCGCTGCTTCACGGAAGCAGGCACGGCCGGCGATTTCGAAGGCCAGAACCGAAGAGTCCACGTCGTGGTAGGCGCCATCGATCAGCGTCGCCTTGACGCCGATCATCGGGAAGCCGGCGAACGGGCCCGACGTCATGACGCTGTTGATGCCCTTTTCGACACCGGGGATGTATTCCTTCGGCACAGCGCCGCCGACGATCTTGGTTTCGAACTGGAATTCGCTGCTTTCCGGATTCGGCTCGAACAGGATCTTGACGCGGGCGAACTGACCGGTACCGCCGGTCTGCTTCTTGTGCGTGTAGTCCTGCTCGTGCTTGCGGGTGATCGTCTCGCGATAGGCCACCTGCGGCGCGCCGACATTGGCCTCGACCTTGAACTCGCGGCGCATGCGGTCGACAATGATGTCGAGGTGAAGTTCGCCCATGCCGGAAATGATCGTCTGGCCGCTTTCCTCGTCGGTCTTGACGCGGAAGGACGGATCCTCGGCGGCCAGGCGGTGAAGGGCGAGGCCCATCTTTTCCTGGTCGTTCTTGGTCTTCGGCTCGATAGCGATCTGGATGACCGGATCGGGGAATTCCATGCGCTCGAGGATGACCGGATGCAGCGGATCGCTGAGCGTGTCGCCGGTGGTCGTGTCCTTGAGGCCGGCCAGGGCGACGATGTCGCCGGCAAAAGCCTCTTCGACGTCCGCGCGCGAATTCGCATGCATCTGCAGCATGCGGCCGATGCGCTCTTTCTTGCCCTTCACGGTGTTGTCGACCGAGATGCCCTTGGTGAGCTTGCCCGAATAGATGCGGGCAAAGGTGAGCGAACCGACGAACGGGTCGTTCATGATCTTGAAGGCGAGCATCGACAGCGGCTCGTTGTCGTCGGCATGACGCTCGATCTCGGCGTCCGTCTTGGCGTCGACGCCCTTGATGGCCGGGACATCGGCCGGCGACGGCAGATATTCGACGACGGCGTCGAGCAGGGGCTGCACGCCCTTGTTTTTGAAGGCCGAGCCGCAGAACATCGGATAGAACTTCACCGCGATCGTGCCCTTGCGGATGAGCGCACGGATCTCCTCGTTGCTCGGCATCTTGCCTTCGAGGTAATTCTCAAGCGCCGTCTCGTCCATTTCGACGGCGGCCTCGATCATCTTCTCGCGGTATTCTTCGGCACGAGCCTTGAGGTCGGCAGGAATCTCAACGACATCCCAGGCGGCGCCCAGCGTCTCGTCGCGCCAGACCAGCGCATTCATCTCGACGAGGTCGACGACACCCTTGAATTCGGTCTCGGCGCCGATCGGCAGCTGCATGACAACGGCGTGCGCACCGAGGCGCGAACCGATCATCTCGACCGAGCGGTAAAAGTCGGCGCCGATCTTGTCCATCTTGTTGCAGAAGATCATGCGCGGGACGCGATACTTGTCGGCCTGACGCCAGACGGTCTCCGTCTGCGGCTCGACACCGGCATTGGCGTCGAGCAGCGCGATGGCGCCGTCAAGCACGCGCAGCGAACGCTCGACCTCGATGGTGAAGTCGACGTGGCCGGGGGTGTCGATGATGTTGAAGCGGTACATCTTGCCGCTGCGACCCTTCCAGAAGGTCGTGGTCGCAGCCGACGTGATGGTGATGCCGCGCTCCTGCTCCTGCTCCATCCAGTCCATGGTCGCAGCGCCGTCATGGACTTCGCCGATCTTGTGCGACTTGCCCGTGTAATAGAGGACGCGCTCGGTGGTCGTCGTCTTGCCGGCGTCGATATGCGCCATGATACCGAAATTGCGGTAGTCTTCGATTTTATATTCGCGGGCCATGGGAGGTGCCTCTTCAGTCTCGTTCGCGCTTTACCAGCGGTAATGCGCGAAAGCGCGGTTGGCTTCTGCCATCTTGTGGGTGTCTTCACGCTTCTTGACGGCGGTGCCGCGGTTGTTGGCCGCGTCCATCAGCTCGCCGGAGAGGCGGTCGACCATGGTGGTCTCGTTGCGGTTGCGGGCGGCGGCGATCAGCCAACGGATGGCCAATGCCTGACGACGCTCGGGGCGCACGTCGACCGGAACCTGGTAGGTGGCGCCGCCGACGCGCCGCGAACGCACTTCTACATGCGGCGCGACATTGTCGAGCGCCTGATGGAAGACGGTGACCGGCTCCTGCTTGGTCTTGGACTGGACCTGGTCGAGCGCGCCGTAGACGATGGTCTCGGCAACGGACTTCTTGCCGTCATACATGACGGCGTTCATGAACTTGGTGACGATCAGATCGCCGAACTTCGGGTCCGGATTGATCTCACGCTTTTCTGCACTGTGACGACGGGACATTTTTTCTCTGCCTCAATTCTGCGTGGTGGCCTGGATCGCCGCTTGGCGGATCCGGGTAGCTACGCTTCGGTCACTTCGGACGCTTGGCGCCGTATTTCGAACGGCGCTGCTTGCGGTTCTTCACGCCTTGCGTGTCGAGCACGCCGCGGATGATGTGGTAACGCACGCCCGGAAGATCCTTGACGCGGCCGCCGCGGATCATCACCACCGAGTGTTCCTGAAGGTTGTGGCCTTCGCCGGGGATGTAACCGATCACTTCAAAACCATTGGTCAGGCGGATCTTGGCCACCTTGCGCAGCGCCGAGTTCGGCTTCTTCGGCGTCGTGGTGTAGACGCGCGTGCAGACGCCCCGCTTCTGCGGGTTCTGCTGCATGGCCGGGACCTTGTTGCGCTTCACCGGCGCAATGCGCGGCTTGCGGATCAGCTGGTTGACGGTAGGCATTAAACCCTCTTGTCTCTCAATTCCGTGTCTGGCCCGGTCAGGGCCGCTCAAAGCGTCATTTCCATACGCAAATTCGGGCCACAAACCGCGCCTCGCGGTCTTGCCCGAACAAATGGCAGAGGAAGCGGAAGCCGCTTCATGCACGCCGGAAATGTCTTTTCGCTCGTAAAACGAACCCTGTTTGAGGCAAACTCCAAAGCGTGTCGCTTCGGAAGCAAGAGCCTCACATCGGTTCTGACTGGGCGGCTTCTACTCGTATGGCCACTGTCCGTCAACCCCGGAGGGTCAAATATTGCGCTGAAACCGAGGCTTGGCAGCCATGCGAAAAATGCATGTAATTTTCTTTCGCCGTTTTTCAAGAAAGAAGGCAGAAAGTGACCGGCTTCCGGCTGTTTCCGGGCCGTGCTTCGTGCGAAAAGGCCGCATGAACAGCCAAAACCCCCTCGCCCGGAGGTACGAACCCGTGAATGACAATGAGGAGCGCCCGGTCACCATTATCACTGGCCGGGTGTGGAAGCGCAAAGGCGGCAAGCCGGAAGGCGTGCATGTGATGCTGGTCGCGCCCGACGACGATTCGGCGGTACGCCGCGCTCTCGAATCGCTCGCCGCCGAAGGTTATGCCGAGGCCGAGCTCGACCAGATCGGCGACATGGACGGCGTGCCCGACGAGGAGCCGCATCTGTCCGCCTATCAGGGCGCGCTTGAAGGCGAAGTGTCGATCGTTACGTTTGATGTGCCGATTTGAAGGTGGGCCGATCTGACCGGCTCGAATGCTTGTCGCCTCGGATGCAAGGTCGGCCCCACGCAGCTTGCCCGGCACAAGTTCTCTGCTAATAAACGACCTCTGGCAAACCAAGCACACTCAACCTGCGGAGTCCCCATGTCCTCTAATCCCATCAAGCTCGGCATCGTCGGCGTGGGAAAGATCGTCCGCGACCAGCACCTGCCGGCCCTGGCGAAGGACCGTGATTATCGCCTGGTTGCTGCAGCCAGCCGGCATGGCAAAGTGGAAGACATCCCGAACTTCCCGACGATCGATGCGATGCTCGACGCGATGCCGCAACTCGAGGCGGTGTCGCTGTGCATGCCGCCGCAGTTTCGCTATGACGCCGCGCGCACGGCGCTGGTGGCGAAAAAGCATGTCTTCCTGGAAAAGCCGCCCGGCGCCACGGTCAGCGAGGTCGAAGACCTGAAGGCGCTGGCGGCAGCGAACGGCGTCTGCCTGTTCGCCAGCTGGCATTCACGCTATGCACCGGCTGTGGAGGCAGCCCGTGCATTCCTCGGTTCGACCCGGATCAGGTCGGCCGCCATCAACTGGAAGGAAGATGTGCGCCGCTGGCATCCGAACCAGGAATGGATTTGGGCTGCCGGCGGCTTTGGCGTCTTCGATCCCGGCATCAACGCGCTGTCGATCGCCACGCATATCCTGCCGCCAATGTTCATCAGCTCGGCAGAGCTCGATTTTCCCGAAAACCGCGCGGCCCCGATCGCCGCCCATATCGCCTTCCGCACTTCGAACGGTCTGCCGGTGACGATGGAACTCGACTGGCGCCAGACCGGCCCGCAAAGCTGGGACATCCTGGCCGATACCGAGGCAGGATCGATGGTGCTGTCCGGCGGAGGCTCAAAGCTCGCCATCGACGGTCGCATCGTTCACGAGGAGCCGGAAGCGGAATACCCGATGCTCTACAGGCGTTTCGCCGAAATCGTGCGCGCCGGGGTTTCCGATGTCGATCTGGCACCCCTCCAGCATGTCGCCGACGCCTTCATGCTCCGCAAGCGCAATGTGGTGGAAGCGTTTTTCGACTAACCTAAGTACGTGGCGAGGCTGTCCTTCACCAGATCACCTTGGAAGCGATGCGCCGCACCACGCCTGACGACGAGTCTTTCACGCAAAAACAAAAAAAGCCGCCGGGTTGCCCCGACGGCTTTGTTGCCTGAGATGTGTACCGTCGCGCTTACTGCGCGGCGTTAACCATGTCGGTCAGCATCGGCTCGGCGACCTCGACGCCCGACGCCTTGCGGCGCTCGTCGATGATCAGCTCGTCGCGCGAGGTGGCGATGCGCCGGATCGCGCTCATCGTGCCGCCGGTACCGGCCGGGATAAGCCGGCCGACTATGACGTTTTCCTTCAGCCCCTGCAGCATGTCAGTCTTGCCGGCAACCGCAGCTTCGGTCAGCACCCTCGTCGTCTCCTGGAAGGAGGCGGCCGAGATGAAGGACGGCGTCTGCAGCGAGGCCTTGGTGATGCCGAGCAGCACCGGCTGGCCTTCGGCCGGCTTCTTGCCCTCCTCGACCAGGCGCTCGTTGACCTCTTCCAGTTCGATCACGTCGACGTGGTCGCCCGGAATGTAGGTCGAATCGCCCTGCGTGGTGATCTCAACCTTCTGCAGCATCTGGCGAACGATCACCTCGATGTGCTTGTCGTTGATCGACACGCCCTGCAGTCGGTAGACCTCCTGGATTTCGTTGACGAGGTAGGAGGCAAGCGCCTCCACGCCCTTGATCGCCAGGATGTCGTGCGGCGCCGGATTGCCGTCGAGGATGTAGTCGCCCTTCTCGATGACGTCGCCGTCCTGGAGATGGAACGGCTTGCCCTTCGGGATCAAGTATTCGACCGGCTCAAGCGTCGAGTCATGCGGCTCGATGATTATACGGCGCTTGTTCTTGTAGTCGCGACCGAAGCGGATCGTGCCATCGATCTCGGCGATGATGGCGTGATCCTTCGGACGGCGTGCCTCGAACAGCTCGGCAACACGCGGCAGACCGCCGGTGATGTCCTTGGTCTTGGCGCTTTCCATCGGAATACGCGCCAGCACGTCGCCGGGGCGAACCTGCGCGCCCGGCTCGACCGAAAGAATGGCCTCGACCGAGAGCAGGAAGCGGGCGTCACCGCCCTTCGACAGCTTGCCGACCTTGCCCTTGGCATCCTGGACGACGATCGCCGGCTTGAGATCGTTGCCGCGTGGCGTCGAACGCCAATCGATGACCTCGCGCTTAGTGATGCCGGTCGATTCGTCGGCGGTTTCCTGAACGGAAATGCCATCGACCAGATCCTCGAACGCCACCCTGCCCTCGATTTCGGTGAGGATCGGGCGGGTATAAGGATCCCACTCGGCGATACGCTGGCCGCGCTTCACCTTGTCGCCATCGTCGACGAAGATGCGCGAACCGTAGGTGACGCGGTGCGTGGCGCGTTCCTTGCCGGCCTCGTCGAGGATCAGCACCGCCATGTTGCGGCCCATGACCATCTGCTGGCCGTCGGAGTTGCGCACCACGTTGCGGTTGCGGATCTCGACCTTGCCCTCATAGGAGGCTTCAAGGAACGAAGAGTCCACCACCTGCGCCGTGCCGCCCATGTGGAAGGTACGCATGGTGAGCTGGGTGCCCGGCTCGCCGATCGACTGCGCCGCGATGACGCCGACAGCCTCGCCCTGGTTGACGGGAGTGCCGCGGGCCAGATCGCGTCCGTAGCAGACCGCGCAGACACCGACCCTGACCTCGCAGGTCAGTGCCGAACGGATGCGGACCGACTGTACGCCGGCCTTTTCGATCTGTTCCACGTCACGCTCGTCCATCAGCGTTCCGGCCTTGACCAGAACCTCGCCGGTGACCGGGTGGGTGATGTCGTCGAGCGAGGTGCGGCCGAGAACGCGCTGGCCCACCGAGGCGACGACCTGACCGGCATCGACGATCGGCTGCATGGTGAGGCCCTTGTCGGTGCCGCAGTCGAGCGAGTTGACGATGCAGTCCTGCGCCACGTCGACAAGACGACGCGTCAGGTAACCCGAGTTCGCCGTCTTCAAGGCGGTGTCGGCCAGACCCTTGCGGGCGCCGTGAGTCGAGTTGAAGTACTCGAGCACGGTGAGGCCTTCCTTGAAGTTCGAGATGATCGGCGTCTCGATGATTTCACCACTAGGCTTGGCCATCAGGCCGCGCATGCCGGCGAGCTGGCGCATCTGGGTGGGCGAGCCGCGCGCACCGGAGTGCGACATCATGTAGATCGAGTTCATCGGCTTCTGACGGCCGTTGTCCTCGAACTCGACCGCCTTGATGCGGGCCATCATTTCGTCGGCGACCTTTTCCGAGCACTTGGCCCAGGCGTCGACGACCTTGTTGTACTTCTCGCCCTGCGTGATCAGGCCGTCATTGTACTGCTGCTCGTATTCCTTGGCCAAAGCCTCGGTGTCGGACACCAGCTTGATCTTGGCGTCCGGGATCAGCATGTCGTCCTTGCCGAACGAAATGCCGGCACGGCAGGCGTGGCTGAAGCCGAGAGCCATGATGCGATCGCAGAAAATGACCGTCTCCTTCTGACCGCAATGGCGGTAGACGGTGTCGATCATCTTGGAGATGTTCTTCTTGGTCATCTCCTGGTTGGCGGTCTCGTACGGCACGTTGACGTTCTTGGGCAGAAGCTCGCCGATGATCATGCGGCCAGGCGTGGTGTCGTGGATCTTCGATACGACCTTGCCGTCGGCGTCGACCGTGCGGAAGCGCCCCTTGATCTTGGAATGCAGCGTCACCGCCTTGGTCTCGAGCGCGTGCTGGAGCTCGCCCATATCGGCAAACACCATGCCCTCGCCCGGCTCGTTCTGGTTGACGATCGAGAGATAGTAGAGACCGAGAACCATGTCCTGCGACGGGACGATGATCGGCGCGCCGGAAGCCGGGTGCAGGATGTTGTTGGTCGACATCATCAGCACGCGAGCTTCAAGCTGCGCTTCCAGCGACAGCGGCACGTGGACCGCCATCTGGTCGCCGTCGAAGTCGGCGTTGAAGGCCGTGCAGACCAGCGGGTGAAGCTGGATCGCCTTGCCTTCGATCAGGATCGGCTCGAACGCCTGGATGCCGAGGCGGTGCAGCGTCGGCGCGCGGTTCAGCAGCACCGGATGCTCGCGGATGACCTCGTCGAGGATATCCCAGACCTCCGGACGCTCCTTCTCGACCAGCTTCTTCGCCTGCTTGACGGTCGAGGAGTAACCCTTGGCGTCGAGACGGGCGTAGATGAACGGCTTGAACAGCTCGAGCGCCATCTTCTTCGGCAGGCCGCACTGGTGCAGCTTGAGCTCCGGACCGGTGACGATGACCGAGCGGCCGGAATAGTCGACGCGCTTGCCGAGCAGGTTCTGGCGGAACCGGCCCTGCTTACCCTTCAGCATATCGGACAGCGACTTCAGCGGACGCTTGTTGGCGCCGGTTATGACGCGGCCGCGACGGCCGTTGTCGAACAGTGCATCGACGGCTTCCTGCAGCATGCGCTTTTCATTGCGCACGATGATGCCGGGCGCGCGCAACTCGATCAGCCGCTTCAGGCGGTTGTTGCGGTTGATGACGCGGCGATAGAGATCGTTCAGATCCGACGTGGCGAAACGGCCGCCGTCCAGCGGGACAAGCGGACGCAGGTCCGGCGGGATCACCGGAACCACTTTCATGATCATCCATTCCGGACGGTTGCCGGATTCCATGAAGTTCTCGACGACCTTGAGCCGCTTCAGATACTTATTCTGCTTGAGCTCGGAGGTGGTCGAAGCCAACTCCGAGCGCAAATCGCCGGCGATCTTCTCGAGGTCCATGCCGGCCAGAAGATCGTGGATCGCCTCGGCGCCGATCATGGCGGTGAAGCTATCCTCGCCATATTCGTCGACGGCCATCATGTACTCTTCCTCGCTGAGCAGCTGGTGCTCCTTTAGCGCGGTGAGGCCGGGTTCGGTGACGATGTAGTTCTCGAAGTAGAGGACGCGCTCGATGTCCTTCAGCGTCATGTCGAGCAACGTGCCTATGCGCGACGGCAGCGACTTCAGGAACCAGATGTGGGCGACCGGTGCCGCCAGCTCGATATGGCCCATGCGCTCGCGGCGGACGCGCGACAGTGTGACTTCGACGCCGCACTTCTCGCAGATGACGCCCTTGTACTTCATGCGCTTGTACTTGCCGCACAGGCACTCATAGTCCTTGATCGGACCAAAAATGCGCGCGCAGAACAGGCCGTCACGCTCCGGCTTGAAGGTGCGGTAGTTGATGGTCTCCGGCTTCTTGATCTCGCCGAACGACCAGGACAGAATCTTCTCAGGGCTGGCAAGCGAGATCCGGATGGAATCGAACACCTGCGCGGGCGCCTGGGGGTTGAAGAGATTCATGACCTCTTGGTTCATGCCGTTCTCCTTTTCGGGGTCCTCGAAAACCCCTTGCATCTAGCGCGGGCCAAACGCCCGCCGACTTGATCGGCCATCGGCCGAAGAAACTCTCTTGTTTGTGCATGATCTTGGCCGAAAACCGGTAACCACTTTTCGGGATCATGCTCGGCGTCCGGTCGCGAGAGCCCTCTCCCGCGACCGAGCGTCTTGCTTATTCGGCCGCGTCGGGCAGCCGGATCGGGTTGTCGTCGAGCTTGGTGTTCTCCAGCTCGACATTGAGGCCGAGAGACCGCATTTCCTTGACGAGAACGTTGAAGCTCTCGGGAATGCCGGCCTCAAAGGTGTCGTCGCCTCTGACGATCGCCTCGTAGACCTTGGTGCGTCCGGCGACGTCATCCGACTTCACCGTCAGCATCTCCTGCAGCGTGTAGGCGGCGCCGTACGCTTCGAGCGCCCAGACCTCCATCTCGCCGAAGCGCTGGCCACCGAACTGCGCCTTGCCGCCCAGCGGCTGCTGGGTAACAAGCGAGTACGGACCGATCGAACGCGCGTGGATCTTATCGTCCACAAGGTGGTGAAGCTTGAGCATATATATGTAGCCCATCGTCACTTTGCGATCGAACGGCTCGCCGGTGCGTCCGTCATAGAGCTGCGACTGACCGCTGGTGTGCAGGCCCGCCTGCTCCAGCATGATGTTGATGTCGGCCTCGTGCGCGCCGTCGAACACCGGTGTCGCGATGGAGACGCCGCGGCGCATCTGCTCGCTGAGGCGAACGATGCTCTCGTCGTCATATTCGCGGATCGGCTCGTTGCGGTCGTTGGCCGGCATGAAGCTCTCGAGCGTCTTGCGCAGCGGCTTGATGTCGCCCGCCGTCTTGTACGCATCGATCAGATCGCCGATCTTCTTGCCCATTCCGGCGCAAGCCCAGCCCAGATGCGTTTCCAGAATCTGGCCGACATTCATGCGGCTCGGCACACCCAGCGGGTTGAGCACGATATCGGCATGCGTGCCGTCCTCGAGGAAAGGCATGTCCTCGACCGGAACGATCCGCGACACGACACCCTTGTTGCCGTGCCGGCCGGCCATCTTGTCGCCGGGCTGCATCTTGCGCTTCACGGCCACGAAGACCTTGACCATCTTCATGACGCCCGGAGGCATCTCGTCGCCGCGCTGCACCTTCTCGACCTTGTCCATGAAGCGCTGCTCGAGCGCCTTCTTGGAATCGTCGTACTGGCCACGCAAGGCTTCCAGTTCGCTCTGGAGCTTTTCGTTCTCCACAGCAAACTGCCACCACTGCGAACGCGGATACTCGTCGAGCATGTCCTTCGACAGCTTCGAGCCCTTCTTGAAACCCTTCGGCCCGGCAATCGCTTCCTTGCCGACGAGAACGTCGGACAGGCGCGAATAGACGTTGCGGTCGAGAATCGCCTGCTCGTCGTCGCGGTCCTTGGCGAGGCGTTCGATCTCCTCGCGCTCGATCGCCATGGCGCGCTCGTCCTTCTCGACGCCGTGGCGGTTGAAGACACGCACTTCGACGACGGTGCCGAAGGTTCCCGGAGGCATGCGCATAGAGGTGTCGCGCACGTCCGAGGCTTTTTCACCGAAGATGGCGCGCAGCAGCTTTTCTTCCGGCGTCATCGGGCTTTCGCCCTTAGGCGTGATCTTGCCGACCAGGATGTCGCCCGGCTGCACTTCCGCACCGATATAGACGATGCCAGCTTCGTCGAGGTTCTTCAGCGCTTCTTCCGAGACGTTCGGGATGTCGCGCGTGATCTCCTCCGGCCCGAGCTTGGTATCGCGGGCCATGACTTCGAACTCCTCGATGTGGATCGAGGTGAAGACGTCATCGGCGACGATGCGCTCGGACAAGAGGATGGAGTCCTCGTAGTTGTAGCCGTTCCACGGCATGAACGCGACCAGCACGTTGCGGCCGAGCGCCAGATCGCCGAGCTCCGTCGACGGACCGTCGGCGATGATGTCGCCCTTGTTGACCAGGTCGCCCATGCGCACCAGCGGACGCTGGTTGATGCAGGTGTTCTGGTTCGAACGCTGGAACTTCATCAGCCGGTAGATGTCGACGCCGGACTTGCCGGGATCGAGATCTTCCGTGGCGCGGATGACGATACGCGTCGCGTCCACCTGGTCGACGATGCCGCCGCGGCGGGCGCCGATGGCGGCGCCCGAGTCACGGGCGACGATCGGCTCCATGCCGGTGCCGACGAACGGCGCTTCGGCGCGCACCAGCGGCACGGCCTGACGCTGCATGTTCGAGCCCATCAGCGCGCGGTTGGCGTCGTCGTTCTCGAGGAACGGGATCAGGGCCGCGGCCACCGACACCATCTGCTTCGGCGACACGTCCATCAGATCGACGTTTTCGCGCGGCGCCATCATCACTTCGCCGGCGTTGCGGCAAATGACGAATTCGTCGACGAAATGACCATCCTTGTCGAGCTCGGCATTGGCCTGCGCGACGTGGTGCTTGGCCTCTTCCATAGCCGACAGATAGACGACCTCATTGGTCAGCTTGCCGTTGACGATCTTGCGGTACGGGCTCTCGATGAAGCCGTATTTGTTGACGCGCGCGAAGGTCGCCAGCGAGTTGATCAGGCCGATATTCGGGCCTTCCGGCGTCTCGATCGGGCAGATGCGGCCGTAATGTGTCGGGTGCACGTCGCGCACCTCGAAACCGGCACGCTCGCGGGTCAGACCGCCCGGTCCAAGCGCCGAAAGACGGCGCTTGTGGGTGATCTCCGACAGCGGATTGGTCTGATCCATGAACTGCGACAGCTGCGAGGAACCGAAGAACTCGCGCACGGCGGCAGCCGCCGGCTTGGCGTTGATCAGGTCCTGCGGCATCACCGTGTCGATCTCGATCGAGGACATGCGTTCCTTGATCGCGCGCTCCATGCGCAGCAGCCCGACGCGGTACTGGTTCTCCATCAGCTCGCCGACCGAGCGCACGCGGCGATTGCCGAGATTGTCGATGTCGTCGATCTCGCCCTTGCCGTCGCGCAGTTCGACCAGCGTTCTGACCACGGCCAGGATGTCGTCCTTGCGCAGCACGCGCACGGTGTCCTCGGCCTTGAGCTCCAGGCGCATGTTCATCTTGACGCGGCCGACGGCCGACAGATCGTAGCGCTCGCTGTCGAAGAACAGCGAGTTGAACATGGCTTCGGCGGTCTCGAGCGTCGGCGGCTCACCCGGGCGCATGACGCGGTAGATATCGAACAGTGCGTCCTGGCGGCTCTCGTTCTTGTCGACGTTGAGCGTGTTGCGGATATAAGCGCCGACATTGACGTGGTCGATGTCGAGAACTTTGATCTCGTCATCGCCAGTGCCGAGAAGCACTTTCAGCGTCTTTTCGTCGATCTCGTCGCCGGCTTCGAGGAAAATCTCGCCGGTGCCATAGTTGACGATGTCCTCGGCAAGATAGTTGCCGAGCAGATCCTCGTCGGTCGCCTTGATCGCCTTGAGACCCTTTTCGCCAAGCGCCCTGGCCTGGCGGGCAGTGATCTTCTTGCCGGCCTCGACGACGACCTCGCCGGTGTCGGCGTCAACCAGGTCACCAACGGCCTTGAGGCCGCGGAAACGCTCGACGTTGAACGGGATGCGCCAATGGTCGCCGGCGCGCTTGTAGGTGATCTTGTTGTAGAAGGTCGACAGGATCTCTTCGCCGTCCATGCCAAGCGCCATCAGCAGCGACGTCACCGGAATCTTGCGGCGACGGTCGATGCGGGCGTGCACGACGTCCTTGCTATCGAATTCGATGTCGAGCCACGAGCCGCGATAGGGAATGACGCGCGCGGCAAACAGAAGCTTGCCGGACGAGTGCGACTTGCCCTTGTCATGGTCGAAGAAGACGCCCGGTGAACGGTGCATCTGCGAGACGATGACGCGCTCGGTACCATTGACGATGAAGGTGCCGTTCAAGGTCATGAGCGGCATGTCGCCCATGTAGACGTCCTGCTCCTTGATGTCCTTGATGGACTTCGCGCCGGTATCCTCGTCGATATCGAACACGATGAGGCGCAGCGTCACCTTGAGCGGCGCTGCATAGGTCAGGTCGCGCTGACGGCATTCGTCGACGTCGAATTTCGGTCCTTCGAACTCGTATTTCACAAACTCCAGCATCGAGGAGCCGGAAAAATCCTGAATCGGGAAAACCGACTTGAAAACTGCCTGCAGTCCCTCGTCAGGACGCCCACCCTTGGGCTCCTCCACCATCAGGAACTGGTCATAGGATGCCTTCTGAACCTCGATCAGGTTCGGCATCTCCGCAACTTCCGGGATCTTTCCGAAAAACTTGCGTACGCGTCTGCGGCCATTGAAAGTCTGGGTCTGGGCCATCGTCGCTCCTTAGCTCAATTCTCGGGACGAGCCTCGCCGCGGCTCGCCTTGCATCTCGAGCCACCTCGGCGGCCCTGTCTTGTTGCCCGCCGCCTGTCGGCGGCTTCTTGTCTTTTCACCCGCCGCCAATTGGCGGTGGGCCAGAAACGGGAGAAAACCCGTTTCCTGAAGGCCGGTTTGCGGCCCTCAGGAAAGAGGTTTTCGCACTCTTCGCGCTACGCAACCTCCCTTCGCGCGAAGGGAGTGGCGGACGGCGCGACGCCGCCCGCCGGTACTCAACGCTTACTTCAGTTCGACCTTGGCGCCGGCTGCTTCCAGCTGGGCCTTGAACTTGTCCGCGTCGGCCTTGGAAACGGCTTCCTTGACCGGCTTCGGAGCCGCCTCGACCAGGTCCTTGGCTTCCTTGAGGCCAAGACCGGTGATGGCGCGAACTTCCTTGATGACGTTGATCTTCTGAGCGCCTGCCTCGGTGAGAACGACGTCGAATTCCGTCTTTTCCTCGACCGGAGCAGCAGCGGCCGCAGCGCCGCCGGCAGCGGCTACCGCCACCGGAGCAGCGGCGGAAACGCCCCACTTTTCTTCAAGAAGCTTCGACAGCTCGGCCGCCTCGAGGACGGTCAGCTTCGAAAGGTCGTCTACGATCTTTGCCAGATCAGCCATTGCAATGTTCCTTCATAAGGTTCGAACGTGTGTTTGTGATAGCGAGGAACGGCCTCATGCCGCCTCGTCCTTCCGGGCGTAAGCGCCGATGACGCGCGCGACCGAAGCCGCAGGCGCATTGACGATCTGGGCGATCCGGGTTGCCGGCGTGGCGATCATGCCAACCAGCCTGGCGCGCAGCTCATCGAGCGACGGGAGTGTGGCGAGTGCCTTCACACCGTCGGCGTTGAGCGAGGTGGTGCCCATTGCGCCGCCGAGAATGACGAGCTTGTCATTTCCCTTGGCGAAATCGGACGCGACCTTCGGCGCCGCAATCGGATCCTCCGAATAGGCGATCAGCGTCTGTCCCTTGAACAGATCGATGATCGATGCGGAGTCCGTGCCCTGAAGAGCGATTTTGGCGAGACGGTTCTTCGCGACTTTGACGGTGCCACCGGCGGCGCGCATTTTCGACCGAAGGTCGTTCATTTGCGCGACGGTGATACCGGCGTAGTGGGCCACGACGACTGAACCAGCGCTTGAAAACGCATCATTCAGGCCCGTGACGAGTTCGCGTTTTTCCGCTCTGTCCACTGCCTATCTCCAGTTGACCCCTGCCCTCTACGAAGGACAGGCGTCGGGTTGCCTTTTGCCGGCCGGGCCATCCAGTAACGGATCTCCCGAACGGCGCTCGAGGATCCTGCCCCCTTTCGCCACACCTGCCGGCAAGCCGGACGGTGCGCAGACAAAAGGCAAACACGGTTCGAACCTTTCATTGGAGCTGACGCTCCTTTGTCCGGTCTTCACCCGTCTCATGCAGGCCCACATGAATTAAGGCCCACATCACCTAAGGCTTGGGGGCCGCCTGCAATCTCGGACAGGATGTCCGGAAGCCTTTCGACTTCCGGCACCGGGCCGCCGACAGGTCGGAGGCCCGGAATTCTTTCACGGATCAGCGTTTTAGCGGCCGATCCAATTGTTCGTATCAGGACGCTGCCAGCGTCGAGACATCGAGCTTGAGGCCCGGGCCCATTGTCGAGGTGACCGACACCTTCTTGACGTAGTTGCCCTTGGCGCCAGCCGGCTTTGCCCTGTTCACCGCGTCAGTGAAGGCGCGGACGTTCTCTTCCAGCGCCTTGACGTCGAACGAGACCTTGCCGACGCCGGCATGAACGATGCCGGCCTTCTCGACGCGGAATTCGACCGCGCCGCCCTTCGATGCCTTGACGGCGGCGGCAACGTCGGTGGTGACGGTGCCGACCTTCGGGTTCGGCATCATGCCGCGCGGACCGAGCACCTTGCCGAGACGGCCGACCAGCGGCATCATGTCCGGCGTGGCGATGCAGCGGTCGAAGTCGATCGTGCCCTTCTGGACGATGTCGACCAGATCCTCGGCTCCGACGATGTCGGCGCCGGCGGCCTTGGCCTCCTCGGCCTTGTCACCACGCGCGAACACGGCGACGCGAACGCTGCGGCCTGTGCCGTTCGGCAGGTTGACCACGCCGCGGACCATCTGGTCGGCATGGCGGGGGTCGACGCCGAGGTTCATCGCGACTTCGATGGTCTCATCGAACTTCACCGAGGAGCGATCCTTGAGCAGCTTCAGCGCCTCACCCAAAGCGTAAGCCTTGTTGGGATCGATGCCTTCGCGGGTCTGCGATACACGCTTTGCAATCTTTGCCATGATCTCAGCCCACCACTTCCAGACCCATCGAGCGGGCGGAGCCCTCGACCATACGCATGGCCGCCTCGACGTCGTTTGCGTTCAGATCCTTCATCTTCTGCTCGGCGATGGCGCGCACCTTGTCGCGGCCGATCGTGCCGGCCTTGACCTTGCCCGGCTCCTTGGAGCCCGACTTCAGGTTCGCGGCCTTCTTCAGGAAATAGCTCACCGGCGGCGTCTTCATGACGAAGGTGAACGACTTGTCCTGGTAGTAGGTGATGACGACGGGAACCGGCGAGCCCTTTTCCATTTCCTGGGTCTGCGCGTTGAACGCCTTGCAGAACTCCATGATGTTGATGCCACGCTGACCAAGCGCCGGGCCGATCGGGGGCGACGGCGTAGCCGATCCCGCGGAAACCTGGAGCTTGAGCTGGCCTGCAATTTTCTTAGCCATCTCTCTTCCTGCCTTTTCTCATGCCGGTCTTGCCGGCGGTTGCAGTCTGGTGGTGCGGTCCGCGCGGCCGGCTAAAGCCGCATTCGCCTCCCACCGGTTTTTGGCCGCGCGATCTCCGCGCCGCCTTCCCTGCCGCCGAACTGGTGCAGGGATTTCGGATCAGCCCTTCTCGACCTGTCCGAATTCCAGATCGACCGGCACGGCGCGCCCGAAGATCGAAACTTCCACCTTGAGCCGCGCCCGCTCCTCGTCCACTTCCTGGACGAAACCGTTGAAGGACGCGAATGGTCCATCCGAAACGCGGATCGCTTCGCCGATCTCGAACGTCACCGACGGCTTCGGCCGCTCGACGCCTTCCTGAACCTGGTTCAGGATACGCTGGGCCTCGGCTTCGGTGATCGGCACCGGCTTGGAGTCGCCCAGGAAACCGGTGACCTTCGGCGTGTTCTTGACGAGCGAGAACACGGCGTCGGTCAGATTGGCTTTCAACAGCACATAGCCCGGAAAGAACTTGCGCTCGGCGTCGACCTTGCGGCCGCGGCGGATCTCGACGACCTTCTCGGTCGGCACCACGATCTGCTCGATGTCGGCGGACAGGCCTTTCTGCTTGGCCTTGTTCTCGATGTCCTCGGCGACCTTCTTTTCAAAGTTCGAGTAGGCGTGGACGATGTACCACCGCGCGGTCATTTCAAGACTTCTCCGTAATCGCCAGACTTATTGTCCGAGGCCGAGGATTTTTTCGACCGCAAAGCCCATGGCCACGTCTGCGGTAAAGAAAAAGATCATCGCGATGACCGCGAACACAAGGACCATCACCGTCGAGATCATCGTTTCGCGCCGCGACGGCCAAGTGACCTTGGCGGTCTCCGCGCGAACCTGCTGGAGAAAGGTGAAAGGATTTGTGGTTTTCGAAGCCATATGCCGCTCTGTCTTCAAGACCCGTTGGCCGGATCTCCTGGATGATCCCGCTGGCCGGGACGTGCCGCTTGAGCGTGCGTTCGCGCCGAATCAGCGCAATCATTTCGCCCATGCAAATCAGACGCGTAAAGCCGGCTTCCCAGCTCCACGCGTCGCGTGTCTGTTTCGTCTACATAAAACCGATTCTTGATCCACGCAAGTGGCAAGTGTCGGCTTTATGACCAAACGCCGCCTCGGAACCATCCAGTCGTCCCGTCCCGGCTATGCGGCCCTTATGCCGCAACTTATGCCATATGGCAAGTCACAAGCCGGTTTTCAAAGGCCGCGCTGCAAAAGAATCGTTTTTAGTTGTCCATTCGAAGAATGGCACGGGCAGCAGGGCTCGAACCTACGACCTGCGGTTTTGGAGACCGCCGCTCTACCAACTGAGCTATGCCCGTATGCGCATGTCGGCGCAGCAGGCGCTTCCTAAAAGCTTCCGTGCGCTCTGTAAAGAGCGGTGTGTGCTGCCCTGCCTTCATCTGCGGAAATCCAGACGTCCTCCCGGCCATTTCCCGTCGATTCTCTGGTTGCTGACAATCAAGCCGACCCAGGGACGCACGATTTTCGGGTCGGTCAGATTGATGTATTTTCCAACCCACCCTTTCGCACCCTCGCGCCGCGCATCGATCAGTCCTTTGCGCACGCCATGATGCCAATCGAACAGGAGGAAGACCCTCTCTCCCGCTACCTTCACCACGCCCCGGCCAGACCGCCATTTATCCCTGCTATCGCCCGGAATCGTGGGATCGGCGCCGCCGTTCCATCGGCTGGACCAGCTTCCTTCGATCGCGTCGTCGTGATCGCGGATCCTTTCGGTGCCCCAGGCTTCGGCATTCTCATCGCTCGAAAGTCCCTCCAGTTTTGCACCTGCGGCGAACGCCGACACCTCCTCGTCGTCGGGACTGGGGACATCCATCACACCGAACGGGTTTCGAGTTCCGCGGCCGCTGTCAAAGGCGCTGTCTGAATTTTTCTTGCCTTCCGATCCCATCGCAAGCCTCCGGTTTTCAGTGTGGCCCCGCCAGTCGACGGCGACTTTAAACCGTTAGCCTGGAGGACCGAAACCTCCATGGCCACCCGTTTTCCTGGCCGGCAGGGTTTTCGACCGATTCGTGCCCAGTCAGTTCCCCGAAGGCGGCTTGTAGGGGCCGCCGGGCACGCCCCAACCCCAGGCCGGCATTGGTTCCGTCTCGGGGTCGCAGGTCGGGCCCTTGTTGGAATTCATCCTGGCCAGCCGCGATCCCCATTCGATATAGGCCATGAAGGCGGAGCGGAATTCGGGATCGTCAGGCAGGCCGACCTCGTCGGCGGCGTCGGCGAGAAGACTGATCCAGCGCCGGCGCTGCTCCTCCGTCAGATGCTTGCCGAGATGATGCATCACCATCTCGCGATGGCCGCCATGCTTTTCGCTGTAGATTTTGGGTCCACCAAAGACCTCGCCGATGAAGGCCGCGACGTGAGCCGGATGGTCCGGCGACATGTGCTTGAACACCGGCCCGACGATCGGATCCCGAAACACCTTGTCGTAGAAGGTCTGGGTCAGCCGGTTCAGCGCTTCGGTGCCACCGGCCCATTCGAACAATGTCGGGACATCCTGGCTCATTCGCGATCCCTCTACCGGCAAGCCCACGGCGCCGGACAATAGCGGAAATATCGCGCGTCGCTCAACCTGCCTCGATGGCCAGTCGGCTGCAGCTATGATGCCTGAATTACGATTTAGCCGCCCTATGATTTCACGGGCATGCTGGCCTGAGCCTTGGCGCCGGAGAGCTCGCGGCAATTCTCCGGCCTTGGCTCCGATCTGCAGATGCCGGGACCTGTTAATTCGTCCGCCGACCCAGGCCCCGTCGTCAGCCCGAACTTCAGCATCATGTCGGGTTCAAGCTGGCGGTGGCGCGAGGATTGCACCGATTTCATCGCAGCAAACAATCCCGGACCGACCGCCATGTCCTTGAGATAGGTCTTGACCCCCTGCTCCAAGCCAATCGAATGCACGCTCAACTTTGCACGCGGGCCGACGAGGCGTTTGGCACCGCCGGCGAGCATGATCGGGCAGGCCGAGCCGCACTCGCCGCCGGCATCGACCGTCAGGCCGTTGTAGACTCCGTCTTCTGCCGTGCAGTCGGCCTGCCGCGGCTCGCAGCCAATGAAATCCGTCCGTGCCACTGCGACGTCGAGCTTGCGTTCGCGGATCAGCCTTCCGGCCGCCAAGGCACCGAGCACATCACCTCCCGGCGAGTTGATGACGATGGGCAGGCGCCGGTCACCGATGTCGTCAAGCAGTTGCCGCAATTTTTCGGGCGTTTGAGCGGTAATTGTGCCTTCGGCCGAGATCCATTCGGGGCAGTTGGGGTTGCAGAGCGGATTGCTGCCGCGGACCAGGACGAAGCGCATGTCCGCGACATCTTTCACCTGCGGGCTTTCGAGCCCTGCAAGTGCAGGCGCGGCGTTCGCCACCACTTCGCCGGTCGGCTTTGCGGCATTTTCCGGCGCCGGCAGCTCTCTGCAGCTCGCGGGCAACGGATCGGCTTTGCATAGGGTAGGCGCGGTCAGCAGGTCGACGGCATCCAGGCTGGTGACGAGATTCGTCTGCAGCATGTCGTCGAGGGCGATCTGCTGGATACCGCTGGCCGGCGTGCTTTTCATGGTCTCGAGTACACCCAGGCCGACGCCCATTTCCTTCAAATAGGCCGCCAGCCGTCTCTCCAGCGGCTTGTTCATCTCGTAGGTCTTGTAGCTACCGGCGTTCTTCCGGCTGACGACCCTGGTGCTGAGGATCTTCTTCTTGCCCTTCACCATGCGGTAGGTGGTGCGGTACAGCAATTTCGTCCGGATATAGGTCGTTGTGATCTGATGGACGCCGAGAAAGGCCCATTCCCCGACCACGCGCCGGATGCCACCGGAAAACATTAAGGGACAGGCGGAATTGCAGATGGCGCTGCTGGCATAGGCATTGCCGAAATAGGGGGCGGCCTTGCCGTCCTTGTCCTTGCAGTTCTTCACACCTGGCTGACAGCCGATGAACCGGGTTTTGCCGACCGCGATATCGAGCTTGTTCTTGCGGACCAGGCGACCGAGCGTCAGCGCCGCTTCGACATTGCCGCCGGGGGAATCGACGACGATCGGCAATTTTCGGCCACCCAGCGCTTTCAGCGTGCGTTTGAACAGGGCCGGCGTGCCGGCCTCTATCGAGCCTTCCGCCGATATCCATTCCGGACAGGTCGGCTCGCAGCCCGGCGCGCTGCTGCGGACGACGACGAACCGCATCGTCGGGCCGAGATCCGGCGTGGATTTTTCCTGCGTGGATTTCTTTGCATCCGCTGCGAAGGCAGCGTGTCCCATGACAAGGAACGACACCAGGCAGATCAGCCCTAACAGCCACCATGCCTGACTATGCAAACGGCGCCATGGAACCATTCGGGCAAGCCCCCTCGATGCAACCTATACTAGTTAAGGCAGAGGCGCTTGCAACAGGATTTGAAGCAAGGCGGTTAATCTATTACGAGAAACTCAGAATCAAAAAGGCGGCCCGAAGACCGCCCTTTCGCATCCGATCTCGACCGGCAACGCCGGCGACGATTACTCTTTGATGGTGACGACGATGCCGGCACCGACGGTGCGGCCGCCTTCACGGATGGCGAAGCGCAGCTTCTCTTCCATGGCGATCGGCACGATCAGCTC
>NZ_JAMYUP010000086.1:0-19372 GCF_040323155.1 Mesorhizobium sp. M0060
GGCCTGCCTGCCATCTCCCCCTCAAGGGGGAGATTATCCCGCTCAGCCGCTTTCGCCAGAACGAGCTAAGTCGAGACTCAGCCGATCCCGCGCTCGACCAGGAAGCGATGGCCACCTGATATCGCTGCCGTTTCGATCAGCTGATGTCCGCTCTCGGCGCAGAAGGCGGGAATGTCGATGACGGCGAGCGGATCGGTGGTTTCGAGCCAGAGGCGGCGGCCCGGCTGCATTGCGGCCAGGCGCTTTTTTGCCTTGAGCACGGGCAACGGGCAGTTCAGGCCTTTGAGGTCGTAGACGGCGGCGGGGCTGGTTGAGGCCCTGTCTTCTTGGGTCCCATCTCCTTGTTGAACCATGAACCTCAGCCGCCAAACATGCCGAGCAGCTTGTTCTTCAGCCTTGTCGCCCTGCTTTCCTCGGCCTCCGCCGCCTGCGTTTCGGCGACCGGGACGGCCTCCGCGGATGGTGCGACGGTCGCTGTCGCGACAGGCGCTTCGGCTGCTGCTTTGGTCGCTTCCTTTTCCGCCAGCGACTGGGCCTTGGCAGCTTCCTTCTCGGCCAGGGCCTGCGCTCTGGCCGCCTCTTTCGCGGCCTTCGCCGCTTCTATGGCGGCAAGCCGCTGTTCCTCGGCCTTCTGCTTGGCAGCCTTTTCTGCGTCGAGCGCCGCCATCTTGCGGCCCGCCGGCGAATCGACGCGGCCCATGCGCGCCGTTTCGGTCACCGTGCCGTCCGGGTTGAGCGAGGGCGGCTCGATCGGCACGCGTTCGCCGCGGGCACGCCGTTTCGACCAGTCGGAAACGATGCTGGCTTCCTTGATCCCGGCGATGGTCGGCTTGGGTGCCGCCACGCTGGCCTTGACGGCGCCGTTGAAGGCCGCCTCATAGGTGCTTTGATAGGCGTTGATGGCGCTTTTCAGCGAATCGGGCTGGGTGGTCGGAGGGCAAGCGCCGGTCGGATTGAAGGTCGAGCCGTCGGCCGCAACCTGGTTGAAGACATAGCGCTTCTCGCAGACGTCGACTTTCGGCGGCACCTTGGTGACCTCGAAATTGTCATAGCCGACCTTCAGCATCTTCCAGAATTCATAATTCGGGTCGTTGCGGTAGCGCGCCATGTTGGCTGCGGTCATGCGGAACGGAAAGGCCTGGATCTGGAACTCGGTCTGGCCGCCCTGGAAGGCGTCGCGGCCGAAGGCGTAGATCTGCTCGATCTGCGCGTCGGTCATCGAATAGCAGCCCGACGATGAGCAGGCGCCATGGACCATCAGGTTGGAACCAGTGCGCCCATTGGCGCGGTCATAGGCGTTCGGGTAGCCGATGTTGAAGGACAGGTGATAATTCGACCGCGGATTCATCTGTGCCGGGCGGACCGTGTAAAAGCCTTCCGGCGCCTGGCGGTCACCTTCGGTGAACTTGGGCCCGAGCTTGCCCGACCATTTGCAGATGTCGTAGCTGGCGACCAGATCGTAGCGGCCGTTGGTCTTGGCCTTCCAGATTTCGAGCTTGCCCTCTTCCTTGAAGATGCGGGCCATCACCGAGGAGGTGCGGACCATGCCCTTGGCCTTCATCTCGGCCAGGATCTTGTCCGGCAGCGGCCTGTTGGCTTGCGGCGCAAAATCCTTCCTCGAAGCATCATTGCAGCCGGCGACGCCGATCGCAGCGATCAGAACTCCGGTGCGGGCAAGCTTGGCAAACATGGATATGGCTATCGTCTTCATCTCTGCGCCGCGGAGATCGCGGCTGCTAAACTGACCACTGACGGACCCTAAGCCCGTTAACCTTGAAAATTCCTTACCGCAATCATGCTGGCGCGTCCCCTTACGGCAAGCTCACTGAGCCGAATGCAGCGGCATTTTTGTGGCGAAACTGGTTCACGCCGCCACATTTGGGCCGCCGTGCCTGCCGGATGTTACAGATTGCGGCCCATCGCCAGGTATTTCTCGCGGCGATGCTCGCGAAAGTCGGTGTTGGCGCCGGAAAATTCCTTCATCGTCCTGGCGATGAGATCGCCGGTGGCGGCGATCACCGTTTCGGGGGCGCGGTGAGCGCCGCCGAGCGGCTCAGCGACGATGGCGTCGATGATCTTCAGCTCCAGCAAGTCCTGCGCCGTGATCTTCATATTGGTCGCAGCATCCTTGGACCGCGTGGTATCGCGCCACAGGATCGAGGCGGCGCCCTCCGGCGAGATCACCGAATAGATGGCGTGTTCGAGCATGTAGACGCGGTTGGCGGTGGCGATTGCTATGGCGCCGCCCGAGCCGCCTTCGCCGATCACCACCGAGATCGACGGCACCTTCAGGCCGAGGCAGGCCGAGGTCGAGCGGGCGATGGCTTCCGCCTGGCCGCGCTCTTCGGCGTTGACGCCGGGGTAGGCGCCGGCAGTGTCGACCAGCGTCAGCAGCGGGATTTGGAAGCGGTCGGCGAGTTCCATCAGCCGCACCGCCTTGCGGTAGCCCTCCGGCCGCACCGAGCCGAAATTATGCTTCAGCCGGCTTGTCGTATCGGAACCCTTCTCCTGGCCGATAATTGCCACCGGCTCGCCACGGAAGCGGGCGAAGCCGCCGACGATCGCCTGGTCCTCGCCGAAATTGCGGTCGCCGGCGAGCGGCGTGAAATCGGTAAGCAGACCCTTGATGTAATCGATGCAATGCGGCCTGTCCGGATGGCGCGCCACCTGCACCTTCTGCCATGGGGTCAGCGCCTTGTAGGCGTCGCGCAGCGCATCGCGCGAGCGCTTCTCGAGACGGGCGATCTCATCGCCGACATCGACCGCCTCGCCGTTCTCGGCAAGCTTCTTCAGCTCAAGGATCTTGCCTTCGAGATCCTGCACAGGCTTTTCGAAATCGAGGTAATTGTACATTCTTGGGCGAACCGGCAAGTCGGAAGGCAATGGCTGACGCAAGCCTGAAAATGCAGGCTGGGCGCGGTGGAACGTCGTTCTCACATAGCGACATGACGCCTAGTCGGCAAGCGGATGATGATCGTTGACCAGACGCACCAGCCGCTCCTCCAACACATGCGTGTAGATCTGCGTCGTTGAAATATCGGCGTGGCCGAGCAGCTGCTGCACGGCCCTGAGATCGGCGCCGTTCTGCAGCAGATGGCTGGCGAAAGCGTGGCGCAGCACATGCGGCGATATCTTCGCCGTGGCAATGCCGGCCCGCGCGGCAAGCCCCTTCAGTTCGCGGGCAAAGACCTGCCTGGAGAGATAGCCGCTATCGGAGGCGGCCGGAAACAGGAACGGGCTGTCGGCAAAAGCCGGCACCGTTGCCCGTTCGGCAAGCCAGGTCCGCATCGCCGTGCGCGCCTTGGCCGACAGCGGCACCATGCGCTCCTTGTTGCCCTTGCCGCGCACCATGAAGAAGCGGTCGTCGCGCTGCGCCACCGTCACCGGCAGGCCGACCAGCTCGGAAACGCGCAAGCCGGTGGCGTAGAGCACCTCGACCAGTGCGTGGAGGCGCAGCGCCGCCAGCCCGTCGCCGTCATGCAGCGAGGCATCCATCGCCTCCTGCGCGGCGCGATCGAGCAGCCGGCCGGTATCGGCCTCGCTCATCGTCTTTGGCAGCGGCCGGCCTTTCTTCGGACTGTCCAGCGTGCCGGTCGGATCGTCGCCGCGCAGGCCCTCGGCGTAGAGGAACTTGAAGAACTGACGGATCGCCGACAATTTGCGTGCCTGCGAGGTGGCAGCAAAACCGTGCGCGGCGATGTCGTCGAGATAGGCACGGATATCGGCGCTGGTGGCACCGGCAAGCCCGCCGGCGATCCCGGCGGAAGCGTCCTCGAGGTCGCGGCGATAGGAGGACAGCGTGTTCTCGGCGGCGCCGCGCTCGGCGCTCATCATCTCCAGGAAGGCTTCGATGCGGGCGGCGCTGTTCATTTTTTGGGATTGAGCTTTTCCGGAGGAATGCGCACGCTCATTTCCGCCTTTCTCGGCTCGACGAACATGACCAAGGCGAACATCGCGCCATAGACAATGCCAGCCAGAATCACGAGCGTCACGACAAAGCGAAACAGTGTCGGCATTAATTTTCGCTCGTCTTCTTGTTCTGTGTTTCCAACCCTGTGCCCTTATGAGGCGCCAATCCGTTGAATTCAAGGACGAAGCCCATAACAGGCCCTGGCCGCGCCGCGCTTGACGCAAACAGGCTTTTGATGTCGATACGCCGGCAAAGAGGCGCGTCGCGTTTGAAACGAATTCATGCGACGCGCTTTAAGTTTTGATTTTATGCAATGTCGTTATCGCAAAACCGCTGCGCACTTTTGCGCGACATGCATTAGAAACATCATGGTGTCATGAACGCGCTACCAGCAAATCCTCCGGGCGAGAGCCATGCCGCGCTGCTCGGCCGGCTGGGCGACCGTTCCATCGTCTTTGTCGGGCTGATGGGCGCCGGCAAGACGGCGATCGGCCGCAAGGTGGCGGCGATGCTGGCGCTGCCCTTCATCGACAGCGACCAGGAGATCGAAAGCGTTTCGCGCATGAGCGTCCCGGACCTGTTCGAACGCTATGGCGAGGCGGAGTTCCGGGCGCTGGAGCAGCGCGTCATCCTGCGCGTGCTGGAGCACGGGCCCCAGGTGCTGTCGACCGGCGGCGGCGCCTTCATGAACGCGCAGACGCGCGAGGCGATCGCCAGCCATGGCGTTTCGGTTTGGCTGAAGGCCGAGATCGATTTGTTGATGGAGCGCGTTTCCAAGAAGCAGAACCGGCCGCTGCTGAAGAGCTCCGATCCGCGCGCCGTGCTCGAACGGCTGATGGCGGAACGCTATCCGGTCTACGCGGCGGCCGACGTCACCGTGCCGACCCGCGACGATCGCAAGGAAATCATCGCGGCCGAAGTGGTGGATGCGCTGCGCGGCCATCTCGGCGTTGCCGACATTGACGAGGTGCGGTCGTGAGCGCTGATGCAACGGTCTCCGTCGAAGTCGGGCTTGGCGACCGTGCCTACGACATTTTGATCGGCCCCGGCCTGCTGTCACGCGCCGGCGCCGAGATTTCGCGCCGTCTGCCCGGCACGCGGGCGGCGGTCGTCACCGACGAAAACGTCGCCGCCGCGCATCTCGCAACGCTTGCGGCCGGTCTTGCCAGCGGTGGCATCCAACATGCCGTGATCACGCTGCCGCCAGGCGAAAAGACCAAGAGCTTTGCTCATCTGGAAGAGGTGGTCGACGGCGTGCTGGCGGCGAAGCTGGAGCGCGGCGACGTCGTCATCGCGCTCGGTGGCGGCGTCATCGGCGACCTGGCCGGCTTTGCCGCCGGCGTCGCGCGTCGCGGCATGAATTTCGTGCAGATCCCGACCTCGCTGCTGGCGCAGGTCGATTCCTCCGTCGGCGGCAAGACCGGCATCAACAGCCCTCGCGGCAAGAACCTGGTCGGGGTGTTTCACCAGCCCAAGCTGGTGCTGGCCGACACCGAAGTGCTCGACACGCTGCCGATCCGCGAGTTTCGCGCCGGCTATGCCGAACTGGCCAAATACGGGCTGATCGACCGGCCGGAGTTCTTCGCCTGGCTGGAGGAAAACTGGCGCCAAGTGTTTGCCGGCGGGCCGGAGCGGGCGCGGGCCATTGCTGAGGCCTGCCGCGCCAAGGCCGATGTCGTTGCCCGTGACGAGTTCGAGACCGGCGACCGCGCGCTGCTCAATCTCGGCCACACCTTCGGTCACGCGCTGGAGGCGGCGACCGGCTATGACGGCACAAGGCTCGTGCATGGCGAAGGCGTCGCCATCGGCATGGCACTGGCGCACCGCTTTTCGTCAAGGCTCAACCTGGCCAGCCCCGACGATGCGACGCGTGTCGAGGCGCATCTTCGCGCAGTCGGCCTGCCTTGGCGCATGGCCGACATTCCCGGCGAATTGCCTGATGCCAATAAGCTGTTCTCCTTCATCACCCAGGACAAGAAGGTGTCGCGCGGCGCGCTGACCTTCATCCTGACGCGCGGCATCGGCCAAGCCTTCATCGCCAGGGATGTGCCCGCCTCGGAAGTGTTGTCGTTCCTCAGGGAGAACCATCCGGGTCGGCAGGAAAGCCGCCCGGGATGAGCCAAGCCGGCTGGATCGCGGCTGCCGTGCTTGCCGGCCTCGGCCTGCTGGGCTTCGTCTTGCGCATGCGCCTGCTCGCCGCCTTCGGCTACGAGCTGCAGCGCATCGAGCCGCAGCGTTCGGCGCATGAGGAATTGCGCGGCGCGGTCAACGATTTCCGCCGCGACGGCCAGGTGGTGCGCGAGGATCGTGCCCGTATCGGCGGCCTGTTCGACCTCGAGGAGCTCGAAGTCTCCGACGTCATGGTCCACCGCACCAATATGCGCTCGGTCAATGCCGACAATCCGCCGGAAGCGGTGGTGCGCGAGATCCTGCAGAGCCCGCACACCCGCATGCCGCTCTGGAAGGGCTCGCTCGACAACATTGTCGGCGTGCTGCATGCCAAGGATCTGCTGCGCGCGCTGAACGAAGTCGGCAACGATTTTTCCAGGATCGACGTGATGAAGATCGCATCGCGACCATGGTTCGTGCCCGACACCACGACGCTACAGGAGCAGCTCAACGCCTTTCTGCGCCGCAAGGCGCATTTCGCCATCGTCGTCGACGAATATGGCGAGGTCGAAGGGCTGGTGACGCTGGAGGACATCATCGAGGAGATCGTCGGCGAGATCGCCGACGAGCACGATATCGACATCCAAGGCGTCAAGCAGGAGGCGGACGGCTCTGTCGTGGTCGACGGCACGGTGCCGATCCGCGACCTGAACCGGGCGCTCGACTGGAACCTGCCGGACGAGGAAGCCACCACCATTGCCGGCCTCGTCATCCACGAGGCGCAGTCGATCCCGGACGAAAAGCAGGCCTTTACGTTTCACGGCAAGCGCTTCGTCGTCATGAAACGCGACAAGAACCGTATCGCGCGGCTGAGGATCAAGCCGGTGATGCTTGGCGAATGACAGCGCGCATCTTGTGGCACCTGTGGGCAGTCAGCAGTTGATGACAATCGATCGGCGAACCCTGCTTTTGGCGTCAATGGCGGCGCTGCTGCCGGGGCAGGCTGCGGCAGCATTGCGGCTGCGTTCGCCGTCGCGCGAGACCCTCGACTATGGGCCGGCCAAGCTCGACATCTATTCCCGCGATGGCGCAAACGGCCTGCCGGTCGTCTTTTTCGTTCATGGCGGCGCCTGGCGCATCGGCAACCGCAACAACGTCAATTCGAAGCCGGGTTTCCTGCTCGACAACGGCTTCTGCTTCGTCTCGATCGACTACCGGATGCTGCCCAAGGCCGATGTCGCCACCCAGGCGGCGGATGTCGAACTGGCGTATCGTTACGTGCGCGCCAACATTGCCAAGCATGGCGGCGATCCGAACCGGATTGTCGCGATGGGCCATTCGGCCGGCTGCCATCTCGTCGCGTTGACCGGCCTGCGCGGCGGCCTGCCCGGCGTCGCGGCGCTGGTCCTCGATGATACCAGGGCCTACGACCTGGAGGCGTTGGCCAGGAGCGGCGACATGGCAGGGGTCTATGCCCGCGCCTTTCCCGATCCGGCGCAGTGGCGCGCGCTGTCGCCGATCACCTATGTCGAGGGCCGCAAGCATCCGCCGACCTTCATCGCCTATTCGCGGGCGAAAGGCCGCGCGGCGGACGCGCAGGCTTTCGCCGAGCGTCTGAAGGCTACCGGAACCAAGGTCACGCTGTTCGACGGCAGCGCCTATTCGCACATGTCGATCAATCGCGACTTCGGCACCGAGGGCGATGCATTGACCGTCGCGGTGATGGCTTTCCTGCAGGCGACGCTCGGCTGATCTACCAGCGGGTCTTTTCGCCGGGCGCTGCCGGCTCGATCGCCAGGGCGTGGACGCCGGACTTCAATTCCTCGGCCAGCAGATCGTTGACGGCGCGATGGCGCTCGACGCGGCTCATGCCGGCAAAGGCGGGGGCGACGATGCGGACGCGGAAATGCGTCTCGCCGGTGCCGTCGAAGGTGGCGTGATGGCCGGAATCCAGATGATGATGACCGGCATGGAGATGGCTTTCATTGATGACAGCCAGCCGTTCCGGCGAAAACGCCTTTTTCAGCTTATCTTCCATCGTCGCCTGTATGGACATCGCCGCTTCCCTTCACCACATCTATGTCATCGCACAAAATTCGCCATTCGCCGGTTTTATGCCGCGATTCAGCGGTTAGGGCGATCATCGCGAAAATGTCAATTCTTGTTTCGCATCAGCGAACAGCCCATAAATGGGTGAGATGAAGCCGTACCCAAAATATTTCGAAAAGATTCGCATCCGCCCGGAGAAGGACGCGGAACTGAAGTCGCGCTCGCCGATCTGCCAGTGGGATGGCTGCAAGGAAGCCGGCACCCACCGCGCTCCGGTCGGGCGCATGAAGGAAGGCGAGTACTTCCAGTTCTGCTTCGATCACGTGCGCGAGTACAACAAGGGCTTCAATTATTTCTCGGGCGTTCCCGACACCGAGATCGCCCGCTTCCAGAAGGAGGCCATGACCGGCCACCGGCCGACCTGGAAAATGGGTGTCAACGGTGCTTCGACACGCTCCTCGCCGGACTTTGCCCAGGCGCGCTCCGGCCGCGCCGGCTACTACAACCGCATGCGCGATCCGTTCGACCTGTTCAAAGGCCCGAAGGATCCGCGCGAAGCACGCGAGCGCAAGGCCAAGCCGCTTGAGGCCAAGGCACTGGAAACGCTTGGCCTTGATACAAAGGCGACTGGCAAGGATATCAAGGCGCGCTATAAGGAACTTGTGAAACGCCACCATCCGGATGCGAATGGCGGCGACAGAGGTTCGGAAGACCGGTTCCGCGATGTGCTCCAGGCCTATCGCGTGCTCAAGCAGGCAGGTTTGTGCTGAGCGACCTTACGGTTCGTGTCGTTTTCCAACTTTCATAAGGTTGGAAAAGGCTTTAAGACCGCCCCCGAACAAAATCGATTGCCGGCGAAACGCGGCGTTTCGCTTGTGGAGACGTTGATAGAGATGAACAAGGTCGATCGCGACATCGCCAACTTGCCCGACACCACGGTGTCGGTGAAGGAGACATTCGGCTTTGAATCCAAGATGGTGGTGCCGGCCTATTCGGTGACCAGCGAGCATGTGCCCGACATCGATCCGGACTATCTGTTCGACAAGAACACGACCATGGCGATCCTCGCCGGCTTTGCCTACAACCGCCGGGTCATGGTGTCGGGCTATCACGGCACCGGCAAGTCGACGCATATCGAGCAGGTCGCCGCGCGCCTCAACTGGCCTTGCGTGCGCGTCAATCTCGACAGCCATGTCAGCCGTATCGACCTCGTCGGCAAGGACGCCATCGTCGTCAAGGACGGGCTGCAGATCACCGAATTCCGCGACGGCATCCTGCCCTGGGCCTATCAGCACAATGTCGCGCTGTGCTTCGACGAGTACGATGCCGGCCGCCCGGACGTGATGTTCGTCATCCAGCGCGTGCTGGAATCATCGGGCCGGCTGACGCTGCTCGACCAGAGCCGGGTCATCCGCCCGCACCCGGCGTTCCGGCTGTTTTCGACCGCCAATACGGTCGGCCTCGGCGACACCACCGGCCTCTATCACGGCACCCAGCAGATCAACCAGGCGCAGATGGACCGCTGGTCGATCGTCACCACGCTGAACTATCTGCCGCACGACAATGAGGTGAATATCGTGCTGGCCAAGGCCAAGCATTATCGCGACGGCAAGGGCAAGGAGATCGTCAACAAGATGGTCCGCGTCGCCGACATGACGCGCTCGGCCTTCATCAACGGCGACCTGTCGACCGTCATGAGCCCGCGTACGGTCATCACCTGGGCCGAGAATGCCGAGATCTTCGGCAATATCGGCATGGCGTTCCGGCTGACCTTCCTCAACAAATGCGACGAGCTGGAACGCTCGGTGGTCGCCGAATTCTACCAGCGCGCCTTCGGCGAAGATCTGCCGGAGAGCGCGGCCAACGTTGTGCTGGGGTAAGGCATGCTCGATCGGCGCGCGTTCCTCGTCCTTGCGGCGCCTTTGGTGTTGGCAAAAGGTGTGGCGATAGCCGACGAAGCTACACTTCAGCAGATCGTCGGCGAGGTCACGGCGGCGAATTTTGACGCGCTATGGCGTTTCGCAGAAAGGTCGATGAATCAAATCATCGGGCTGAAGATTTCCTGCCGTGAGCATGACAGCGAAACTGCCAGTTTTGCGGCGATGTCGATCCATGGGGTCTTTGGTATCGTTTCAAGGGAAGGCAAATCCCAGAGGGTGCTCGGCTTTCCCGACGGATTTAGCAAATCCCTCGGCACGTTCTATGCCGATGGATTCTACCGGGTGTCACTCGAGGAACGTGGGATTGTTGGACTGACGCCGGTGCCAGATGCTGAAGTCGCAGCAAAGCAGGTGAAGCGCATCACGCTTGATGAACTGGCAGGTCAGAAGAACTGATGGCGGGTCCGGGCGATAACACGCGCAACAAGTCGAAGACGGGGTCTGAAGCCGACAGCTTCAAGCGCGCCGTCACCGTCTGCATGCGTGCAATTGCCGGCGACAAGGAACTCGAGGTCGGTTTCGCCAAGGATCGGCCGGCGCTGGCCGGCAGCCGCGCCCGGCTGCCCGAACTGCCGAAGAAGGCATCGAAAGCCGATATCGCCATCACCCGCGGGCTCGGCGATTCAATGGCGCTGAAGCGCGCCTGCCACGATGCGCGCATCCACACCAGGCTGGCGCCGGAAGGCAAGCAGGCCCGCGCCATCTATGACGCAGTCGAGCAGGCGCGCGTCGAGGCGATCGGCAGTCGCGCCATGCAGGGCGTTGCCGACAATATCGGCTCGATGCTCGAGGACAAATACGCCAGGGCCAACCTCGTCGACGTCAAGGACAAGGCCGACGCGCCGATCGAGGAAGCGCTGGCGCTGATGGTGCGCGAAAAGCTGACCGGCCGCACTGTCCCGAAGAGCGGCGAGCGGCTGGTCGATCTCTGGCGCCCCTGGGTCGAGGAAAAGGCCAGTGCCGATCTTGACGGGCTGTCGGCAAAGCTCGAAGACCAGCAGGCTTTCGCCCGCGTCGTGCGCGAGATGCTCGCCTCCATGGAAATGGCCGAGGAACTCGGCGACGACCAGGAGACGGAAGACTCGGAGGACAACGACGAAAACCAGCCGCAAGGCGAGGAGCAGAGCGAGGAGGGCGGCGAGGACGATTCCGGCTCCGAGCAGTCGCAGTCCGAGGATACCGAGGCATCGTCCGATGATGAGCAATCGGCCGAGACGGAGGCATCCGACGCCACCGCCGACGATTTGTCCGATGATGACGATGCCGATGCCGAGACGCCCGGCGAGGCGCGCCGCAACGACAACCCCTTCACCAATCTGCCGAAGGAGATTGACTACAAGGTCTTCACCACGGCCTTCGACGAGACCGTTGGCGCCGAGGAATTGTGCGAGGAGGAGGAGCTGGACCGGCTGCGCGCCTTCCTCGACAAGCAGCTAGCCAACCTTTCCGGCGTCGTCGGGCGGCTGGCCAACCGGCTGCAGCGCCGCCTGATGGCGCAGCAGAACCGTTCCTGGGATTTCGACCTCGAAGAGGGCTATCTCGATCCGGCGCGGCTGGTGCGCGTCGTCATCGACCCGATGCAGCCGCTGTCCTTCAAGCAGGAGCGCGACACCAAATTCCGCGACACGGTGGTGTCGCTGGTGCTCGACAATTCGGGCTCGATGCGCGGCCGGCCGATCACGGTCGCCGCCACCTGCGCCGACATCCTGGCGCGCACGCTGGAACGCTGCGGCGTCTCGGTCGAAATCCTCGGCTTCACCACCCGCGCCTGGAAGGGCGGGCAGGCGCGCGAGAAATGGCTGAAGGAAGGCAAGCCGCCGAACCCCGGCCGGCTCAACGATCTGCGCCACATCATCTACAAATCCGCCGACCATCCGTGGCGGCGGGCGCGCCGCAATCTCGGCCTGATGATGCGCGAGGGCCTGCTCAAGGAAAACATCGACGGCGAGGCGCTGCTGTGGGCGCACAACCGCCTGATCGCGCGGCCGGAGCAGCGCAAGATCCTGATGATGATCTCGGACGGCGCGCCGGTCGACGATTCGACGCTGTCGGTCAATCCGGGCAATTATCTCGAGCGGCATTTGCGTGCCATCATCGAGCTCATCGAGACGCGCTCGCCGGTCGAGCTTTTGGCCATCGGCATCGGCCACGACGTCACCCGCTACTATCGCCGCGCCGTCACCATCGTCGATGCCGAAGAATTGGCCGGCGCCATGACGGAGCAGTTGGCCTCGCTGTTCGCCGAGGAAACCGTGCGCGACACGCGGCGCGGCGGCATGCGGCGCGCCGGATGATTTTTTCGCGCGGCGGCTTTTGGCAGACGCTTTTGGCCGCCGTCGCGTTGTTCGGCATCACTTTGGCGCCGGCTATCGCCGCCGGCCCGGCCTCGGTCGAGCCGGCCGAAATCTCGGCCCGGCCGATCAGTGAATTCCATATCGGCCGGCCGGACAAACAGTTCGGGCCGCTGGAATTCGTCGGCGGGCTCGAAATGACCTCGGCGACACGCGATTTCGGCGCGCTGTCGGCGCTTCGGTTCCTCAAGCCCGGCAGTGATTTCATCGGCGTCTCCGACACCGGCTTCTGGTTCTTCGGCACCCTCGTCCACGATGCCGACAAACGTCCTTCCGGCATCCAGACTTTCCGCATGCAGCAGATGGTCGATGCGGCTGGCCAGCTGATCGACCAGAAATGGGCGGTCGATGCCGAAGGCCTTGCGGTCAAGGACGGCATTGCCACGGTCGGTTTCGAGCGCGATCACCGTATCGCCCAGTTCAAGATCGACCCGGACGACATGAAGGCGCCGTTCAGGCAATTGGACTTCCTGATCCCGGCCTGGGAACTTCGTCGCAATCGCGGCTTCGAGACCGTCACTCGCGCCAATCCCAACGGGCAGCACGAGGGCGGACTGGTCGTGGTGTCGGAAAAGAGCCTCGACAAGGCCGGCAACATCTATGCGGCGATCATCGAAGGGCCGCACAAGGGCGTCTTCACCGTCGAGCGCAATGGTGATTTCGACATCACCGACGGCGCCTTCCTGCCCGATGGCGACCTGGTGCTTTTGGAGCGCAGTTTTTCAATGGCCGGCGGCGTCAAGATGCGGCTGCGGCGCATCTATGGCGAAAGCGTCGAGAAGGGCGCCGTCGCCGGCGGGCCGGTGCTGCTTGAAGCCGACATGGGCTACCAGATCGACAACATGGAAGCGCTCGACGTCTGGACCCGCGACGACGGCGCGCTGATCGTGTCGCTGATGTCCGACGACAATCACTCGATCCTGCAGCGCAACCTCTATCTGGAATTTGTGCTGCACGAGGATTGACGCGTGATCGGCCGTTGGCTGGCTGACGGCGATGCTGGCGTCTCAGCGCCGTTTCGCAGCTCATGCAATTTCCCTTGGCAATGACCCGCGTCGCGGGTTTTTCAGCCAGCTTCGCCACCTGTAAAAACACTTTAGTAGCGACTTGACAATTGGCACCATTGGCGGAATACTCAAGTCCATGCTTAAGCATTCCGAGATCGATAGCATCCTGCGGGCTCTTGCCGAGCCGACGCGACGGGCAATCCTGGAAAGACTGAGTCGCGGGCCGGCCACCGTCAGCCAGTTGGCGGAGCCGTTCGGCATGACCTTCGCCGCCGTGCTCCAGCACCTCCAGGCGCTGGAAGCGTGCGGGCTGATCCGCAGCGAGAAGGTCGGACGCGTGCGCACCTGCCGGATCGAGCCCGGCGGGCTCGCCCCGCTCGCCGACTGGATCGCCGCACGCCGCACGCCGGCCGAACGCCACCTCGACCGTCTCGGCCAGATTCTGGCGGAGACGGACCAATCGAACGCAACGATCCACGACCAGGAAAAGGACGAAAAGAAATGAGCCAGATTGCCCCCGTGAACGACCAGCACTCCGTCATCCATTCGACCTTCACGATCGAGCGGACCTACCCTCAATCGCCCGAACGCGTCTTCTTCGCCTTTGCCGACAAGCCGACAGTGCGGCGTTGGCGCGTCGAAGGCGACGGCTTCACGATCGCCGAATTCACCTTCGATTTCCGTGTCGGCGGCGGCGAGGTTTCGCGGTTCAGCTATCAGGGCGGCCCGGAAATCAGGCTCGATGCGCAGTTCCAGGACATCGTTCCTGACCGACGCATCGTATTTTCCTACCGGATGGCGGTTGGGCCGCAGCCGCTGTCGGCGTCGCTCACCACGGTCGAGCTTGCACCTTCCGGCGACGGCACCCGCCTGACCTATACCGAACAGGGTGCCTTCTTCGATGGCGTCGATTCGGCGCAAGGACGCGAGGAGGGCACGCGCGGGCTGCTGCAGGCACTCGCCGCCGAGCTTCAGAAAACGAAGTAGAGGTTCGTCGGCAGACCCGGGCGGCGTCCAACACGGACCCGCTCGATTGCGAGGTGGCCTATTGCCCTTTGCTCGCGATCCAGATGACGTGCCGGGCGCCACGCTTGCCGTTAGCCCGCGCCTTGACCTCCTCCACCGTGAAGCCCGCCTGCTTGAGCCGCCGGGTGAAACCTGCATCAGGGCCCTGCGACCAGACCGCCAGCACACCGCCGGGCCTGAGAGCTGCTCTCGCGCTGTTCAGGCCGGCTGCGCCGTAGAGCGCATCGTTGGCCTTGTAGACGAAGCCTTCCGGGCCGTTGTCGACATCGAGCAGGATCGCGTCCCAAGCCGATGCTTGCGATCGAATGAGCTGCCCGACATCGGTCTCGCGAATGCTGACGCGCCGGTCGTCAAGGCAACCGTCGAAAACCTCGGCCATCGGGCCGCGCGCCCAGGTCACGACTGCCGGCACCAATTCGGCAACAGTGACCTGCGCATCGCCGCCAAGCTCGGTCAGCGCCGCGCGCAAGGTAAAGCCCATGCCGAGGCCGCCGATCAGGATGCTTGGCTGCCGACGGCCGGCAATCCTTTGACAGGACAGCTTGGCCAGAGCTTCTTCGGAACCGCTGAGCCGGCTGTTCATCAGCTCGTTCGCGCCAAGCATGATCGAGAATTCGCCGCCGCGCCGCTTCAGGCGAAGCTCTTGTCCGCCGTCAGGCGTTTTTGCCGAGTCCAGTTGAAGCCAGGGGATCAAAGACTATGCCGCCACTGCCGGCTGGCTCCAGCGGGTGGCAAGCAGTCGGTAGGGGATCAGCGCCACCACCGCGATGATCAGCTTGACGCTGAGATCGCCGAGCGCCCAGGAGACCCAGCGCATCGTCTCGACCGGCAGCACGCCCATCAGTGGTGCGGTTTCCAGCGCAAAGGCGTCGTTCGGCCCGGCGAAGGCGAAAGCCGCCGCAAAGGCGACGGTGAAAAACACCACCGTATCGAAGACGGAGCCGACCAGCGTGCCGACGATCGGCGCGCGCCACCAGCTCTGCCGGCGCAGCCGGTTGAACACGGTGACGTCGAGCAATTGCGCGGTGAGGAAGGCCGCACCCGACGCCGCGGCAATGCGCACCAGTCGGTCGGCGGCGGTCTCGAATTCGATCAGGCCGTGGCGAAACAGGAAGGGCGGGATGAGGATCGAGCAGACCACCGCTGTCATGAAGCCGACAAAGACGATCCTGCGCGCCACCGCCGGCCCATAGCGGCGATTGGCGAGATCGGTGACCAGGAACGAGAACGGATAGGTAAAGGCGCCCCAGGTTAGGATGTCGGCCAGCGACAGCCCGCCGATTGCACCCTGCATCGGGAACTGCACGAGGATGTTCGACGCCACGACGACGAGCGCCATGGCGGCCACGAAGGGCAGGTATCGCGAGAAGAAAGTCATTTTTTTATCCTGGGTAATGGAACCAGCGGAACGCGATCCGGAGTCCGGATCACGCCCTAGAAGGCGGCTGCCCGCCGAAAAACTCAGGCGGCCGGCTGGTCGGCGAGCTTCTTGGCGATCTGCTTCTTCAACAGACGGGCGCGCTGCGATAATTCCTTGGCATCGGCCTTGGCCAGGAAGGCATCGAGGCCGCCGCGATGCTCGACCGAACGCAGCGCATTGGCCGAAATGCGCAGGCGCACATTCTGGTTCAGCACTTCCGAGATCAGCGTCACATTGACGAGATTGGGCAGGAAGCGACGCTTGGTCTTGTTGTTGGCGTGGCTCACATTGTTGCCGGACATGACTGCCTTGGCAGTGAGTTCGCAGGTGCGGGACATGGTTCTAACCTTCGGTTCTCGGTCCTGGCCAAACATTCGACGCGCGCCGGTGGGGCGCGGTTTCGGTCAGGCCGCCTTATGGAAAAAGTTGGCGTTCCATAGTTGCATTTCGCCGATGCGTCAAGCGCGGGCTGGTCGCGACAGGGGAATCGCACTTTCGGAGAAGGCGCGACCAGCGGAGCTGCCGATCCCCTTGCGGGGGGAGATGGCCAAGTGGTGGCAACGAGGGGTGTTTTCCTCGACCTGTCAAGACTTGGCTTCCTCGCCTACCGCGAAGCGGGGGAGAGGTGGCCGCGAAGCGGCCGGAGAGGGGTCTTTCGTAGGGCGCAGTTCCCCTCTCCGTCTCGGCTTCGCCGAGTCACCTCTCCCCACTTTCGTGGGGCGAGGAACCCAAGCTTCGAATGAAGGCCGCAACCCTCCCCTCTGCCCCGGCCGGGGGTCTCCCTCGCAAGGGCGGACCGGCAGCCTCGTCGAGGACGCCACATTTTGTTCTTGCTTTGTGCCGGCAGCTATGCTACTAATTTGTCCATCGTGCTAATTCGCGCCGATGACCCGCCGCCGAGGCGGGTTTTTTATTTTGGCCGTCGACCAGCCTCGTCGCTCAAGACGACAGCGCCCCTTCACATTAAGGCCGGAATTCAGCCTATAAGCGGTCACACAGGGACATGCCAGACCAGAGCTGCCCATCTCCGGTCGAGAACCAAGGACCCGCCCATGCCTCGTTCTTTACACGTTTTCCATGCCCTGATCGCGCTGTTCGCCGTCGCGCTGTCGACGACGGTTTCGGCCGCTGAGCCGCAATCCTTCACGGGCGAGTATTCGGTGTCGTTCCTCGGCCTTTCCGTGGCCAAAGCGAAATTCTCCAGCCATTACGAAGGCGACACCTATTCGATCGAGGGCAGCGTCTCCAGCGCCGGGCTCGCCACATTGTTCGACGATACGCGGGGCACGATTTCGTCGAAGGGCAAGATTTCGGGCAAGCAAATGCAGCCGCAGGCGTTTCGCGCCGACTACACGTCCGGCAAGAAGACATCGATGATCGACATCCAGTTTGCCAACGGCGTCGTGACCTCGACCAAGGTCGTGCCTGAGCCGAAAAAGCGCAATCCCAACAATTGGATACCGCTGGTCGGCAGCGATCTCGTATCGGTCCTCGATCCGATGGCCGCGACCGTCATCCATGCCGACAACCTCGACCAGGTCTGCGGGCGCACGGTGAAGCTCTATGACGGCGAAATGCGTGCCGATCTGAAACTGACCTACGAGGCGAAAGGGTCGATCTCGGTGGCCGGCTACAAGGGCGACACGGTTACCTGCAGGATGGGCTTCGAGCCGGTGGCCGGCTACCGCAAAAACCGCAAGGCGCTGAAATACCTGAAGAACCACAGCCGCATCATGGTGACGTTTGCACCGGTCGGCCAAAGCGGCGTATATGCGCCGATCCGCGCCACGGTCAGCACGCAAATCGGCCCGTTGACGATCAGCGCGGAGCGGTTCGAAGCAAACGAATAGGCGTGATCGTGCGCCGCCGCAGATGGGCACGGGGGCGACGGGTATGGCGCGCGCAACACTGATCGGCTTCTCCGCGGTCGCCATGTGGGCGCTGCTGGCGCTGCTTACGGATGCTTCGGGCGCGGTGCCGCCGTTCCTGCTTTCGGCACTCACCTTCACGGTCGGCACCTGCGTCGGACTGGTCGCCCGGCTGTTCACGCCGGCGGCCGACAGCGCCGGCAAGATACCGCGCCAAGTCTGGGTGATCGGCATTGCCGGCCTGTTCGGCTACCATTTCTTCTACTTCACGGCGCTGCGCAATGCGCCGGCCGTCGAGGCCAGCCTGATCGCCTATCTGTGGCCGCTGCTGATCGTGCTGGGGTCGGCGCTGATGCCGGGCGAGCGGCTGGCCTGGAACCATGTCGTCGGCGCGCTGCTCGGTCTTGCCGGCACGTTCCTGATCGTCACCAAGGGCGGCGGCGGACTTGCCTTCGATGCGCGTTATGCCTTCGGCTATGCGATGGCGGGCGTCTGTGCGGTGCTGTGGTCGTCCTATTCGCTGTTGTCGCGGCGCTTCCCGTCGGTGCCGACCAGCATCGTCACCTGGTTCTGTGCCGCCACCGCGGCACTTTCGCTCGTCTGCCATCTCTTGCTGGAGCGGACGGTACTGCCCGACGGCGCCGGCCAGTGGCTGGCCGTGCTCGGCCTCGGTCTGATGCCGGTGGGGGCGGCGTTCTATGCCTGGGACATCGGCGTCAAGCGCGGCAACATCCAGGTGCTGGGGGCGGCGAGCTACGCCGCGCCGCTGCTGTCGACGCTGGTGCTGATCGCCGCCGGCTTCGCCGAGCCGTCATGGCGCATCCTCGCCGCCTGCGTGCTGATCACCGGCGGCGCGGCACTGGCGGCGAAATCGCTGTTCCTGCGCAAGCCGGCTGCGAGCGAGGCAAACGCATGATGCCGTTTCCCGGCGGCATCGACGCCAATGCCAATGCGACGCTGGTGTTTTCGCTGGCGGCAGCGGTGATCTACGCGTTCAGCCTCGGCATGCCGCCGCGCCTTTCGCGGTCGGCAGCAAGGACATTGGCGGCGGCGATGCTGGCGGTGCTGGTCGTGCAGCAGGGCGGGCCATGGCTGCTCGTCGCCGCGCTGGCCTTCAGTGCCATTGGCGACGCTTTCCTGTCGCGCGACGGCGAGAAGGCTTTTCTTGGCGGCACGGCCAGTTTTCTTGCCGCGCATGTGCTTTACGTCGCGCTGTTCCTGCGCTCCGGCGGCGGCCTCGGGCAGCTTTTGGCCGAACCGTGGCGAGCAGTGATCGTGCTGGCGCTGACCGTATTCGCGCTGGCCATGCTTTTCGCGCTCTGGCGCCGCGTTGGCCCCGCTTTGCGTTTGCCGATCAGTGTGCATGCCGCGGCAATCCTCGCCATGGGCATTGCCGCGCTCACCCTGAACAGTGCCTGGGCCGTCGGCGGCGTCGTCCTGCTCATGCTGTCCGACGGGTTGCTTGCTTCGGAAAAGTTCCTGCTGCCCGCCATCTCGCCGTACCGCGTCTGGATGCGCCACGCAGTCTGGGCGCTGTATTATGCCGGCCAGCTGGCGATCACGCTGGGTTTTCTTTTGGGTTAGGTGTGCCTAGGTGTTTAGTCCCGGCGTTTGATGGGTGGGATCGAGTCGGAACCGTTCGGGCTCTTTTGCCCAAATTTTGCAGATGAACTCATAGGGTGTGAGACCCTT
>NZ_JAMYUP010000087.1:0-19362 GCF_040323155.1 Mesorhizobium sp. M0060
AAGTAGTTGGAGTCGGCACGCGGGTCTCTCGCGGCCGGCCGGCCGCTTACGATCCACGCGCCGATCCATCCCCACAACATCTAGGAGGTGCCGGAATTCATCGATCTGGCCCTTTCGCTGGGTGCGGAGCGTCTCGAGATCGCCAACGTCCAGTACGCCGGCTGGGCGCTGACCAATCGCGATCAACTGATGCCCGAGCGTGCTGCGGTCGACCGGCAGGCGGAGATCGTCGCGGCGGCGCGGGAACGACTCACCGGCGTCATTAACATCGATTTCGTCACGCCGGACTATTTCGCCATCTATCCCAAGCCGTGTATGGGCGGCTGGGCGCGCGACGCCTTCATGGTGACGCCGGACGGCACCGTACTGCCATGCCATGCCGCACAGACCATCCCGTCGCTCAGCTTCGAGCGTTTCGGACCACGCAGCCTGGCCGCGATCTGGACCGATTCGCCGGCATTCAATGCCTTTCGCGGCACGGACTGGATGCAGGAGCCCTGTCGCAACTGTGAGCGGCGCGAAATCGACTGGGGCGGCTGCCGCTGCCAGGCGATGGCGATCGCCGGCGATGCCGCCGCAACGGACCCGGCTTGCGCGAAATCGCCGATCCATGCGCGCATGGCAATGCTGATCGACGAAGCCCAGCGCGCTGCGACAGTTCCCTCGAAGGACGAACCGTTCGTCTACCGGCGTATCGGCGTCGTTACCGAGCCCGCCTGACCCGCTGAGCTATTCCTATAGTAGTTAGTCTTAGTCTCGTGAAAGCCGTTCGGCATGCCACGTCATATGGTCATCCATGAATGTCGAAATGAAAAAATATGAGTGATCGTATCCGTCCTGCATCCGCAATTTCAACGGAATGCCGGCCTTGGAGCAGGCGTCCTCGAGCAGCCAAGGCCTGAGGCCCTCCTGGAGGAAACCATCTGATGTTCCCTGATCGACCAGGAATTCCGGGAAACGGTGTCCATTCTCGATGAGCGAAGTGGCATCGTAGCGCCGCCACGAGGCCTCATCCACGCCGAGATATTTTTCGAAAGCCGGCCTCGACCAGCCGGCTGTGCTTGGCTGCACGATCGGCGCAAATGCCGAGCAACTCTTGAAACGCGCGGGATTTCTCAGTGCGATCGTCAGCGCGCCATGGCCGCCCATCGAATGGCCGAAGATCGACTGGCGCGCCATATCGGCGGGAAATTCGCGCCCGATCACGGCTGGCAGCTCCTCGAGGATATAGGAATACATGCGATAGTTCTTCGCATACGGCTCTTGCGTCGCGTCGAGGTAGAAACCGGCGCCGCTGCCCAACTGCCAATTGCCCTTTTCATCCGGAATGTCGGCACCACGCGGGCTGGTGTCGGGACAGACGACGATCAAGCCAAGTTCGGCGGCCATACGTCTATATTCGCCTTTTTCCATTACATTCGCATGGGTGCAGGTGAGTCCAGAGAGGTACCACACCACGGGGCAACGCCTTTCCCGTGCCTGCGGAGGCACGAAAATGGCAAACGTCATTTCGCACGAGCAGCTCGTCGAGAGATGAGAATAAACATGCTGGGCGCCGCCATGCGACTTGGCAGTGGAGACGAGTTTCGGGTGCTCTGGCATGTATTGTTCTCCGCCAATTTTAAAAACGCCGACCATGGCCTCTACGACATCAGGAGTGATCGCGGCAACCTTGGCTCGTTCCCACTTTGGTTGAAGTATTGAACATCCGCCGCGATCTTGGGTCCGACGGCGGCGGGTGGCTCCTCGGCGAGGTGAATCCGCACTCGGCCCAACGAGCTTGCACATTCTGGTGCTCTGGTTATATTACCGGTAATACCCTCGGCAGGCCCTGAATGAGCAAGAGTCCTCAACGACGCGCGGTTGATAGCTATCGGAGCCGCCTGACTGGCCGAGGCATGGCGCGCTTCGAGGTTGTCGGCCGCGATGACGACCGTGAGCTGATCCGCTCGGTAGCTCGACGCCTGGCGGAAGGCGGTGCAGACGCCGACCGTTTGCGCGCGGCCGTCAAGCAAACAATCTCAGGTGAGCCTGCGAAGAAAGGCGGCATCCTCAAGGCTTTGCTTGCATCGCCTCTCATTGGTTCCGAACTGGAGCTGACCCGTCCCCGTGAGGAGGGACGAAGGGTCGACATCTAATGCGGTATCTGATCGACACCAATATCATCAGCGACTTCATGAAGCCGGTGCCCTCCGAGTCGTTGATCGCCTGGATGGCCGAGCAGATCGACGACGACCTTTTCATCTCCTCGTTGACTCTTGCCGAGATCCGACGCGGCGTTCTCGAAAAGCCGGCGGGGAAGCGGCGCGATCAACTCGATGCCTGGTTCGTCGGTCCAACTGGACCACGAGCGCTCTTCGACGGTCGCATACTATCCTTTGACGAGAAAGCGGCCCTTTCGTGGGCAAAACTTATGGCAGACGCCAAAGCCAAGGGGCGGCCGCGAAGCGGTCTCGACACCATCATCGCAGCTGTCGCAGAAGCGAACGGCTGCGTCGTCGTCACGGATAACGAGAAAGATTTCGAAGGCATCGAGATCCTCAATCCGCTGCGTAGTTCCCGCACCGAAGAGGCCGACAGATAGCCATCTCAAGTGGAGAGTTGTTCCGAACCCATCACCTCCGATTCAGGAGGCATGGCAATTCTCGCGCCCAGTTCATCGCACGATAGCTCGAAGCGTCCTGATTGAACAAATCCGGTTCCGCCAGCGGCATGGCCGCGGCCTTCAAGTTCCTAGATCGGGAATTGGTGCGGATGGCCGAAATCAATTCAACACTTGTTCGGGACCCGATTTGAAGCCGTCGACGAGGGGCTAGTATGAGCCTCGTCGCATGCAAAAGGGTATCCCATGGACATGGACCGGCGGTCCGCTCGTGTGCATGAATTTTAAACGAAAATCATTGCAAAATGGAGCGCAGCGTCTTAAGTGGAGGACGAAGGATTTGACGGTGTCCGCATTGAACGAACTGAAGAAGCGGTTGCGGCCTGGACAGGTCTATCGGCGCAAGGACCTCGAGAAGTGGTCCACGGCTGTCGATCGCCACCTGCGTCAGCTTATCGAGGAAGGTCGGCTGGAGAAGGTGTCGGGCGGACTGTACATGGCTCCGCGCAGCACGCGTTTCGGCAAGGCTCCGGCTGCGGCGGAGAAACTGGTCGAGACGTTCCTCAACGACGATCGCTTTCTGATGGTCTCCCCCAGCGCCTATAACAGCCTGGGGGTGGGCACGACCCAGCTCTACAACGAACCGGTCGTCTATAATCTCAAGCGTCATGGACGCTTTCAGCTCGGCGGCCGTTTTTACGACTTCCGCAAGAAGCCTTCGGTGCCTGCGAAACTGACCCAGGAAGTGTTGCTGGTCGACCTTCTCCAGAATCTTGACCGTCTTGCCGAGAACAAGGCTGAGGTGTTGCCTCGCGCCCTCAAGCGCGCCCGCGACATGAACCCCGCTCATCTGGCCAAGGCGGCGCGGGATTTCGGTTCGGTTCGCGCCGAGCGGCTGGTGAGCCAAGCGCTGGAAGCGGCCTGATCTGCATGCCGCTTCTACACGACCTCGGGGATTTCAGCTATCTGATCACGGTCGCCGCCGCGGACATGAAGATCGATTCCGGCCTGGCTGAGAAGGACTACTGGATCATGCATGCCCTGTGGGGCCTGCAGCAGCTCGGTTTCCGTTTCGAGCTCAAGGGCGGCACCTCGCTGGCCAAGGGATATCAGCTGATCCACATCGACATTCTGATCCATCCTCTCTGTTGGAAGCGGGCTTCGATCGGGTCGCGCCCAATCAGGCCCGCCTCATCTCCTCCTGGGCCTATGATCGTGCGGTGGCATCGGGCGTGCCGGACCTGATCGATAACCGCGCCGTCGATGTTCTCTGCTATGAGCCCGGCTACACGTTCGTCGAAAAGCTGCAGACCCTTTCCACCAAATTCCGGCAGCAGCAGGCTTCCGGAGAGATGCCCGTCAACTTCATGCGTCACTACTACGACGTCTTCTGTCTTCTGGAGGACGAGGGCGTCAAAGCCTTTATTGGCAGCCCGGAATACCGCGCACACAAGGCCGATCGGTTCCGAGGCGGCGATGAGCCGGACCTGCGGCGGAATGAGGCTTTTCGCCTCACCGATCCCGCGACCCGACAGATCTACGCCAACGCCTATGAGCGAACTCGCGCCCTCTACTTCAGGGATCGGCCTTCACTCGACGCAATCCTCGCTCAGCTGGACGCGCATCTCGATCGATTGTGATCCCTTGAGGGCACCGCGGCATGCTCGCCTTCAAAGTCCCTTGGCCGGGAAGTTGGTGCCGATAGTCGGAATCAGGCAACACTCGTTCCGAACTGGATTTTGAAGCGGTGGATGAGCGGCTATGATGAGCGTCGCCGAAGGCAAGTAAGGTCAAGAAGGCCTCCTACAATCGGCTTTAGAGGAGATCATGTTGATGACGAAAGTTCGCGCCCTTGTCCTCGAACGTCAGCACGAGCTCAAGCTGCGTGACATCGATCTGCCGCAGACCGTTGGTCCGGGCGAGGTTCGCATCAAGATCCACACGGTGGGCGTCTGTGGCTCCGATGTGCATTACTACACTCATGGTCGAATCGGCCCGTTCGTGGTCGAAGCGCCGATGGTCTTGGGCCATGAAGCCGCCGGCACGATCGTGGAAACAGGCGAAGGCGTCGAGCACCTGAAGGTCGGCGACCGCGTCTGCATGGAACCGGGTATTCCAGATCCCAATTCGCGGGCGAGCCGGCTGGGTCTCTACAACATCGACCCGGCAGTCAGGTTCTGGGCGACGCCGCCGATCCACGGCGTGTTGACCCCCTATGTCGTTCACCCCGCCAGCTACACCTTCAAATTGCCCGACAATGTCAGCTTCGCCGAAGGCGCAATGGTCGAGCCCTTCGCTGTCGGCATGCAGGCTGCGGCCAAGGCGAAGCTCGTGCCGGGCGACACGGCGGTGGTGATTGGCGCAGGGCCGATCGGCACGATGGTGGCGATCGCCGCCCTTGCCGGCGGCTGCGCCCGCGCGATCGTCGCAGACCTCGCCCAACCCAAGCTCGACATCGCCGCCGGCTACCAAGGTGTGGTCCCGGTCAATATCCGCGACAAGAGCCTGACGGCGGAGGTAAAGCGCCTGACCGAGGGCTGGGGCGCCGACGTCGTCTTCGAATGCTCCGGCTCGTCCAAAGCATGGGAGACCCTGCTCGATCTGCCGCGGCCCGGTGGCACGGTGGTGGTGGTCGGCCTGCCGGTGGCGCCGGTGGCGATCGACATCGCTACTGCTTCGACGAAGGAAATCCGCATCGAAACGGTGTTCCGCTATGCCCACCAATATGACCGGGCGATCGCGCTGATGGGATCGGGGCGGGTCGACCTCAAACCGCTGATTTCAGCGACCTTCCCCTTCGAGGACTCTATCGCAGCCTTCGACCGCGCCGTCGAAGGCCGGCCGGCGGACGTGAAGCTCCAGATCAGACTGCCGGATTAGTGTGAGCTCCCGGAAAGAGGCTCGGGTCGCTGTCCCAATCTCATCGATGCCCCATGGCCTGTTCACGCCCTCGGTGACGTAGACGCTGCCCCGGTTCGACAAAAACGAAATCGTAGCCATGGTCACCGGGCTTCAGCATTCTATAGCTGGTGGCCCGAGCTATGCAGCATCACAATTCTTGACGTCCACCCCTTTTAGATATACATTTCTTCCACCGTATATCCAGACGAGAAAGTAACATGCAGATCGGTAAATGGGGAAACAGTCTCGCCGTTCGACTTCCAACGGCAGTGGTCGAAGCCCTTGAGCTTAGGGAGGGCGATGAGATCGAAATCCATGTCGCCGACCTCCGCCAGCTTGGCGTCGCGCGCAAGCCAGGGCGCGACGAATTGCTGAAGCGCCTCCGCGCCTTCCGAGGTCGGCTTCCCGCTGACTTCAAGTTCGACCGAGACGAGTCGAATGCCCGCTAGTTTTTTCGACACCAACGTCCTTGTCTATATCGCGTCAAGCGACATAGCGAAGGCGGATCGGGCTGAGGCGGTCATTGCCGCTGGCGGGGCAATCAGCGTGCAGGTTCTCAATGAACTCGCGAACGTCGCGCGTCGGAAGATGCAAATGTCCTGGGCCGAAACCAATGCGCTGCTGACCATGTTACGCGGGCTGTTGACGACCTATCCGCTCACGATCGAGACCCACGAAACAGGATTGAGGCTCGCGGAGCGATACGGCCTTTCCACCTATGACGCCATGATCGTCTCCGCAGCGATTCACGCCGGCTGCGATACACTTTGGTCGGAGGACATGCAGCACGGAATGGCTCTCGACGAGGGCTTGCGCATCATAAATCCCTTTCGCATTGCGTACTGACGACCATCGCTGCGGTGATCGCCCAATGTGGGGCAGCCAGCAAATCCATGGGCGTTCATCGAACCGGTGCTTGACAAATTGACGGCCGTCCCACACGCTGCCTTAACAAAAGACACAACAAACTTACAAAAGTTCAAGTTGGCACGATCTGGCCGATAGGGAGAGGGCCGATGCATCTCTGTCACCAAGCGGAGATTTGCGCGTGAGCACCGCGACCTTCACGCGCGAGAGGCCTAAATGGGTCCTGCCCCGGTTCATGACGGCCGAGCATCCTTTTCCCTGGCTGGCGCCGATCACGGTGATGCTTCTTGTTTTCGGCATCTATCCCCTCGCCTATTCGGTCTGGCTGTCATTTCACAAACGCAATGTCGTTTCCCGGCAGCTTGACTTCGCCGGAGTCCACCAATGGACGCGCGCATTCTCGGATGCGCGTATGTGGCATTCGTTGGAAACCACGCTGATCTACACCTTCGTCGCGCTTGCCGTTCAGCTTGCGCTTGGCATCCTGATCGCGCTTCTGCTTGACACCGATCGCAAAGGTTACGGCGTGCTGCGGGCGTTGATGACATTGCCGCTGGTCGTGCCCCCTGCCGTGACCGGAATGATGTTCTTGCTGATGCAGGACGGCTCCTTTGGTGTCCTGTCGTTCTACCTTTACGCCCTCCACCTGCTCTCGCCGGCACAGCCGATCCTGACGCAGCCGGTAACCGCACTGCTGGCGATCCTGCTGGCAGACATATGGCAATGGACGCCGTTCATGGTGCTCATCATGCTGGCAGGGCTCAGGGCGCTGCCGAGGGAACCTTTCGAAGCCGCTGCGATCGATGGCGCCAATGGTCTCCAGACATTCTTGCGCCTCACATTGCCGATGCTGCGCAAGGTGATAGCGGTCGCGGTGCTGATCCGCGGCGTCGATCTCTTTCGCATCTACGACTACGTTTACATCATCACCGCCGGCGGGCCAGGCACGGCCACCGAGACGCTTTCATTCTACGCTGGTCGTATCTACTTCACCGGAGACTTCCCCTATGCCGCGACCCTGTCGCTGATCGTGCTCGTCGTCTTGATCGGCGTGTCGAACCTCTTCGTCAGGCTGTTCAAGGTGAGGTTCTGATGGAGCCGTCCCGCGCCCGAATGATCGCCCGTGACGTGCTCGCCGTCTTGGTGGTGGCGATCTTCATGTTCCCGATCGCCTGGTGGGCGCTGTCGTCCATCAAACCCTATTCGGCGATCTTCGACCGCAGCGGACCGGTCTACGTCGGTTTCACGCCGACGCCGGATAATTACCGCGTGACGCTGCTTGGCGTCTCGCGCGTCGACATCGGCATGGAACAGGGCGGCGAGGCGGCGGGGGTGATCAAGGGCGGCGCCAGCTCCTACGATTCCCGCCAGTCGCTGCTCGACAGCGCGATCATAGCCGTTGGATCGACAACACTGACGCTGTTGCTGGCGACGCTGGCCGCCTATTGCCTATCACGAATGCAGTTCAGCGGCCAACAGTCCTTCCTGTTTTGGATCCTCTCGCAGCGCTTCATGCCGCCAATCGCCATCGTCGTACCGGTCGTTTTCATGTTCCGGGATCTCGGCTTGCGCGACACCTATACGGGGCTCATCCTCGTTCACAGTTTGATCAACCTGCCGCTGGCGGTTTTGCTTTTGAAGTCGTTCTTCGACGATGTCCCGCGCGAGGTCGATGAGGCAGCGCTGATTGACGGCGCGACGCGCTGGCAGACCTTTCGCCGTGTGGTCCTGCCCATGGTCAAGGGTGGCATCGCCGCGACAGCTGTGCTGTGTTTCATTTTTTCATGGACCGAGTTCCTGCTCTCACTGTTCTTGACAACGTCGATCCGCACCGTGCCGGTGAAGATCTCGACCTTTGTCACCTCGACCGCGACCGAGTGGGGCTACATCACCGCGCTCGGCACCTCGGCGATCATACCCAGCTTCATCTTTATCCTACTGGTTCAACGGCATCTGGTCCGCGGCCTCACTCTCGGATCGCTGAAGGAGTGAGGCCCGGACGAGAAGAACGACGACAAAATCGCAACGGAGGAACGATCATGAGCTTCAGAGATCACGACAAGAAGACATTCGTCGCCGACACCTGCAACGACTTTACGGCGCGCCGAATAACCAAACGCGACTTCATGAGGAAGATGGCGCTCGCTGGCGTCGGCTTTTCTGCCTTCGGATCGGCCATGCTGGGCGGCGGCCGCTCCAATCGGGGGGTGCTGGGCCTGGGGGTTGAAGAAGCCCGCGCCCAGGACACGGATATGCTGAAGTGGCTGGCCGATGTCGGCAAACCATATGCCGGCACCAAAATCCGCTACACTTCGGAAGCCACGCCGCCGACGATCGTCGCCAATCAGCTCGTTGCGGGTGAGTTCACGAAGGCAACCGGTATTGAGGTGGAAGTCGAGATCGTGCCGCTGGAGCAGGTTCTCGCAAAGGCGACGCAAGACGTACAGGGCCAGCTGGGCACCTATGACGTCTACTACCTCGACCAGTCCTGGATGGCGACATTTGCACAGGATGTCGTCGATCCGCGCGAGTATTATGACCAGAACAAAGAACTGGCGATGCCCGACTTTGACTGGGATGATTTCTCCAAGCCGCTGGTCGACGGCATCGCCATGTACAACGGCAGACAATGCGGAATTCCATTCGATATTCCGATCTTCATCCTGATGTACCGCAAGGACCTCTTCGACAAACACAATATTGCGTTGCCGACAGACCTCGACGCCTACCTCAAGGCCGTGCAGGCGCTCACAGAGGCGGAAAAAGGCAATGGCATCTTTGGCACCGCATGCCAGGCGAAGTCCGGCCATTATTCGCTGGAATGCGACTGGACCTTCGCACTGTGGGGCCATGGCGGTTCGGTCTTCAACAAAGACAAGAAATTCGTCGGCAATGACGAGCGCGGCGTGGCCGGGCTGCAATTCTATCAGGAACTGGTCAAGAACTCGCCGCCCTCTGCGACGACATGGACCTGGGACGGTCAGGGTCAGGCCCTGACACAGGGGCAGGCCGCCATGGCAATCACCTGGGGCGAAGATTTCCCCGGCTTCGACGCCAACGATTCCAAGGTCAAAGGCCTGTTCGAGGCCTTGCCGGCGCCCAAAGAGGTTCCTGGCCGTCGCGCCGCCGCCGATTGCGGCTTCAACGAAATCCCGGCCGTCGGCCACCAGGGTGGCTCGACGATTTCGTTGTCGCAATATTCCAAGAACAAGGAAGCGGCATGGCTGTTCATGCAGTGGGTCTGCTCGAAGGATGTGATGGCGCGGGTGTCGACGCTCGGCGGCGGCGCCTCACCGATGCGCAATTCCTCCTTCACCGATCCTCGGGTCAAGGCAAAGGCCGTCGTTGGACCCGGAACGACACGCCATTTCGACGCGATCAAATACACCATCGACAACCAGATGGGATCGGAGCCGGACATGCCGATTTGGGCGGATTTGTCGAACAACGACATTCCGGTTGAGCTCGGCAAGTTGCTTACGGGCCAAGACTATGGCGGCGACGCCAAGGCATGCCTGGATGCCATTGCCGGCATTGTCGACGGCAAAGTCAAGGATGCCGGCCTTTAGCGGCATCCCCCGGTGATTTCGGCGACGGCGGCTTCAACCGCCCTCGCCCTCTGGCAATGTGGCGGCAATGGTTCCGGATCTCGTCATCGGCATTGATTCCTCGACCTCGGCAACCAAGGCGATCGCCTGGGACCGCAATGGTCGCGCCGTGGCGGAGGGCCGTGCGTCGATTGCAATGTCCAACCCGCGTTCGGGCTATTTCGAGCAGGATCCGGCCGAGTGGTGGACCTCGACGGTCACAGCGCTCCGCGCTGTGGCAGCAACAGTTTCGCCGAAACGCATTGCCGCCCTTGCCATTGCCAACCAGCGCGAAAGCTTCGGTCTTTTCGACGAGCAAGGTGAAGCGATCAGGCCCGCGACGCTCTGGCTCGATGAGCGCGCCCGCCAGAAGGTCCGCCGTTTCGGCGAAAGCTTCGGCGCGGCACGCGTCCACGCAATATCCGGCAAGCCGCTGGACGTCATTCCTTGCCTTTACCGCATGATCTGGTTTCGCGAGGAAGAGCCCGAGATTTTTGCCCGCGTGGAGCGAATAGCCGAAGTCCACGGCTACCTGGTGTTTCGGTTGAGCGGCCGGTGGGTGACGTCCACCGCGTCCGCCGACCCAATGGGCGTGCTCGACATGCGAGCCATGGACTGGTCGAACGATATACTGGACGCAGCAGGCGTCGCCCGGCGAATGATGCTGGACCTGGCGCGGCCCGGCGCCATTGTGGGCCAACTAACGTCGGAAGCGGCCATGCTGACGGGCTTGCACGAGGGCACGCCGATCGTCGCCGGCGGCGGCGACGGTCAATGCGCCGGAACGGGCGCTGGTGTGTTGCAGCCGCGATGCGCTTACATCAATCTCGGCACGGCGGTCGTCTCCGGCAGTTTCGGCATCGACTACGTCCATGACCCGGCCTTCCGCACCGAAACGGCGGTCGCCGAGGATGGCTATATCTACGAGACGTGCCTTCGCGCGGGCACTTTTCTCGTTGATTGGATGGCGCGCGAAATGCTCGGCGTCGATCTGCATGGCTCAAGCGACGGCCTGGCGGCGCTCGAGGCCGAAGCCGCCGCCAGCCGCATCGGCGCAGGCGGCATAATGCTCCTGCCGTACTGGCAGGGCGTCATGGATCCGCACTGGGATAGCGAGGCCCGTGGTGTGATTGCCGGGCTGTCCGGCTCGAGCCGCCGCGGCGACATCTATCGCGCCGTGCTGGAAGGCATAGCGCTGCATCAGGCCGCGACAAGTCGGCGAGCCGCTGCGGCCGCCGCCCAGACGATCGATCACCTCATAGCGATCGGCGGAGGAGCGAAGTCCGACCTGTGGATGCAGATTCTGACGGATGCACTCGATCTTCCCGTAAAACGTTCGACGACCGTAGAAGCCTCCTCGCTTGGCGCGGCGATGGCAGCGGCAAAGGGCGTGGGCTGGTTTTCCACCATCGCCGAAGCGTCGCTCGCAATGGCCAGCGAGCCGACCAAAACCTTCGAGCCGGACGCGAAACGGGCCCAGCTCTACGCCGACCTTCTTGCGATCCATGCCGATCTTTGGCCAACGCTTTCAGCCTGGAACCAGCGACTCGCGGCTTTCATGGAGGCCGATCATGGCTGAAACCACCAACTGGAACGCCTTGATCGAGGACGTTGTCGCAGGACGCTGGAAAGATCCTGAGACAGGCGCGGCCGCGATCCTGCCGTTCCAAACAATTGAATTGCTGGAGACGACGGAGGGCCGCGAGGCGGATCTCGTAGCGCCTCTGATGCTAGGCAGCCACATCGCTACTGTCTCTGACACCAACACCGTCGACGTGATGGGTCGGCGCGTCGCCAAGGCGCTGCGCGCCGTCGCCGACATCGACGAAATCGTGCTGCCGCAGGGCCTGGAGTGCGACGAGGCGACGATCCAGATGGTCAGAGAGAAGACGCGTCACGCCGACGGGGTCGTGGCCGTCGGATCCGGCGTCCTCAATGACAGCTGCAAGCATGCAACCTTCCTCGACAACCGGCCCTATGCCGTCTTCGGCACGGCAGCCTCGATGAATGGCTACGGCGCCTCAACAGCGTCGGTGACCTTGGCTTCAGGGCTCAAGATCTCGCTGCCCTCACACGCTCCGCGTGGCATCTTCCTGGACCTTGGCGTGTCGGCCGCAGCGCCCACCTGGCTCAGCGCCGCCGGGCTTGGCGACAGCCTCTGCCGTTCCACGGCCCAAATCGACTGGTGGGCTTCGCATCGGCTGTTCGACACCTACTATTCTGACGTGCCCTACCTGCTGCAGGCGGGCGATGAGGAACCGATGCTGGCCCATGCGCCTGGCCTGGCCAGGCATGACGTGACCGCCGTCGGGCATCTCCAGCGCGTCTTGACGCTGTGCTCGATGGGTGTCTGCTTCGCCGGCGTTTCCCATCCTGGCTCCATGGGGGAGCACCAAATTTCCCATTGGGTTGACATGTTCGCTGGAGACCATCATCCCGGCACCACGCACGGTCAGCAGGTCGGGGTTGCCTCGCTGGTTATGGCGCGTCTGCAAGCGCGGCTCCTCGACATGGAAGAGCCGCCGCAGGCAAGGCCGACCCTCATCGATGAGGCGGCGATGCTGGCCCGCTATGGCGCGCAACTTGGACCACTTTGCATTGCTGAGATGAAGAAGACAGCTCTCGATGCTCGTCAGACTGAAGCCTTCAACCGGAGGCTTGCGGAAATCTGGCCGGCGCTGCGCCAGGAGGTTCGGCCGATGGCAATGCCGGTTGCCCGCATGGAGGCAGCGCTCAAGGCTGCGGGGGGGCCGGTCACCGGCGCAGAATTAGGCCTGCCGCGAGCGCTTTGGCACGATGCCATTCGCTATTCGCGAGAAATCCGTGGCCGCTGGTCCTTTGTCAATCTGGTCGCCGATGCAGGGCTGCTGGAAGACTTTCTGGTGAGCGAATGGTGAGACCGCATCGGATCGTCGCCAATGACTCGCATGGCGACGTGGAACCCAACCGGCAAGGGCAATCGAAGGATAGCAATTTATGGCGTCTGTCACCATCAGCAACATAAAGAAGGACTATGGCGCCCTCTCGATTATCCATGGACTCGATCTCTCGATCGAGGATGGCGAGTTCGTCGTTCTGTTGGGGCCGTCCGGCTGCGGCAAGTCCACGCTGTTGCGCATGATAGCCGGTCTTGAGCCCATCACGTCCGGTGAGATCACCATAGGAGACAGGGTCGTCAACACTCTTCATCCCAAAGACCGCAACATCGCGATGGTCTTCCAGAATTACGCGCTTTACGCGCACATGACCGTCTTCGACAACATGGCCTTTTCCATGCAATTGAAGAAACGCCCCAGCGAAGAGATCAAACAGAAGGTCGGATGGGCGGCGTCGATCCTCAATTTGACCCCCTATCTGGAACGGTATCCCCGCCAGCTTTCCGGCGGCCAGCGGCAACGCGTCGCCATGGGCCGCGCCATCGTGCGGGATCCAACTGTGTTCCTGTTCGATGAGCCGCTGTCCAACCTCGACGCCAAACTGCGCGTGCAGATGCGCACCGAAATCAAGGAGCTCCACCAGCGGCTGAAGACCACCACCGTGTATGTCACGCATGACCAAATCGAGGCCATGACCATGGCCGATGTCATCGTCATCATGCGCGACGGCCACATCGAGCAGATCGGGCGCCCGCTCGATGTCTACGATCGCCCGGCAAACCTCTTCGTCGCCTCGTTCATCGGGTCGCCCGCAATGAACATGTTCCATGGCGAGGTCGCATCTGAGCGCGACGCCTGGGTGGTGCGGACCGACGAACTATCCCTCCCGCTTCCGCCACAGGCCGCAGTCCGGCCCGGCCAAAAGGTGATCTATGGCATCCGTCCAGAACATCTTCGACCAGTGGCAGACGGGCGAGGCATCCCGGCCAGGGTTACGGTTGTCGAGCCGACTGGCCCCGAAATCCATATCTTTGCCAGCATGGGCAACGTCGCGATCTGTTCGGTGCTGCATGATCGCATGGAACTCTCTCCTGGCGCTGTGATCCATCTGGAGCCGACGCCTGACCGAATCCACCTGTTCGACCAAGGCAGCGGCGAGCGGCTGGACAAGGGAAGAAGTTGAATGGCGCACATCATTATCCTCGGCGCCGGCGTCATGGGCTCTGCCATGACGCTTCCGGCCGCTCACGCGGGTAACCGCATTACTCTCGTCGGCACCCATCTCGACGAGGAGATCGTCGGCTCGGTGGCCAGCGCAGGTCGTCATCCGCGCCTCAACATCACTCTGCCTGGCGCGGTAACCGCCTGTTCCTGGACTGAATTCGGAGCGGTGATGAACGATGGACCCGATCTCCTTGTACTCGGCGTCTCGTCGGCCGGCATTCCTTGGGCGATCGACCGCATTGCCGAAAGCATCAAGTCGCCCGTGCCGATACTGATGATTACGAAAGGACTTGCCGCGAGTGACGACGGCATCGAAATCCTGCCACATCTGCTTGCCCGCGAGATTGAGCAGCGCACCGGCTTGTCGGTCCCGGTGATGGCCGTCGGCGGACCTTGCATCGCTGGCGAACTGGCCGCACAGCGCGATACCTCTGTGATCGTGGCCGGGCACGATCCCGACAAGATTGCCGCAGCGTCCCGCATTCTGCGCGCGCCTTTCTATCATGCGCGACCGTCATCCGATCTCGTTGGCGTCGAGATCTGCGCCGCTTTCAAGAATTTCTACACGCTGGCCATTGGATCCCCCGTCGGGCTGCTGGAGCGCGACAACAAAGCGTCAAATGGTGCGCTCATGTACAATCTTGCCTCGTCACTTTTCTCGCAGTCCCTCGCCGAGATGGCGATTCTGGTCGAAGCTCTGGGTGGCAAAATCGAAACAGTGCTGGGGCTGGCCGGCTCCGGCGATCTTTATGTGACCTGCCAGGCGGGCCGTAACGGTCGCATGGGGCGCCTGCTTGGCCGCGGCCTGCCTTATTCCGTGGCGAAGCGCGAACATATGAGTTCAGACACGGTCGAGGGGGCGCAACTGGCGCTGGACCTTGGTCAGACTTTGAAGAATATGATGATGGCCAGGGGTGTACTTCCTTACGATCGCCTGCCGCTGACGAGCGCCATCATCGACGCGATTTGTGATGATGCTCCGCTGGTTTTGTCCTTCGACCGCTATCACCGAGGCTAGCGGAGCGGGGAAACTCGATTGATCCCTGATATCGATGAGCACATGGCTCCGCCGAGCCTGCTCTGATCCCGCTGCCGCGGAGTGGACAGGATGGTCTGATGGAGAAACCACCACGAAAGAAACGCGACGGCCGCCACGCCGTAACGAGTTCCGTTACAGCCGATCGCGAGGAAGGGCTCCTCGTCCGCGCCGCCTGGCTTGCTTATGTCGGTGACCTCACGCAGGCGCAAATCGCCAAGTCTCTTGGCCTGACCCGCGTTCGCGTCAACCGGATGTTGGCGCATGCCCGCCAGCGGGGGATAGTTCAGATTCGCATCAATTCCAAGGTGGCGAACTGCATCGAGTTGGAGAACCGGTTGCGGGACGCCTATGGCGTCTCCGATCCGATCGTGGTTCCGACACCGCCCGATCCTGCCCTGGTGCCACAGGTCATCGCAGCCGCCGCCGGTGAAGCCCTGTCGCTTAGAATACGTGACGGGATATCGGTGGGCGTGGGATGGGGACGGACGCTCCAGCTTAGCCTGCGGTCAGTGACCGTACGGCCGGTCAAAGGGATGTCGGTCGTTTCCCTGCTTGGCGGGCTCACGCGTGGATCGGCGATCAACATCTACGAGATCGCTTCCCGGCTCGCGGCGCTTTTCGACGCGGAATGCTTCTACGTCGCAGCACCGGTGTTCACGGACACCGAGGCCACGCGCGATCTGCTTATGCGCCAGTCTATTCTGGAAGATGCCTTCACCCATGCCCGCGACGTTGATGCCGCTTTCGTTTCGGTGGGTGCGGTGCACAAGGACGCCACCATCTTTCGGATCGGACTGGTAGGCGACGATGATCTCATATCGCTTCGCGAAGCCGGCGCCGTCGGCGATATTTGCGGCCACTGGATCGATGCCGAGGGACAACTCGTCGATCATCCGCTCAACCGTCGCGTTATCGGCCTCGCCCCCGAACATCTGCGCGACGTCGACACTGTGATCCTGCCCTCCGGTGGCCTCGATAAGGTTCCGGTGCTGCGCGCCGTGCTACGTCTTGGTGTCGTCGATGTTCTGATCACCGACGAGAAAACCGCCGAGGCGATCCTTGCGGAAAAGCCATAGCGCAGACGGGTCGCGGCGAGGAATTGTCTCGCACCTGAATGGTGCCAACCTGGGCCGCGCGATATCTGCAGTGCCTGCGCAGAACGGATAAACACTCACGCGCTACTAGCGCCGATGCGCATCGCGTCATCTGCCGGAAGGCTATCGCAACGGATCGCCTTGAAGACGGGACGGTGACGGTCAATCTGGGGCCGCTGGTCGCGGCCGACTTCGACCAGGTCCTGCTTGTGGGATCGCGCACCAGAGCGCAAGCCATCGCTCCGCGAAAGGCGTGCCTGAGCATAAGCAGCATGTCGCCCGTTGAAGTGGAAGGTGCCGGTCACTGATATTTCGATCGGCGCACCCCATATGAGCAGAAAGAGTGTCGTAAGGATTTGCCTATGTTGATTTCGCGTTCGGGACGGTTTGCAGTTTTGCTTGCAGGGTTGTTCCTGGCATTTTCCATGGTCGCCGTGGATCACGCCGATGCGCGCCGTGGCGGCAGCTTCGGCAGTCGCGGCACGCGCACTTTCCAGTCGGTCCCGCCGACCAGAACTGCGCCACAGCCTGCCGCACCGGTCGAGCGCTCGATGACGCCCAATGCGGCAACGAACAATGCGGGCCGTCAGCCGCAGGCATTCCAGCGCCCGGGCTTCTTCAACGGCCTCGGCGGATCGATGATGCGGGGTCTGCTTCTCGGCGGTTTGATCGGCGTGCTTTTGGGCCATGGTTTCGGCGGCTTGGCCGGCATGTTGGGTCTTTTGCTTCAAGTGCTGCTGATCGGCGGTGCGATCATGCTGGCGATCCGCTTTTTCCGCTCGCAGTCGGCGCAAAACCCAGCGCCCGCTATGGCCGGTGCCTCGCGAGGGGCTGGGAGCTTTGGGCGAAGCGCAGCAGCCCGGCCCGAGCCGAGCAACGTCCAAGCATTCCCCATTCCAGGCATCGGGTCGGGATTTGGCGGAACGAGCCAAGCCAGCCCTTCCGATGAGATCACGCTCACTAAAACCGACCTCGACACGTTCCAGCAAAGGCTGACGGAAGTTCAGGAAGCATTCGGGCGCGAGGACCATGCTGCCTTGCGCCGGTTGGTGACGCCCGAGATGGTGTCCTATCTGTCCGAGGAACTTGCCGATAATGCCAAAAAGGGCGTCAGGAATGACGTGTCGGATGTCAGCCTGTTGGAGGCCGATATTGCGGAAAGCTGGCGGGAGGATGATCGCGACTACGCGACCGCTGCTTTGCGCTACGAGTCTCGCGACGTGACCCGCGATCGCATCAGTGACAAGATTGTCGAGGGCCAGGCCGATCAGCCGACGGAGACAACCGAACTGTGGACCTTTACGCGGCAGAACGGCGGTGACTGGAAGCTTGCCGCAATACAGCAGCCGAGCTGATGTGCCCGGCCTTGATGTCTGCCAAGAGTTTTGTTCAGGTTTCTCGCTACCACTCGAAGGCCAGCCCGCCCCTTCCGCGCGCTTCTTTCCCCCAACGCGCGTTGAGTTAACACTATACCACCGGCTTCCACCGGGACCGGACAATCAGCATCGCACCGCGCGACTTTTTGCGTTTCCGGTCTCGTGTAACCCAATCGACGACCTCCTGCCGAGTTGCAGCCCGCCACCCCTCGATGCTCAGGCAGGCAGGCTCTTTGACAGCCTGCCTCTTCTTTCTCTATTGTGGTTTACGTGCGGCCATCAAGAATGTTCAACGCGTAACGTGTGTGTCGCCGTTCGCCGGTTCTTATCAGTGCACCGTTGGCAACGAGGTCCTGCAAATCTCTTGTTGCCGTCGCGCGCGATGCCTGCGTGATGGCGATATAATTCTCGGCGCTGAGCCCTCCTTTGAACCCGTCGATGCCCGCGCGGAACATCCGGGCGATGACCTTTTCCTGGCGCTCGTTGAAGTGATCCCGGTAGCGTTCGTAAAACTTGGCCTTGGCGACGGAGAATTCGACACGAGCGAGCGTTACGCGCTGCGCTTCGAGGATCGTGTTGGCGAAGTAGAGCAGCCAATCTGTTACCGCGTTGCTCGTGTTGCTGGCCTCCAGATGGTCGTAGTAGGCCTTGCGGCGGCGCTCTATCGTATAGGCCAACGCGATGAGGCTGGGCTCACCCAGGCTTTGCGCCAGCGCCTTTTCGCACAGGGCACGGCCTATGCGGCCGTTGCCATCCTCGAACGGGTGAATGCTCTCGAAATAAAGGTGCGCGATAGCGGCACGCGTCAACGCTGGGAGCGGTGTTTTGCCTTTGGGTGAGGTATCGTTGAACCAAGCGGCGAAGGCGTCCATTTCGGGTTTCACCCGCGCGGAGGGCGGCGCTTCGAAATGAACTTTGGGCTTATCCAGCCGATTGGAAGCGATCTGCATGGCATCGGCATGCTGGCGGTAGTTGCCGATGGTCTCGATACGACGCTCACCCGACATCACCATCGTATGCCAAGCGTAAAGAGTGCGATGCGTCAGCGCATCGGCAAAATGCAAGTAGACATCGGCTATCATTTCAGCGATGCCGCGCTCGGCAGGCGGAATGCGCCTGGTCTCGCTGCCCAGACCAAGTTGCTGGCGCAGGGATGATCGCAGGCTCTCGCGGTCGAGGTACTCCCCCTCAATCGCGGATGTCTTCAAGGCCTCTTCGCTGATAAGATCGATGCGGATCTGGTCGCGATCGTCGGAACCGACATGACGAAAGACGCCTAGGAACTCGCCCGATCGCAACAGGAACTCGCTTTCCAGCGGTTCCAACGCCGTCTTATCGTAGGTAAAATGCGGCCAGTCCGCCTGCTCCCAATTCCATACCATGAGTTACAGGCACCTTTCTATAACTCACGATAGCAACAATTGTGAGCTATAGCAATCTTCTCTATGCCTCAGAAGTCGCGGCTTTGCCCCCGGCGCGATCCAACGACTAACCATCCAGATCAATTTAATCATGCTTGTAGGGCCGCCGCATTGCGGGCCGCGCTCAATCATTGCTCGAACGTTTCGGTTTTTTCTCCCAGCTCAATAAGCGGCTTAAGTTCTTCATACCCCGCACGTGCAGCGACACGCGACGTGGTGCGACGGGATGACAATGGCGTGTGACCAGGCCGCATGCTTCCAGCCGCTTGAGCGTAAGCGCTCATTTCCCCGCACGTCGACGGCCCTTGCAACAGCTGATCGCTTTCAGACGGACGCGTCCGAGCGGATCAGGCTGCAGCGGTTTTGAGGAAGTTG
>NZ_JAMYUP010000088.1:0-19334 GCF_040323155.1 Mesorhizobium sp. M0060
TGAAGCTCGACAGACTGCGATTGCGCGGCCCCTGTGGTGCCCGCGATGAGTTCCACCTCGCAGCCATCGCCCAGAACCTCAGGAAATTGGCCAAGATCTGCACCCTCGGGACACCAATCCCAGCCACTTAGGGCAAGGAGGCCGCCTCGACCCAATCGCAGCTCGTCGCGGCGAAAAGAACGCCTGGCTTAATCACCGACTTCTTCAACACAATCGGTCGTGAGCTGACGGCCAAGCTTAACCCTTGGCAGCTAGCTGGAAACTCTGTCATGAGGATCCGAGCAGGGAGTATTGGTGCCGGGCAAGTCGCTGCCCGGCACCAACATTGAGAAATCAAAGCGCATTCAAGAATGCCAACAGCTTGTCGCCCGGCTTGAAGCGAATGCCTTTTTGCCCCTCTATAGATGTCACCTTCGCTAATGCGGCCTCCTTCAGCGCGAGATGAGCATGGAGGTAGGTCTGTGTTGTTTGAATTGACTCCTGGCCAAGCCAAAGCGCAATCACCGCCAGGTCGAACCAGCCAACAGCAGTTCCATGGCGGCGCTGTGCCGGAGCGTGTGCGGCGAAACGTGTTTTGAACGCAGGGAGCGGCAGGTCTCCGCTGCGACGTTCACGTATTTCGACAACATGAATTGCACAGCATCCGCGCTCACCCCGGCGTTACCCCGAAGGGCCGTCCGACTTCCGCCATCAGCTAAGTCATTGAGATTTGGCGGAGGGAGAGGAACCGGGATCCAACGTTCTCCAGTGAAAAGGGGCGCAGACAACCATTCTCACGGTCGTGTTGTAGAGGAAATGAAGCACGGGCGTTGAGGCACTCCGCCCAGCAGCGGCCGCGAAGCCCTCACGCTGGAGCAGCACGTGCGCGCGCCGGTGATCACCACAAGCTCAGAACCAATCACCTGGCGATCGCGAGAGCTTTATGCAGTCGCCCCCACAGCGGTGCGGCTACGGATGCGCACACCGGTTTCGGTATCGAACAGGAACACGGCCGGGTCTGCGAAGGTCACGCCGATCGGCTCGTCCATCTCGTAGTGCGCCGACTTGTCGGCCTTGACCGTCATGATCACCTCGCCCAACTGGCAGGTGATCAGCGTATGGTCGCCCATAAGCTCCAGGGCATAGACCCTTGCGGCAATCTTGCCTTCCGAGGGGCCCGTCACCCGGCAATCCTCGGCCCGCAGGCCGGCCGTGACGCCTTTCCTGCTTTCGGCGCTGCCGGTGGCGAACTGTCCGTCCGCAGAGACGAACCGGCCCTCGACCAACTCTCCCTGCAGGAAATTCATGGGCGGCGAACCGATGAATCCAGCGACGAACAGGTTTGCCGGATCGTCGTAGATCAGGCGTGGTTCGGCGATCTGCTGGACGACGCCGCGGTTCATGATGGCGACGCGGTGGGCCAATGTCATGGCCTCGACCTGGTCGTGCGTCACGTAGATCGTCGTCACGCCCAGCTCGGCCTGGAGGCGCTTCAGCTCCGAGCGCATGTGACCGCGCAGCTTTGCGTCGAGGTTGGACAGGGGCTCGTCCATCAGGAAGACGCTCGGCCGCCGCACCATGGCGCGGGCGAGCGCGATGCGCTGCCGCTGGCCGCCGGAAAGCTGCCGCGGATAGCGGTCAAGGAACTCTTCCAGATGCACCTTGACGGCAGCGGCGCGAACCGCGACGGCGCGGTCGGCGCGCGAAACGCCCCTAAGCTTCAGCGGGTAGGCGATGTTTTCGGCGACCGTCATGTGAGGATAGAGCGCATAGGACTGGAACACCATCGCCACATCGCGATACTTGGGTAGAACGTGGGTGACGTCGCGCTCGCCGATGAGGATGCGGCCCGAACTCACCGATTCCAGCCCGGCGACCATTCGCAGCGCTGTTGTCTTGCCGCAGCCCGAAGGCCCGAGCAGCACGAGAAATTCGCCGTCGCGAATCTGCAAATCGATTCCTTTGACGACCTTCACCGCGCCGAACGACTTGTGGATCTCGGAGAGGGTAACTTGCATCGCCTTAGCCCTTCACGGAACCGGCAAGAAGCCCGCGCGCAATATGCTTCTGCAGAAGAGTGGAAATAACGACGACGGGCGCGATCATCACGACGATCAGGACCGACATGTTCCACCATTGCGGTCCGCGCGTGGTGTTCTGCGCCGATACCAGCACCGGCATCGTCTGTGCCTCCACATTGGAGAGAAACAGGGCAACCAGGTACTCGTTCCAGGCGAGGATCAGCACCAGCAGAAAGGTGGCCACCAGTCCGGAACGCACCAGGGGCAGCGCGATGGTGAAGAAGACCCGGAACTTGGAGGCGCCGTCGATCTCGGCGCTTTCCTCCAGGTCGAGCGGGATGCCCGCGAAGAAGTCGCGCGTGAGCCACACGACGATGGGCAGGTTTACCGCCGTGTAGGTGGCGATCAGCGCCACTTGCGTGTCGAGCAGGCGCAACTGCTGAAACATCACATAGATCGGCAAGACGGCAACGATTGGCGGCATGATGCGGTTCGAGATGATCCAGAACTCGATGTCGGTATTGCCGACAGCCGCCTTGGTGCGGCCCACGAGCGTGAACAGGGCGATGCCGAACAGGGCCACCGCCACGCTGACGGCGACCTGCCATTTCACGCCGAACGTCGCGACCGCCGCGATCACCGCCGCGAGCAGGATCAGGAAGACCGCGATGGCGGCGAGCTTGACTTGGAAGCGGATGCGCACGAGGGCATAGGCGGCCAGGGAACCGATCAGGACGGCGAGCAGTGTACTCGAGACCGCGACGACCACCGAATTCAGATATGGCCCCAGCGTGGGGTTTTCCACGAGCATGAAGTTCCAGGCGTTGAGCGAAGGGGCGAAATCGACGAATGGCAGATAGAACGGTCCATTGTCGACGTCGCCTGGTCCCTTGAAGGAGGTGATCAACACCCAATAGAGCGGCACAAGCACGATCAGCGTCCATAGGAACAGGAGCGCGTAGGTCATGACCCTGGCTACCGGGGCCTGGCTGTCGATGGACGCAGGCTCGAACAACCTGCGGGCCAGCGAGCGTGGCTCGACGTTCATGCCTCGAACCTCCGCGCCGGCCGGACCACGAAATTGAAGAACGAGACGCACACGATGGTCGAGATGAAGAGTAGCATGTAGCCGACCGCCGCTGAGCTGCCGAGATCCTGGGTGCGCCACGAAATGAAGGAGTGCAGCGTCATCGATTCCGTCGCCAGGCCCGGCCCGCCGCCGGTGAGGACGTTCGGAAGATCGATGATCTTGAAGGCCTCGATGAGCCGGATCAAAACGACGGTCGCCGCCACCGGCGCGATAGCCGGCCAGGTGATGTCGCGGAAGATCTGAAAACCGCTCGCCCCATCCAGCTGTGCCGCCTCCACCTGGTCGCGCGGCTGATTCTCGACCGCGGCCAGCAGCACGATGAACATGAACGGCGTCCACTGCCAGGTGTCGCCGATCAGGACCATCAGCCGCGCCGACCAGGCCTCGGTGGCCCAGGACCATTCGCCGACGCCGAAGGCGCGCACGAGCGGGGCGAAGGGGCCTTTCTGCATGTCGGCAAGCATCCGGAAGGTGTAGGCGATGCCCACCGGGGTGACCATCAGCGGGATGAAGAACACCACGCGGAAGAAATTTCGGCCGCGGATCGGCTGGCCGCAGAGCAGCGCAAGCCCCAGCCCCAGCGCGAACTGCACGAACACGCCGACGACTACGTAGAGAAGCGTATTGACAACGGTTCCAGGCACGCCGCCGGGCGCGACGGTCGCGACGGCGAGCATGGTCAGCCCCATGGCTACGGCAGCCGCCAGAAGGCGCCCGACCGTACCCAGCACCGTCGGCCCGCCGCGCGTAAAGTAACGGCCGAGCAGGACGAGCAGCCCCGCGGCGACCAGTCCGACGCTTAGCCACTGCACCAGACCGAAGGCACCGAACTGGCCGAGCAGATGGTATTGCTGCGAGCCGACCAGCACTTTCCGAAAGTTCGTGAGACCGATGAATTTGAGCGTGAACCCGCCCGGCGCGAGCGCGAACCGCGAAAGCGCCAGGTAGGCGGAAATGATGAGGGGGAAGATGGCGAAGCAGAGCAGCACGATGACCGCCGGAAGCACCATGATGCCGCCGGACCGGCGATCAAGCCGCTCGGCCCAGCCCTGGCCATGGGCGGCTTCCATCGTCGTGTCGACGGGCGCTGTCATCGCGAGGGGCACTGGTGTGGAATGCAAGGGACTTGGCGCATCCGGAGACGCGCCAAGTTGATCGCCCAGCCGCCTACTTGGCGCCGATGGTCGCGTTGTAGAACTGGAGCTGCTCGTCCTTGCCAATCTCGTCGTTCAGTTCGTTCCATCCGTCCTCGACGGCCTTGACGGTCGCTTCCTTGTCGATCTCGCCGGCGAGGAAGCGCGAAACCGCCTCGTCGAGCACGACCTGCTGGTACTTCTGATTCTGCGGGATGCGCAGATCGAGGATCATGTTAGGGCTGCTCATGCTGGCGTTGATGGCGCCCAGGTACACTTTGGCTTCCTCTTCGCTCATGTTCGCCTTCTTCCACAGGTCGCTGTAGCTGAGCTGGGAGGCGCGATAGGGATTAAAGCCGGTGCCGCCCACCGTGACGTCGGCGTTGGACTGGGCCGGCTGCGTCATGTAGGAGAAGAAGGCGTAGGCGGCGTCCTTCACCTTCGGATCGGCCGCCGCGTTGATGCCGCCGCCCCAGCCGCCGAACGCGGCGAAGGGAGCGTGGTTCACGCCGTCGACCGCATGCGGGCAGATCTCGGCGGAGCAGGCCTCGAGCTTGCCGGTGTCCCAGTTCAGGACCTCCTTCGCGCCCGGCATTACAGCGGCGCCCCACTTGCCCATCACCTTGGATTGGGCGGGGTCAATGGATATCGTGCCGACGTCGCCCCAATCGAGATTCAACGCGCAGCGGCCCGAGGCGAACAGCGGGCGGGTGTCGCTCACGTCAAGGTTGAGTTCATCGGGCGGACCGTATTTCGTCGATTCCGACAGGAAGTCGAGCGCCTTGCGGAATGCGTCGTTGTTGACCAGCGGCGTCATGTCCTTGGTGTTGAAGAACGTGCCCTGATTGGTTCCCTTGGACTGCGTCATCGAGCCGACCACGTCGGTGACAAACCAGTAGCTCTGCGCATTGCGCTTCTTGGCGATGCAGGAGCCGAAATCAGGCGTGCCGTCGCCGTTCATGTCCTTGCCGTGGGTGGCCTTGGCGACCTCAAGATACTCGTCCCAGGTCGTTGGCACCTTTTGGCCGGCGGCGTCCAAGATGTCCTTACGGTAATACATCATGTGGAAGTCGCCATCGAGCGTGATCATGTAGGTCTTGCCGTTGTACTTCTCGGAGAAGTCCCGGAAGAACGCGCCGACATCGTCCTGCTGGATGTCCTTGTCGGCATCGACGCGCGGGGTGAGGTCGTCGAGATAGCCGCCGGCGATGTAGTCGACCATCCATTGCGGGGCGAACACCGCGGCGTCGACCGAGTTGGTACCACTCGCCCAGTCGGTCAGGATCTTCTGGTACAGATCGGAGAAGGGCACCGCGATGATGTTGATCTTGGCACCGCTGAGCGCCTCGAAATCGGGGGCGCGCCGCTGCAGCGGCTCCTGAATGGCGCCTGTCTGTGTGATGACGTTCACGGTCACCCCCGCGAACGGCTTGTCTTGCGCTTGGGCAGGCGCGCCCGCCAGCGCGCAAATGGCCGAAACTCCGGCCAGCAACGATCTAATTTTCATCCAACTTCCTCCCGTTTCGACCGGGCTTCTCCTGTGAGCCAGGGTGCCGATACCTCTGCCGGATCCCTGCGTTGATGCGCACGGTCCCGCGTTTGAATGTAGAATATCGGCATCCGTCCGCATGTCCAGAGCTTTCGCGGCAGGCGCCAGGCACGGGTCCGGATTCGCAGATCGCGTGCCCGTCGCCCCTATCGATCTTCGAGAAGGCCATAGCCCGGGCTTCAGGCGAGCGGCAGCGAGATGAGCCCGCCGCCGGCACGGCGGCAGGTGGCGGCCGCAACGCGCATCGCCTCCTCGAGGCAGGCACGCCAGCCGGTCTGCGAACGCGGCAGACCATGACGGAGGATGAAGGCGATCGCCGTCGCCAGCGTGGCGTCGCCGGCACCCATGGTGTCGACGATCGGGTCCGGCCGCTCGGCGATGGGAACGCGCACCTCCAGCCCGTCGCGCGTGTGGATCGCGGCGCCATCGCTGCCATGGGTGAACAGGACGGTCTGTATGCCCAGGGAGAGCAGGCGCGCGACGACCTCGACGTCGGTTTTGCCATAGAGAAGGTCGGCATCCTCGTCGCTGATCTTAGCGATCGACGAGCGGGCGAAGGCCTGTTCGGCTCCGTCCCGGAAGGCCGCCATGTCGGCGATCAACCTGCGCCGGGGGTTGGGATCGACGACGATTAGGCCGCTCGCCCGTTGCAGCGCCTCCAGGAGCGCCGCTACCTGCCCTGGATTGTCGAAGGGAAACGAATTCACGGCGACCGCTTCGGCGTCGGCCATCGCGGTAATCGTCGGGTCCGTAAACGCGATCCTGCGTCGCAACATGACGGGCGCGAAGCTATACGCCGGCTCGCCGTTCAGCTGGCTGGACATCACGACACCGGTCGGATCGACGGTCCGCGTCTCGAACAGGCGCACGCCCTCGTCGCGCAGGTAGCGACGCAGCCGGAACCCGTCAGGATCGGCGCCGACGCGAGCAACGAGGCCGGAGCTAAGACCCAAGCGTGAAAGTCCGACCGCAAGGTTGAGGCCGGCTCCGCCCGGATGCCGCTCCGAGCTGCCCGGCCGGATTTCGACGGTGTCGACAAGACAGTCGCCGATGGAGAGGACGGGCAACATCACGAGCCTATTGCAGGTTGGTGTGTCGGTACAGCATGGTTTCGTGGGCTCCAGACAGGCGGGCGGCCAGCGCCAGGACGACGCTGTCGAGCAGGATTAAGCAGGACTGCTCGAACAGGCTGCCGCCGAACTGCGCGGTGGCCTCGATCGGCACGGAAAGCACCAGGTCCGCGATGCTCGCCAGCGTGCCTCCGGGCTTGCACGTAAGCGTCACCACGTCGGCGCCTTCCGATTTCGCTAGGCGCGCGAAGTTGACGCTGGTCGGCGTCTCGCCCGAGCCCGAGATAATCAGCAGGGCGTTCCCCTTGCGGATCGAGGGTGCGGAGACTTCGCCGACGCAATGGACGGTGTATCCCAGGTGCATGAAGCGCATGGCCGCCATCTGCGCCGACAGGCCGGAGCGGCCCTGGCCGGAAAAGAACCAGCGCCGGCCGGGATCGTCGAAGGCTGCCACGAGGCGCGCGAAGGCGTCGGCATCGATGCGATCGAGAACGCCGGCTATTTCCTGTCCCACGGCCAGCCAAGGCCGGGCCCAGGCAGTCTGTCGCGGATCCATCGGGCAATCTCCTGGGGATTTGCGGATTCGGTGATGGCGCTGCCGATAACTAGAATTTCCGGTCCTGCGGCGATCGCGGCTTCCAGGGTGGCGGGGCCTATCCCGCCGGCAAGTGAAACCCGGAAGCCTCGGGCGTGCATCGCGCCGACCGCATCGATGTGCGAGGTTGAGGTATTGCCCGCCAGGCGCGCGTCGGTCGGCGAATGAACGGCGACATAGGCGAAGTAAGATGGAAATTCCGCATCCGGCGGCAGAAGCTCGGGTTTGCCCGATTCAGTGATCGTGTCGACGATCACGCTGGCGCCGAACGCCTCGGCGCGCTGGCCTACAATATCATGGGTCGCTTTCGAGGCGCAGGACAAAACGGTCATCATGGCGGCACCCGCGCCAAACACCATGTCCGCCTCGAGCTGCCCGCCATCCACCGTCTTGGTGTCTGCCAGCACCAACGTATCGGGACACAGTTCGCGCGCGGTAGCGATCGCGCCGACGCCGAACCGCTTCAGCAATGGCGTGCCGATCTCGATGATGTCGGCGATACCCTGCATCCGCGCAAGAAAGGCCAGGTGCTCGGCCTTGTCAAACGCGATTTGCAACAACACGAGGCACTCCATATCCGGCACGAGATTGTTCTGGTGTTTTATTTCAGGGTCGTTCTAGTTCTGTCAATGATCGGAACTGCGCCCTCAGAGTTCAAAGCAAACAGGCAACGCGCCGAACGTGAAGCCAGCCTGACGGCGGGCGGTCATTTTTAAACCAAACCGAACGGCGACACCGATTTCTTCGTCGAGATTATTTGACGACAATCTTCATATTATGTAGCGGAAGTGCAAAAATGAGGCGTCGATGAATTTGGCTGAGCCGGCAACCTGCAGCATCTCGATGCTGGCGGGAACAATGACTGGTAGTACGGGACGCTACGCAAAGCGTTTGAGCGACCTTCGTGGGATCTATGCGGATGACGCCGCTCTGACGGCTCTGATCCAAACAACGGGCGACCCGGTCGTTTACGACGTTTGCGATTTCCGCCCCTCCGCCGATCCCGGAGACCTGATCTTCGGCGTCACTCGAATGAGCCCGGGGAAAGTCGCCCGAGAATTCTTCCTGACGCGTGGACATGTCCATGCAAAGACCAATCGGCCCGAAGTCTATTATGGCCAGAAAGGATTTGGCGTCATGCAGTTGGAGTCGCCGGACGGCGAAACGCGCATCGTCGAGATAGGGCCGCAGACCATCTGCTACGTGCCGCCCTTCTGGATTCACCGGTCGGTCAATACAGGTACGGACGATCTTCTGATGATGTTCAGCTATCCGGCGGATTCCGGCCAGGACTACGGCATCATCGAGCGCTCGCGCGGGATGCGTCACCGCGTTGTCTCGGATGGGGCCGAAGGTTGGACCCTGGTCGAGAATCCAGACTACGTCGCGCGCGCGCCCAGCGAGATCGCAAAACTTTTTGAACGCACCGACTGACCGGCAGGGAGGCAGCCCCATGCAAAATCCGATCGATATCATCGCCGGGCTCGGCGTCGTGCTCGTGATTGCCATCGACCGTGTCGAGGATGCCGTGGCTCTGGCCGATACGCTTCTTGAAGGGGGCCTTCCGGTCGCTGAGATCACCTTGCGCACCGCCGCAGCGGCCCAGGTGCGCGGCACCCCGCGGGACGCCCGGCCGGAACTCTGCGTCGGCGCGGGCACGATTCTCGACGCTGTCTCGCTCGAAAAATCGATCGCGGCCGGTGCACGGTTCGGCCTTGCGTCAGGATCCGATCCCGAGATCGTCGCAAGTGCCGATCGGGCCGGGTTTCCGTTTTATCCAGGCGTGATGACGCCGTCGGACCAAAGGGCTGCGGCTCGGCTCGGCGTGAAGGTGGTCAAATTCTTTCCCGCCGGTGCGGCGCAAGCGCGGAAAACTCGGCTGTGACCTACCGCGATGCCACGCGACCAACTCTCTATTTCATCGGGGTCACGACGGCCAAGAGTTCTATCATGAAAGTCTTCCCGGCTTGGGCGAAGCACCTTAAGCTCGACGCCGCGATTTCCGGCATCGACTTTCCGCTTCATGCCGATCCGGCCGCCTATCTCGCGGCAGTCGAGTTTATCCGCGACGATCCACAGTCGCGCGGCGCACTCGTGACCACGCACAAGATCGATCTTTACGAAGCCTGCCGCGACAGGTTCGACATCGTCGACCCGCATGCGCGGCTGATGGGCGAAACGAGTTGTATTTCCAAACGCGGCACGCAACTCGTGTGCCACGCCAAGGATCCGATCTCTTCCGGGCTCGCGCTCGACAATTTCCTGCCCACGGACTTTTTCGCGCGAACCGGCGGTGCGCTCTTTTCGATGGGGGCCGGGGGTTCAACGATCGCCATCACATGGCATCTCATGCGGCGGGTGCGCGGGGCGGACGTCCCGGCCCGCATCATCGTTTCCAATCGAAGCCAGCACCGCCTCGACGAGATCGCGCGTCCATCGCCAGATCGATTCCGCCGTGCCGATCGACTATGTGCTGGCTCCCGAACCCGAAGCTAACGACGCAGTCGTTTCCAGCCTGCCGCCCGCTTCGCTCATCATCAACGCTACGGGCCTTGGCAAGGACGCACCCGGCTCGCCACTGTCTGATGCCGTCCGGTTTCCCGAGCAGAGCATTGCCTGGGACCTCAATTACCGTGGCGATCTGCTCTTTCTTGACCAGGCGCGCAGCCAGCAGACGTTGCGGAACCTCCAGATCCAAGATGGCTGGACTTATTTCATCCATGGCTGGACGCAGGTCATCGCCGAAGTATTTCACATCGACATTCCGACCGCAGGCGCGGAATTCGATCGCCTTTCCGACATCGCCTTGGCGGCGGCAAAGGCCTGAAGAATGCGCGAACGCATCCTCGTTACCCCTAGATGGCTGACGATGGAACCGCACGCGCATGTCGAGCGGCTGCGCAAACCCGGCGATTCGACCGGGCAATAAAGGGTCGAACATGAAAAGCGATCTCATCCTGGCCATCGACGTGGGCACCGGCAGCGTGCGGGCGGCCCTGGTGGGGAGAGACGGCGAGGTAATCTCCATCCGCGCCGTGGAACACGACCAGATCGTGCCGGCGTATGGCTGGTCCGAGCAGCGCCCCCGGGACTGGTGGGCGAGCGTCGTCCAATCTGTGCGCGCGGTGCTCGACACGGTAGACGGCGCCGCCGGCCGTATCAGCAGCATCGCCGCGTGCGGGCACATGCACGGCACAGTCTTGCTCGACGGAAATGGCGAACTCACGCGCGATACCGTCCCGCTCTGGAACGACAAGCGAACGGCCGCGCTCGTGGTGGCTTTCGAGGCCCGATATGCGCCTGCCGACTACCTGGCCGACAGCGCCAATCCGGCGACACCCGCCTGGCCGGGCTTCAAGTTGCAATGGCTCCGCGACAACGACCCGGACGCCTACGGCCGCGCGGCAACCGTCGTCATGCCGAAGGACTACGTCAATTTTCGAATGACCGGCGAAGCGACAATGGACCGGACGGAAGCCGCCTGCAGCTTCCTCATGGACCCGAGAACCGGCGCGTGGTCGCCCGCGATGTGCGATCGTCTCGGCCTCGACATCGCGAAACTGGCCCCAATCCGCGAGCCGGTCGAGATTGTCGGACTTGTGACTGCGGCCGCCGCACGCGAGACCGGGCTGCGAAAAGGCACGCCGGTCCTGGTCGGCGGCGGCGACTATCCCGTCGCGCTCCTGGGCTCGGGCGTATGCCGTCCGGGCCTCGGCTCGGACGTTACGGGCACGTCGGCCATCGTCACCATGATTACCGACAAGCCGCTGCTCGATCCCGAAATCTCCAATGTCGGCACGCCGGAAGGCGGCTGGGGCGCGTTCATGCTTTTGGAAACCGGCGGCGATGCCATGCGCTGGGCGCGCCGCGCCTTTCACGAGAAATCGCTTGGTTATGACGAGATCGCAGGCAAGGCGGCGCAAGCACCGGCGGGGGCGGACCGGCTTTTCTTCCTGCCCTATCTAACCGGCGAGCGCTTCGGCGACCACCGCAACGCCCGCGCCCAGTTCTTCGGCATCACCGCCGGACACGGTCTCGCCCATCTCCATCGCGCCGTTCTGGAAGGCGTGGCCTTTGGGGTAGCGCGCCACATCCGCATCATGGAGCAAAACAGCGGTTGCAGGCTCGAGCGCGTCATCGCGTCGGGCGGCGGGGCAAAGTCGGAACTCTGGCTTAAGGTCAAGGCCAGCGCCTATGGCATTTCGATCGTCGTGCCGACCGAACCTGAATGCGGCGTGGTCGGGTCCGCGATCCTCGCAGCGACGGCGGAAGGACGCTTCTCCGATCTCCGGCAGGGGGCCGCCGCCTTCGTACGTTATTCACCGGAGGTGCGGCCGGACCCTGCCTGGGGGGAAACCTACTCGCGCATGCAGCCGGTGTTCGAGAAGATTTACCGCCATTCTCAAGCGCTTTACGGGGAACTCGACAGATTGGCTTGAACTACCAAGCCCGGCCGACCGCTTGTGCGACGTCGGGCCAGCCACCCCGGCAATAAAGCTAGAGGGCGACCAGCTCGGCGAGCTTGGCCGCGACATTTGCCATCGTATCTTCTGCAGTGTTCAGGCCGCTTCGCGAACCGAGCAGGGGGCTGACTTCGCGGAGAGCTTCATACGTCGTGTCGTGCACGATGGGAACGAGCAGGTCACGCGCTAGCAGTGCAGAAAGCTCTTTGTCGGCGATGCCCTCTCCTGCGAGGCGGCGCAGCAGCGCAGGGGTCACCAGCACGATGCCTACTCGCGACTTCACCAGTCCCTTGTCGATTTCGCGGAGCAACCCCGAGCCGAGGAGGACGTCCTTCTCGCTGAACCAGACCGAGACACCGCGCGACTCGAGCAGATCATGCAGCTCCTTGGCGGCCCCTTTCCGGTCGTCCCACGCGTGGCAAAGAAAGACGTCCCGAAGGTCGGGCACGGACGCTCGCTTCTCGACGTTTTCGCGGACCGGCGTGAGCGTCCGCACCTCGGCAGGCGTGTACACCACAGACGAACTTGCTCGCGACCAGCGCGGCTTTGCGCTGCTGCCGGACCCACCGACGCTGCTCCGGCCGCCCCCGCTGCTCCCCGACGAGGAATAGTAGGACGGGGACGGGGACGAGTACGACCCGCTGCTATAGCCGCTGGAGCGGCCGTAGCGGTGACGGCACGCAGGGCAGTTCGCGGCAGCGCTCGCTGAGCGGTGGCCCTCTCTTGGCGCTGTGCATCTAGCCATGTGAACGTCCCCCGATGTCTTTCTCGAACAAGCTCCCGCCGGGGAGCTCAACTCGTCAAGTGCTATATTGCTTAGTCGGTGCTATTGACAGTCTAGTGATGCAAAACTCACGACTTTTGCATCGGGCGAAAAAGTACACAAACTAGTACGCTGCCGAGATGCAAAAATCTGATGCAGGCGGATTTCACTGAAGACGGGGGAGTTCGCAGCGATCAACAGACGTCCGCTTTGGAGCATCTGAATTGTCACCCTAAACGAGGCGCGAAGCTGACCCCTGGGGGCGAATTCGAACCCAACACCCCGTCATCCCATGTTCATGATCTGTGCTTCGAAGGTCGCATAAAAAGGCAGTGTGGAATTGCGTACCGCGCAACTAAGGGTGTCTACTACGACTGCGGGTGATATGCGCCCGGTACGCTTCTCTCAACTGCCGGCCACCAGGAGGTCGCGCCGATCCGTAGTCCCGATGACCTGTGGCCAGCCGACGGCGACGCGCTGGTTGCGGGCGCCGACGTTACTTTTGGTCGAAGCACGTCCGGGCGAAAGGGTAGGGATGCGGTTCACGTATCGACGCCGCCCAGGGCGATGAGCCTAGATTCCGAAATAGCAACTTGCGATTTCTCGCGTTTGCTGCGTCTATCGCGAAGTTTCGATGGGAACTGGTCTGGCTTCACAGCCGGGCCACGCTGCGATTGCTAAGGGAGTATGCATATGGCCACTGGAACCGTGAAGTGGTTCAACGCCACCAAGGGATTTGGATTCATCCAGCCCGACAATGGCGGTCAGGATGTTTTCGTCCACATTTCCGCTGTCGAACGTGCGGGCCTCTCGACCCTCACTGACGGCCAGAAGATCAACTATGAGATCGAGCAGGACCGCCGTACTGGCAAGTCCTCTGCTGGCAATCTTAGCAAAGCGGGCTGATTCTCGCTCTCGCGCCCCGGAACAGCCGGCAAGTCGCGGATGTGCTGCAAGCTTTCGGGAAAGCCATGTGAAGCCGGGCTGTTTCAGGGGAAGGCGGGCTGCTCCTCGCCTTCATCATTTCCGCCACGTGCCGGAACCGACCCAGCAGGCTACAATCAGGCTGCGGCCTTCTTGCGGGGACGCTTCGCGGGCGTCGGCTTTTCGGGCTCCTTCGGCTTGCGGCCGAGGCCCATGGTTTTAGCGAGGGCAGAATGCGCTGCGGCATAGTTCGCCGCGACCATGGGATAATTTGCCGGCAGGGCCCATTTGGCGAGGAAGCCGGCCAAAACTTCGACCGGGTCGACCACTGCTACCGAGTCGTGCTCGGCCGCATCGCCACGGCACTTGTAAACCCAGCACGCCGGTTCCTCACGGCTGGGGCGGTAGGTACCGCGCCGGCAACTGGTCATGGCTGGCCGATTGCAGCAACGAAACCCATTGCTTTTGCGTTGCAACAGGACTACCGCAGCCCGCCAGTTCTGGGATGGAGTAATTGTCTATGGCCAATGATGACGCTGGCAGGAACGCCGATCCCACGCAGCCTGCAGCCCAACGTTCGCCTGGCCAGCCCAATCTGAAAATCTTGATGCTTGGTGCACTTGGCGTTGTTTACGGCGACATCGGCACCAGCCCAATCTACGCGCTTCGCGAGGCGCTGCATGCGTCGACCGGCGGAAGCCAAGCAGTGCGGGAAGAGGTCCTCGGCATTCTGTCGCTGATCGTCTGGGCACTGACGATTATCGTGACCATCAAATATATCATTTTCGTGCTTCGAGCCGACAACAGGGGAGAGGGCGGCACGCTGTCGCTGATGGCGCTTGCGCGACGGGGTCTTTCGAAACGCTTGTCGTCGGCAATCCTGTGGGTTGGAATGTGTGGTGCGGCGCTGTTCCTCGGCGACGCCGTCATCACACCAGCGATCTCGGTGCTCTCGGCGGTCGAAGGTCTTGAAGTGGTAACGCCGGCCTTCGACCCCTACGTCGTGCCGATCACGTTGATTATTTTGGCCGCGCTGTTTGCGGTACAGCGTTTCGGAACCGGCAGCGTTGCATCCGTATTCGGACCGGTCACCGCGCTGTGGTTTCTCGCGATCGGGCTTTCCGGACTGATGCACATCGCGGACGATCCGAGCGTTCTGGCGGCAATAAACCCGCTCCATATCGCATATTTTTTCAGCCATTCGCCTGGCACTGCCTTTGTGACCATTGGTGCCGTGTTTCTTGCGGTAACAGGGGCTGAAGCGCTCTACGCTGATCTCGGTCATTTCGGCCGCAGGCCGATTGTGCTGGCCTGGCTAGTGATCGTATTTCCGTGCCTGCTGCTCAGTTATTTCGGGCAAGGCGCTTTTGTTCTTTCCCGAGGCGGGACGATCGGACACCCATTCTTCGAGATGAACCACGGTTGGGCGTTGGTGCCGATGGTGGCGCTGGCTACGGCAGCAACCGTGATCGCCAGCCAGGCGGTTATTTCCGGCGCTTACTCACTGGTGCGACAGGCCGTCCAGCTGAACGTGCTTCCGCGATTCGAAATCCGGCATACATCCGAAATGCAATCCGGGCAGATCTACCTGCCGCGCGTCAATCTGCTGCTCGCGTTGTCGGTGATGCTGCTGGTTGTCGGCTTCGGTGAGTCCAGTGCCCTCGCATCAGCCTACGGCATATCGGTCACCGGCAACATGGTTGTGACGACAATCCTGCTTTATGTCGTGATGAGGCGAATCTGGAGGTGGACGCTGCTGCCGGCGCTTGGGCTGGCAGTCTTTTTCGGAGTCGTCGATATCGGCTTCTTCCTGGCGAATATCGTGAAGGTGTGGAAGGGCGGCTGGGTGTCGATCCTTATCGCCGGCATTGTTGTCGTCGTTATGATGACCTGGGTGCGCGGAACCCGCCTCCTCTTCGAGAAGTCCCGCAAGAGCGAGATCCCGCTCGATTTCCTCGCCGAGCAGATGGTGGCGAAACCGCCGCACCTTGTGCCCGGCACCGCCGTGTTCCTGACCAGCGATCGGATAAGCGCTCCAACAGCACTGATGCACAGCTTGAAGCACTACAAGGTGCTGCATGAGCAGAACGTCATCCTGTCAGTGGTGACGGTGCAGGATCCGACCGTTCCCGACAGCGAGCGGATCAAGATGACGCCGATCAACGATCTCTTCATGCGGGTGACGATGAGGTTCGGCTATATGGAGCAGCCGAACATCCCGAAGGCGATGGCCCTCTGCCGCAAGCAAGGCTGGAAATTCGACATCATGGCGACCTCCTTCTTCCTGTCGCGGCGCTCGATCAAGGCCTCACCCAAGTCCGGCATGCCGCTGTGGCAGGATCGGCTGTTCATCGGGCTTGCCAGCACGGCCGCCGACGCCACGCAGTATTTCCAGATCCCGACCGGCCGCGTGGTCGAGATCGGCACCCAAGTCACCGTCTGACCGGTCGGCAGCAGCCAGCGTGCGCAGTATCGTGCTAAAGGTGGTCAATCGGTCTCTTGTCGAGGAACTGATCCCCAAAGAATCTTCGGCGATTGCCGATATGTGCAAGGCCTCCCTCAGGGGACCTCTGCCTCTGGCCGATATGGGATGGAATGCCGACCTATTTTCAAAGCGGCCCTATTGAACCTGAAGCGGCTTGTTGGCATATCTGGCGACGGGAATGGTATCTGCCCTATATCCGCACTGATACTGATGACGCCTACTGACGAACGCCCTTGGCGCGCGCAGCAGGCTTATGTGGGGTTTTTCCTCGTGTTCATTGGCTCTGGTATCGGCGGCGTTCTGCGCCACGGCATCGGGCTTCTATCACTGCGGTTGCTCGGTCCAAACTTTCCTATGGAACGCTTGCGATCAACATCGTCGGATCGGCCTTGACGGGCCTCGTCGTCGGACTGTTCGCATTGTTCGATACTGGCGACAGGACGCCCGGTTGTTCCTGACAACAGGCATCATTGGCGGCTTTACGACGTTCTCGACGTCCTCTCTTGATGCTGTGACGCTATGGGAGCGCGATCAACCGCTCGCCGCAATCGGATACACATTGGCAAGCGTCGTCTCGTTAGCCGCTTTGCTGCTGACATTCTTGCTTGTTCGTCGCTGGCTATGAATGTCGGCACGGTTTGACTCCGGCTGCAAGGCGAAGGGCGGCTTTGGATAAGCGCTGGAATGTCGAGGAATGGCGCAGTCGAGGCGGCACGCGCATCAACCGCTCATTATGCCGAGGAGAGCGTCCAAGGACAGGATCGGGTGTGGTTTGCCGACGTTGCTGTGTCTCGCTCCCCTCGGGTTTACAACTTACGGCCGAGCATAGTGGCTTCGCGGAAATTCTGACGGTCAAGGGCAAGGGCCAAAAAACGACGCACGATGTCGACTAACGTGGTAGGCGCCGACGGACGTTCATCGGGGTCGAATGCTAGTCCGATGACGGCAGACTGGCCCTCTGCCGTTGCAACAGGCCAGAAGGCAAAGCGCGAGGCCAACGCGGGGTGGACTCCGGCGGGCGAGAAAAGTCCCGTGGCCAACGACGATCGCGCTGCCTCGATTTCTGCCTCCTGGGGCTCTATGTCGCCGACTCTCTCGACGGAAACCACTTTGCCCTCCATAACGAGAATGACGACGACCGGGACCTGGAAGAGCGCCGCAAAAGCTTGGGCAGTGATTGAGACGATCGCCTTCGTATTGTCGGCCGGCCGCCACGACGTCGCGGCTGTAGCCTTGCAGTACTGTCGCCTGCCTTCTCAGGAGCGCCGCATCAGTTGCCCTGCGCCGGGAGGTAAAGGCAACGGCACTCACGATAAGTCCGACGACAAAAAGCAGTCCGATCGCCCAGACGTTGGCCGGGTCGTCGACGATCAGCGTATAGCGAGGCTCGGTCAGGAAGAAATTGTAGGCGAGAGCACCAAGTATCACCGAAAAGAGGGAGGAGGCCCAAGCCTAAGCCAACGGCCGCGATGATCACCGGCACCACAAATACGAGGGAGATGTTCGGGATCGTCACTTGGCTGTCGACACCGACAGCCACGACCGTCGCGAAGGCGGGCATTCCAAACGACGCAAGGTAGCGCACTGCAGCTGGAGCCTCCGATGAAGCCGAGCCCAAAAGCGGATCGGCATTCGGCAACAGTGTGGTGTCGCGTCGCAGCTTCGATATAACATCGGCCATTGGTTCAACTCCCAGCCTATTACATGCCTTCCTACGCGACAACTTGCTGGCGTAAGAGCCTACCAGCCTCCCTGCCTGCTGCGGGCCGCCGCATGACGCATACGTGGGTCAACACCCATAAAAGCTCCATTCGTGCGGGAGCCGCAAGAAATAAAAATGCCATAACCCTGTACGTCAACGGCGCTGGCGACGGAATATCGTCTTGCGGAGCGAGGAAGTGGAACGGCAGCCTGAAGGGCGAGTTGACCCCGTGTCTGCGTAGGCCCTCATGCACATGCGTGTCCGTCTTCCAAGGATTCCGAGCCGGCTGGCAAGTCCCGATCGCTATCGCAGCGGAAGTCGCGTGTGATCGGTTCCTGACGCGCAGGGAAGCCTTGCCCCATGGTAAGAACAAACTCGCATTGCGCGCCCAGCACGCCTTGCGGCAATCGGAACCGGCAACCGCTTTCGTAGCGCGCCCGGCTGGGAAGTGCCGAATAGATCGGCTCGACGTAGCCTAACGAATGACGGATCGCATCGTTGGTGGCGACCCGGCGCAAACCCGTCCAGGTTGCTGTCAAAGGCCTCAAGTGCTTCGACCTCTATTTCTCTCGCTGTCGATAGCGAATGAATTCCGTCGAGCGTCAGGTCGGATACGATGCCTGCCGCTCGATTTGCGCAAGCGGGCGTCCAACTTTCTCCACCAATTCCAATTGCATCGCACAACCTCTTTGTCCGCGCACAAGCAGGGCCCCGGCATGGAACGTATTATCGCGCTCGCGACCTGGAGGAGAGCCGGCGAGCCTACGCCCTGCCGCCCCAGGTTGAGGCGAGGGCTCGGATGGCAGCCCTATCCGGTCGAATTAGGCATGTTGCTGCGGCTCGGCAGCGTCATCCTGGTGGCCGCAGCCGTCGTGGCTTGCATCATATCGGCGACCGGCTAAGTCCATGCGTGGTATCGATTGAACGGGCGCGCAAAGCGTTCCGTTGAGGTCCCATGACGGATGCTGGGTGAGAATAGCGAAATCTTTATAGGATTCTTATTTCTTTCCTCTCCGCTCCGTCTCGAATCTTTATGGCACTTTGATCCATATTCGGCCGGGAACACAAACTTCGGTTGGCGCTATCGTGGTGGCGAGTGTTTCTACCCGATTTCCGACCCTGCCGGCTGCAGGCGAGGGGGTAAAGCGCAAATAAAACGAAAATAAGGACATGCACGATGGACATCATCGTTATCGGGATAGGGGTTTTGTTTTTCGCCCTGTCCTTCGCCTACATCAAAGCCTGTGACAGGCTTTAGGCGGAAGGATCGCAACATGCTTGTCGACTATATCCTTGGTGGCGGTGTGACCTTGTTCCTTCTCGCCTACCTGACATACGCCCTCGTTCGCCCGGAACGCTTCTGACCGCAACTGGCGCAAGGTACGGAAAGCCATACCCATGACTATCAATGGATGGATACAAATCCTCGTCTATTGCGGGATCGTCGTTTTGCTTGTGAAGCCGCTCGGCGGCTACATGCATCGCGTTTTCAGCGGCGAGCGCACATTCCTGTCGCCAATTCTGGCCCCGCTCGAGCGCGGGCTCTACCGCATATCCGGG
>NZ_JAMYUP010000089.1:0-18856 GCF_040323155.1 Mesorhizobium sp. M0060
CCATTGTCATGCCTGATGACCACTGCGACATGCCGCCGAATTCAGCATGGCTGAACTGCGCCATGGAACCGCCGCCCGAGCGCAGGGCACGCAGCACGGTTTCAACAGCGTCCCTTGACAGCCCGTGCCGCGCCGCCATCCGCGCGATCAATGCCGTTTCTTTGAGATCAGCCACCGTACTGCCTCCTCCTTTCGCCATTTAACACTGCGACGGGGACATCGTTCCACATGCCCTAACCTCCGAGCACGCCAAGGGGCAATTACAGCCCTTGCCAACGGGCCAACGTGTGTAGGCCGACATCTTTCCGCCTTTGCTCTGGATGGCCACGACGAGGTACTCTGGGCGATCAGGATATGTGCAACGAGCACCTACCCCGGAGCGGTCGTTAAAGCGATCAAGGCGAGCGGCCGTAGCCGACCCGAAATGGACATTTGGCCTCCCAAAGCCACTGCGTCACCAAGCCGACTTTCCGAATATTCTACGGACAATCTCGTCTTCATTCGCATCAAAGCAGCGGCCGTGACTGAGAATCACCCGCCGCGGTTGCCACGACTGGAGTTTGCTTATTACTGCCTGTGCTTTCCGCCGATGCAGGAGAATTGGCAGCCGCATGCCAAAGGTCCGCCCGTGCGGGTGAGCCATCCGAGTCAGCTTGGCCACCGTGCGCCAAGGCTCATCGATCATGTCCAATTCGAGATTGATGATCGTGTCTGTAAGAATCAGCGTCTTTGAAGCTGGGTGGAAGAATATGAACTCTTTGAAGTAGCCACCGGGAAACAGTGTCTGGTCCCATGTCCCGCCGCCACTCCTCAGGCGGATCGGCTTCCAAATCTCGTGCGAACGTCACATCCGCGTGCCGTGCGCGTGCTCTTTGCCGGACCCTAGGTGATGCCCATGTTGTTGCCTCAGGGAAAGCCTTCGACCACTCACCGATATGAGCGTAGTGAAACTGGTTGGGTGACACGAGGTGGCGAATTCTGCCCAAGTCCCGTAACTCTTCGGCCACCGTCGAAGCAAACTTAATGGGCGAATGAAGGAACAGATCGCCGTTCGACAGGCGCACCACCGTCATCCGAGTGGTGAATGGCAGCGGAAGTTTTGTTCCTGCTACCGTCAAATACTCAAACGGACCGTCAACGATGCCAATATCGGGTCCCTGAGGTTTATAGACGTTCACCGGCTCGTAAAGGGACGCACTCACAGCCCAATCCACTTCATCAGCTCGACCGCAAGGCGAAGATCATCTGATTGTTGCATTGGCGATGCAAATGCGTCTGGCGGAAGTCCGCTTCCCACAGCCTCTACGACGTTGCCGCCATGCAGCGGTAATGACCGTTTGGGTCAGAGGCGTGAATTTGATGACATCACGATTTCAAACAGCGCGAACGAAAGTGGGAAGCTGAAAATGGTTGGCGGAATTGCCGGTCTGGAGCTTCGAGGCGAGATCACGCGCATGGACGAGGAAGGCGGCAAGGTGACAATCGACCTTGGAACGCTTGTGACGGTCGATATGGACAAGGTCAGGCTAGTCGAGAAGTACCGGCCGCCGAAGCGCAAGAGAACCCTGCGTGACATGGTGGACTAGCATTGCAAAAACCGGCCGGAACCGCTGCGTAGGCTTGAGAGCAAGGGGCAGGCAGCGGGGCTTTAGGCCGGGCTCCTTCATTTATTCGGCGCATGCGTAGGCCCATTGGGGAGAGGAGACTGAAAGGGGGCAGGCAACGTGGAGGAAATGATGAAGAAGATGACAACCACAATTCTCGCAATTGCCCTCACGCTAACCACGGGCAGCACTGTTGCACTGGCGGCCAATCTAAACGACACCAATGGCGGTCACGGTGCACCGTGGCAATACGCGTTGGGACGAGGTTTACCTCATGCGGACCCAACTGATGAATGAGCACCTTGATTGCTCCTGCCCTTATCAAGAGCCGTGATGAAGCCTCGGAGCGGAACAATGCCCAGACGTGGTGGGCCTTTCGCTTCATCGCAGTTCTGCACCAGCATTGGTGGGGTGACACCCATGCCCTTCCATCGAGTCGCGCGCTCCGCGGGCCACCTACTGATTGCTCTTGTCTTCTTGCGCGCCGTTCCTGGCGCCGAGCGCCTTTCGTTCTGTGACATATCCCCTGGCTTGAGAGCGCGCGCGATCTCTAGGTAGTCGGTCAAATTGTCAATCTCGACGCCATAAGGCTCGAATATGGCTCCTATGTCATGGGAGTGAACGCCTTCCGGCGTCCGCGCCCAAAGCAGCTGGTTGCGGCGGTGACCGAGGCGCCGGTTACCGCATCGTGTCGTCGGTAATAAAGCGACGTTGCGCTCTCTGCTTTCACATCCGGGTATGCCGAAAAGTCCGTCGGTCAAAAGTCGACCAGCGGCGTGTCCACGATCTGGTGCTCGAACAGCAGCCAGAACGGCGATCCCCGGGATTCGGAGTACCAATGCTCAAAAATCGCAAGGGCCTCGCCGACATTGGTGGCGGGTTCGTCCTCGGGCAGCTTCGCAGCCTGGAACAACGCAAGCGCAACGGGGCCAAAATGCGTGATCGCTTCCGTGCGCGCCTCGCTGTCCGCATTCCAGCCGAGCCGCAAGCGCAGGACGGCCAAAGCGCTGGCCACGGCGATCTCCTCACTTTCGGCTGAGGCCACGGCGTCCGAGATCGCCTGCATGAGGTTGAGCCGCCTGAAGGCGAAAGCGCGCTCCTGTTCCAGAACCGCGATCTGATTGGCCGCTTGTCGCCTGAAGCTTGCCTCGGTTGTCCTGGCGGTCTCAGCCGTCGTTTTCAGGTCATTCAGAAAGGAAGCCGTCGGGTTCATCTTGGCTCACTAGGATGGCGGAAGAGAGTGGGAGTCGAACCCACCAGAGACCGACTCGCGGCCCCTCCCGGATTTGAAGTCCGGACGCCCCACCGGGGACGATGCTCCTCCAGAAATTTGCGCCATCGGCGGCTCACCCTCGCCTGTCAGGCGGAACAGGTCCAGCCTGCGCCTGTTCAGACGGCGCAAGTCTCCCCGCCGCAGCGTCACGCCGTGCCGATCGAGAAATTCGAGGATATGGATGGCGACCTTGCGTCCGCTGCCCACGCGATCGCGAAATTGAGCAGCGGTGAACTGCTCTGTGGGCATCGACGCAGCGAGGTCGCGCGCGATCTCCACGATCTGCGCCAACGCCTCGCGCTGGAAGAAGTGGTCATGAGCGACCTCATGGACCTTCCCCATGCGGCCGGCAAGCTTCAGAAGCCGCCGGATTTCCGTCTCCGGCGCGGCCAGCACCTCGGCAATATCCCACACTCTCGGCGGATGGGACCGTTCGGGTCCGCCGATGAGAGGCTGGATTTGCAGCCAGAGAGTTTCATCCTTTGCCGTCAGGTGCGCCTCATGACCGGGCAGCCGCACCCAGGCGCCGTCCAAGGCAACTTCTCCAGCGTGCGAAAGGCTCCGCAGAACTGCCGTGAAAGCGGGAGCCGGCAGACGTGGATCAAGCCCAATACGCAGTCTCTCCATTCCTACGCCCGGCAAATCAGGATTGTCGGCATGGAAGGTCTCCAGGGTCGCGGCCAAGTCGCGCTTGAATCGCAACCAGCGCTCCGGCGACAGCACGAGAAGCATTTCTCCCACGGCAAAACGGACAAGCCCGAGTTGATCGATCAGGCCTTCCGTCTCGCAGTCACTAAGCGCCCTGTCGCGCGCGAAAGCCTTCAGGTCGAAATAGTGGGGCGGCGCATCAAGGAGTGCGGCGGCGGCCAGTTCGGGCGCCAATAGCGCATGGGCATCGAGTTGGATCAGCCGTTCCGGCGCGCGGCGTTTGCGGCTGGGCGCCCGCAGATCGAGAAAATGTCCGCCGCCGATGGTTCGCTGCGCGGAGGTGTCGCGCACCACGTAAACGTCGCCGGCAGCGGCCGCGATCGGACTGTCCAGCACCAATTGAACATTGGCCGTGCCGCCAGGCCCGATCGGTTCGTCTCCGAGGAGTACGATGCGTGCCCCGACGTCCGTCGCGGCATGGTGGAGCCGCACCGGAAACCATTGGCCGATCGGCTTGCGTTCATCCGGCAGAACGCGAAGGCTTGCATCGATCCGGTCCGACGGCGCGTGAAGCTTCGGATCGACAATCACGTCGCCGCGCCGGATCGCCTCCTTGAAAACCCTTTCGCCGGTCAGATTGAGCGCGCAGCGGTCTCCCGCCCGACCACGTTCAGCCGGCCGGTTCTGGGCGTGGATCGATCGAACCCGCGCAAGCAATCCCGACGGGCTTACGACCACGTTGTCCCCAATACCGAGAGAACCCGAAAGCACGGTGCCCGTCACGACGGTGCCCACGCCGCGCAGCGTGAACGAGCGGTCCACCGCTAATCGAAAACGGCCCGAAACTGCACGCCGGGCAAGATGCGACGCCTCCTCGAACAAGAGATACCTGAGTTCATCGATACCTTCGCCTGTAACGACCGAGACGGGAATCAGGCGGGCCTCGGCAAGCATCGTCCCGGCAAGCACCGAGCGGATATCGCTCGCCACCGCAGTGCGATGCTCGGGACCGGCCAGATCGCATTTCGTAAGCAGGACGGCGCCGCGCTTGACACCGAGCAGATCGACGATGGCGAGATGCTCCCGGGTTTGCGGCATGACGCCGTCATCGGCGGCCACCACGAGCAACACGAAGTCGATGCCGCTGGCGCCGGCGAGCATCGTGTGTACGAAACGCTCGTGCCCGGGAACATCGACGAAACCGATGCTATCCCCACCCGGCACTGGCAAATAGGCGAAGCCGAGATCGATGGTCATGCCGCGTGTCTTTTCCTCCTGCAAACGATCGGTGTTTATGCCGGTCAGCGCATGCACCAGCGCAGTTTTGCCATGATCGACATGTCCCGCCGTGCCGACGATCATGATGCGGTCTCCGGCAACGGCGCGGCGGCGCGACGCTCGGCCTCGGCGGCATCGCCCGCGCTCAATTCGGCCCGCACCGCAGCCAGATAGCGGCGGGCAAGGGCGCTGCCGCCTGCCTCGGCACGCAGGAGCCAAACCAGCGCCTCGACCGCGTCAGCCGGCACGCCCGTGCCAAGATGGCAGGCGGCGCCGAGCATTGCCTGCCCTTCGGCGTCTCCTCGCATGGCAGCACGGCGCCACCAGCGGACAGCCTCGTCCGGATCGCGCGGCACGCCGAGCGCATTGTGATAAAGCATGCCGATCCGGGTCATCGCGGATGCGATGCCCTGATCGGCCGCGGCAAGCGCCCAGCGTCGCGCCTCGCCGACATCGGGAGCCATCACTTCGCCCTCCAGCAGCATCCAGCTCAGCATATCCTGCGCCGGTCCGTCGCCAGTTTCCGCTGCGGCCCGATAGAGCTCGGCCGCCCGGCGAAAGTCCTGCTGAACGCCTTCGCCGCGGAAATAGAGCGACGCCAGGTTCCTTTGCCCGACAGGATCCCCTGCCTCGGCGGCGAGCGCCAGCCAGCGAAGGGCCATATCCGCATCACGCTCGACGCCGAGCCCTTCGGCGAAGCAGGCGCCGATATTGTTCTGAGCGCGGGCAACGCCCCGGTGAGCCAGCGGCTCCCATATGGAGAGAGCCACGGCATGATCGCCTCGCCGCGCGGCTGCGAGGGCCTCGGTCATGCGTGCGGCCACAGGCGTCTCGGCTGGGCGGTGCGCAAGGCGGTCAAGCCAGTGCATCGGTTCCTCCTGGATTTAAGCCGGCTAGATTGGCGATGAAGTTCGCCTCGTCTTCCAGGCAGCGCAAATCGAGCACGAGCGCCTGGTTTTCGATGCGCCCGATCACGGGGACGCCCAGCCCACGCAGCGCAGCCGCAAGCGCGTCGAGCGCCCGGCCGCTCCCTGAGCGCGGCTTGAGAGCAAGCCCGGCGCTTGGCACAGTTTCGAGCGGCAGCGTGCCGGATCCGACTTGGCTCCGGCACTCCACCGTGTCGACCGCAAAGGCTTCGCCCACGACGTCAGCAACCAGGGGAGCAAGGCGCTTTGCCTGCGCTGCAATCTCCCTCACCGAGCGCGAGAGCAGCCTTAGCGTCGGCAGGCGCTCGGCCAGGCGGTCGGGGTCGCGGTAGAGCTTCAACGTCGCCTCGAGCGCGGCCAAACGAAGCTTGTCGACCCTGAGCGCCCGCTTCATCGGGTTGCGGCTGATCGCTGCGAGCAGGTCCCTGCGGCCGACGATGAAACCCGCCTGCGGACCGCCAAGCAGCTTGTCGCCGGAGAATGTGACGAGATCGGCGCCGTCGGCGACCGCCTCGCGCACGGTCGGCTCGCGCCCAAGGCCGTAGCGGGCTAGATCGACCAGCGTGCCCGAACCGAGATCATGGACCAGCGGTATCCCATGCGCGTTGGCGATTGAAGCGAGCTCGGGTGCCCGGATCTCGGCCGTGAATCCTTCGACCCGGTAGTTCGATGTGTGCACCTTGAGGATGAGCCCGGTCTCCGGGCCGATCGCCGCGACATAGTCTTTGCGATGCGTGCGGTTGGTGGTGCCGACCTCGACAAGCCTGGCGCCGGCGCGCGTCATGATCTCGGGCATCCGGAAAGAGCCGCCGATCTCGATCAACTCGCCTCGCGAAACGATCGCTTCGCGACCGAGCGCCAGCGTGTTGAGGACGAGAAGGACGGCAGCCGCGTTGTTGTTGACGACGGTTGCATCCTCGGCTCCGGTCAGCTCGCAAACGAGCGATCGAAGATGATCGTCCCGTTCGCCGCGCTCGCCTTTCTCGACATCGAATTCGAGAGCCACCGCTTCGCGCATCGCCAGCCGAACAGCCTCGACCGCCTCTTTCGCGAGGAGGGCTCGTCCGAGATTGGTATGCAGCACCGTTCCGGTCAGGTTGAAAACGGGGCGCAGGGAAGAGCGTTCGCCGTCCCTGAGCTGCACGAGCGCGTCGCCGGCAAGATCGTTTGCCTCCGGCACGACGGCTCCGGCATTGCGGGAGGCCATTCGTGCATCGGCGACGGCTCGGCGAATGGCCTCCGTCGCGGCCTGCCGTCCGAAGCGCTCGATTGCGGCCGCCGCCAGGGGGGTCCTCAGCACTTGGTCGACCGACGGAAGATTGCGCAAAGGGTTTGCGGATGAAGCGGTCATCGTATCCTCAATAGCCAACAAGGAACGGATTGAACGATCCGCGGCGATGGCCACCCTCGCGGACAAGCAGGTCGAGGCCGAGCGTCGCCACGTCGTCGGCGACCGGATCGAGAGCCGGATCCTCGTGCTGGTACAGGATCTTTACATAGCAGCCGCATGCATCGCAGGTCTCGGCCTTGACCGTGCCAGAGCCTCCCTCGATTTCCTGATAGCCTATCCCCTTGGTCGAGCCGCACAGCGTACATTTGATACGAACGTGGTTCCACAATGTTCCACACAGCGCGCAGACGCAGAACCGCGCCCCGTGTGCGCCGTGCCAACCGACGATGATCGAGCATACGGGCGGCCCACCGCAGGCCGGACAGGCGCCGTCGGCAACCGGAACCAGCTTCGAGCTGTCGAGACATACCGCGAGGCGGGCGAAGTGAACCTGCAGCGCGGCCGCGACATAGACATGCTCGGCAAGCGCGTTCATTGGGATCGCATCGGTGAGCACATTGCGCACCATGGAGTCGACCCCGGACGCATCGATATTCGCCAGCCTGTCCAAGGCGGCTGCGGCCGCCTCGGGTTTTTCGATCGTGGCTGCCACTTCGAACAGGCGGCCGAGCGTCATTCCAAGGGCGGCATCCGACGTGAATTGGTTGCGATCGAGCGGCGGCATACCGAAGGTTCGTGCGCGCTCGCGCGCCTCCGCGGTCGGCAATTCGACATCCGGCAAGCCGTCCTGGATGCGGTGCTGCGCATCCGTCAGTGCAGCGAGGAAGCGGAGATAGGGGCCGAGCTGGTGGTCATCCGCCAACACATTCAATCGCTCGGAGCGGCGAATGAACAAGGTCCGCAGATCAGGCAGCCGCGCAAAGGGTGGGGCCGAGACCTCGCCGATTATAGTCGGGTCAGGGCGTGACGGATCTTGTTGCCTTGGCATTTCAACCTCACGAACCTCACGGGCCACGTGGTCGGCTTGATACTGCTCCAGAGCAATTCCACGAAAAGTGTATAACGGTTTTCCGTCCCGAATTGCGTAAAAACAAATACCCGCTCATTCGGCGGGATTCGATCCCGAACGTCCGTCCGGTTTGCCTGCGATCAGTTCACGCAGCCATTTGCGATGATGCCGCCAAGCCCAGCCGCCGGTCACCCGTCCGCGCGTCATGGCGGGAATGGTGCCGCGTACCCAGATGGCCGAGTAGAAATGGATAATCCAGACGCCGATGATCGCCACGGCAGCGATCGAATGAACAAGCAGCGCCACCCGCTGCTGGCCGATCGTGGTGTAAGCGGCGAAATATTGTTGCCAGATGACGATGCCGCTCGAAATCAGGATGATGATGAGGATCGACATTGACCAGAAGACGAGCTTCTGGCCGGCATTGTACTTGCCGACTTCGGGGACGTTGTCCTCGTGATTGGACAATACGTCACGGAAACGTGCGAGCCACGTTCCGTCCTCGGGCCTCCACAAATTGGCCTTCCAGAACCGAAGGAAAAGCCCAAGGAAGCTGAAGAAGAGCAAGACGCCGATCCATGGGTGAATGAAGCGCGTGAACTGGCCGCCGCCAAACAGCCCCGACAGGAAGAACAGGCTCGGGTGAAACATGGCAAGGCCGGACAAGGCGAGCAGGATCAGGCTGGCCGCCGTGATCCAATGGTTGATCCGTGCGCCCACCGTGTAGCGGTCCACGATGACTGGCTTGCCGGGATGTACCTGCTCGTTCGGCTTCACGTCATACGCGGCCATCGTTGTTGCCTTCCGTCAGCTCTTGGGCATGCTCCTCATCCGTCTCGGAGACCCTGTTCGGTCCCATGACCAGATGGTGAACCAGGCCGACGCCAGCCGCCACGCCGAGAATGGTGAGGCCGGCATATTTGGTCACGCCCTTCCACGCCTCCACGAGCGGACTGATCTTCGGCTCCTTCGGCAGACCCGAATAGAGCTCCGGCTGGTCGGCATGGTGCAGCACATACATCACATGCGTCCCTCCGACGCCGGGCGGATCGTAGAGGCCGGCATTCGAATAGCCGCGCGATTTCAGGTCCTTGATGCGGCCGTCGGCGTGCTGTTTCATCTCGTCTTTCGTGCCGAACACGATCGCCTGGGTCGGGCAGGCCTTGGCGCAGGCTGGTCCCTGGCCGACAGCCACGCGGTCGGAGCAGAGCGTGCATTTGTAGGCCGTGTGATCGACTTTGGAGATGCGCGGAATGTTGAACGGGCAACCCTTGATGCAATAGCCGCAGCCGATGCAGTTCTCATGGACGAAATCGACGATGCCGTTCGAATACTGCACTATGGCGCCTGGTGCCGGACAAGCCTTGAGGCAGCCCGGGTCAGCGCAGTGCATACAGCCATCCTTGCGGATCAGCCATTCGAGTTCGTTCGTCTCGGGATTGTCCCATTCGCTGTAGCGCATCAGCGTGAACATGTCCGGCGTCAGATCGGCAGGATTCTCATAGACGCCGGCATTGAAGCCGATCTCCGGATGCGTGTCGTTCCACTCGATGCAGGCCGTCTGGCATGCCTTGCAGCCGATGCATTTCGAAACATCGATGAGCTTGGCGACTTCCGTTAATTGCTGCTCGGGCGCGGGAACCGTCGAGGCAGAGCGGCGGATGAGGTCCTTGTCGGAAAAACGCGGTGCGGTATCCGTCGTCGAAGGATTTGGAAGTGGAGGAAACATCGCTTACTCCTCCTACGCTACCGGCCCGGTGATGGGCTCGATGTTGACAAGGAACGCCTTGTATTCCGGCGTCTCGATGTTGGCGTCGCCGACAAAGGGGGTGAGCATGTTCGGGCCAAAGCCTTTCTTCGCCGCTCCCGTGAAGCCCCAGTGCAGCGGTATTCCGACGATGTGGACGGTCTTGCCATCGCAGGTGAGCGGCCTGATCCGCTTGGTCACCATGGCCTTCGCCACAACGGAACCGCGCTTCGACCAGACGCGCACCCAGCCGCCTTTGGTGATGCCCTTCTCGGCCGCAAGCTGTTCCGAAATTTCCACGAAAAACTCCGGCTGCATCACCGCATTGGTGATGACGTGCTTGGTCCAGAAGTGGAAATGCTCGGTCAGTCGGTAGGAGGTCGCCGCGTAGGGGAACTCCTGCGAAGCCGATTCGGCGAACTGGGCCATATCGCCTTCGAACACCCGCGCTGCGGGGTTGCCGCGGACTTTGGGAGCTATCGGGTTCGCGATGGGCGACTCGAATGGCTCGTAATGCGCCGGGAATGGTCCGTCGCGCATCATGCCCCGGGTAAAGAGGCGCGAGACGCCTTCCGGATTCATGATGAACGGGCCTACTTGATCGGGCTTTGCCATTGGCAAGATGTCGGGGACATCGTAGCCCGACCATTTCGTGCCGTCCCATTCAATCACCTTGCGGCTTGGATCCCAAGCCTTTCCGGTGAGGTCAGCCGACGCCCTGTTGTAGAGAATGCGGCGGTTGGCGGGCCATGAGAACGCCCATTTGGAATAGGCGCCGGTTTCGTCAGGATCGGTGGTGTCCCGCCTGGCCATGTTGTTGCCGTTTTCGTTGAAGCAGCCGGAATAGATCCAGCAGCCGCAGGAGGTGGAGCCGTCGTCGCGCAGCGCGGCGAAGCCCGGCAAGAGCTTTCCGGCCTCGGCCAGCACTTTTGTCGGGTCGGCCGTGTCGGTTACCCTGGCGAGCGCCCTACCATTGATCTCCTGGGCAAGCTCCTCGGCCTTCGGATCGCCGGGATCGGCATAAGGCCAGTTGAGCTTAACGATCGAATCGGCGAAGGCGCCGCCTTCCTTGGTGTAGAGCTCCTTCAGGCGCAGATAGAGCTGCGCCATAATCCAGGTATCGCGTTTGGCCTCGCCGGGGGGCGTGCCGCCGGCCCAATGCCACTGCAGCCAGCGCCCCGAATTGACCAGCGAGCCGTCGTCCTCGGCGAAGCAGGTGGAGGGAAGCTGGTAGACTTCCGTCTGAATCTGCGACGGATCGACATCGTTGTACGGCCCGTGGTTCTCCCAGAACCGGCCCGTCTCCGTGTCCAACGGATCCATGATGACGAGGTATTTGAGCTTCGAGAGGGACTCGATCACCTTCTTCTTGTTCGGAGCTGCCTGTAGCGGGTTGAAGCCCTGGCAGAAATAGCCGTTCATCTTGCCCTGGTGCATCAGCTCGAAAGCCCGCAGCAGATCGTAGCCCGGCAGGTCGAGCTTCGGCAGGTAGTCATAGGCGAAGCCGTTCTCCGGCGTTGCCGCATTGCCCCACATTGACTTTTGGAAGCTTACGAAGAACTTCCTGTAGTTCTGCCAATAGCTCATCTGGTTCGGCCGGAGCGGCTTGAAGCCTCGGGTCGACATGTAGGCTGCCAGATCGACCTCCTTCTCAGTCGGCAGCGTCAGATAACCGGGCAGCAGGTTCGACATCAGCCCGAGGTCGGTCAGCCCCTGGATGTTGGAGTGACCGCGAAGTGCGTTCATGCCGCCGCCGCGTATACCGATATTGCCGAGAATAAGCTGCAGCATCGCCATGGCGCGGATGTTCTGCGAGCCCTTCGAGTGCTGGGTCCAGCCGAGCGCGTACATCGAGGTCATCGCCTTGGTCGGAGACGACGTCTCGGCGACCATCGCGGCCACCTTCAGGAACCGGTCCTTCGGTGTGCCGCAGATGCGCTCGACCATCTCCGGCGTGTAGACCGCGACATGCTTCTTGAGCAGATTCCAGACGCAGCGGGGATTGGCCAATGTCGCGTCGACAACGGCAAAGCCGTCCGTGCCTATGTCATAGTCCCAACTGGACTTGTCATAGTCTCGCTTCGCCTCGTTATAGCCGGAGAAGAGGCCGTCCTGATAGGTGAAGCCCTCCTTGACGACATATGTCGCGTTGGTGAAGGCCTTCAGATAGTCCCATTGCACCTTATCGTTCTGGATGCAGTAGTTGATCAGCCCGAGCAGGAAGGCGATGTCCGTTCCCTGGCGGATCGGCGCGTAAAGATCCGACACCGAAGCCGAGCGCGTAAAGCGCGGGTCGATGACGATGAGCTTGGCGCCGCGGTTGGCCTTCGCCTCTGTGACCCATTTGAAGCCGCAAGGATGCGCTTCCGCGGCATTGCCGCCCATGATGACGACGAGATCCGTGTTCTTGATGTCGGTCCAGGAATTGGTCATTGCGCCGCGGCCGAATGTTGGGGCGAGACTCGCCACCGTCGGGCCGTGTCAGACACGTGCCTGGTTGTCGAACACCAGCATGCCCGCGCTGCGGACCACCTTGTAGGTCGCGAACGCGGTTTCATTGGTCGAAGCCGAGGCGGCGAGGAAGCCGGTGGTGATCCACCGGTTGACCGTCACGCCGTCATTGTTCGTCGCGACGAAGTTCTTGTCGCGATCGTCCTTCATCAGGCGGGCGATGCGGCCGAGTGCGTCTTCCCAGCTTATCGGCTCGAACTTGTCCGAGCCCGGTTTGCGGATCATCGGATGTTGCAGACGGGTCGGCGACTTGACAAATCCGAGCAGGGCCGACCCTTTGGGGCACAAGGTGCCGCGATTGGTCGGATGATCAGTGTCACCCTCGATATGCGTGATCTCGGCCGGCTCGCCCTTTCTGAGATCGCCCTTCGAATACAAGATTATGCCGCAAGCCACCGAGCAGTATGGACAGGTGTTGCGTGTTTCGGTGGTGTTCGCGAGCTTGAAGGGCCGTATGGCCGCCGCGTGTGCGGCCTCGCTATCGCCGAAGCCGAGGGCTCCAAGCGTAGTACCGGCGAGACCCGCGCCTGCTGTTTGCAGGAACGCGCGTCGAGAAAGATCGATGTTCATGGGTTCCTCCCGAAGCCGATGCCCCACAAGGCAACTCGAACAAACGGTTCAATCCGAGTAACTAGTCTCGGACCAAATAAAATCAATGCTAAAGAAGGAGGTGCGTACGGTGCAGCAAAAGTGCCCCTCCGAACCGCCTTCCTGCAACAGGTTTGTGCCCGCAAATCGGCATTGTGTATTATTGTTGAATATTCTTGTCATCTTTTCGTGACCGCGACGGCGATTGACGAAAACGAACGCATTACCATACAGTAAAGCGTGGCGATGAAACAGCTCCCGCGGGTCGGGGCGCCTTTCGATCGATACCCAATGACGGCGATGCCTCGCACGCCGGATACGGTGCTTGCCTTTCCTAACTTAACGAAATCCGCTGAGAGCAAGCGTGCTCCAAACGCGCCGTGCGTTGGCGCGATCGTATTTTCCATTCCGGTTGACCTTGATCCCTACTAAAGCGTGCCAGCAGAGGAGGCTCGACGACTATGGCAATCGCCCTCTCGCCCGAAATCACCGAAGCGCCCGTTGTGCGCCTGACCAGCCTCGCCCATGGCGGCGGTTGCGGCTGCAAGCTGGCACCGTCAGTGCTGCAGCAGCTTCTCGCCAATCCGGCGGCTGCCAGTCCCTATCATCAGCTTCTCGTCGGCACGGAGACCGGCGACGATGCGGCAGTCTGGCAGCTCGACGGCGCGACTTGCGTCATTGCGACCACCGACTTCTTCATGCCTATGGTAGATGACCCCTACGATTTCGGCCGGATTGCCGCAACCAACGCCCTGTCCGATATCTATGCGATGGGTGGCCGGCCGATCATGGCGTTGGCTATACTCGGCATGCCTCTCGACAAGATCCCGACGCTCATGGTCCGCGAAATCCTGAAAGGTGGCGAAGCTGTCTGCGCCGACGCCGGAATCCCGGTTGCCGGCGGCCACTCAATCGACTCGCCGGAGCCGATTTACGGCCTCGCAGTCATCGGCACATGCCGACCCGAGGATATCCGACGCAATTCTGACACCAGGCCGGGTGACGCCTTGATCCTGACGAAAGGGCTCGGCGTCGGCATCTATTCCGCCGCCATCAAGAAGCAGGCGCTTTCCGAGAGCGGCTATCGCGAAATGATCGCCTCCACCACCCTTCTCAACCGGATCGGATCGGAGCTGGCGCAGGACGCGAGCGTCCACGCCGTCACCGACGTGACCGGATTTGGCTTGCTCGGACATGGCCTCGAGATGGCACGCGGTGCCGGGTGCACGCTGATAATTTGCAGCCACGACGTGCCGCTCTTTTCCGAAGCTGCCTCGCTCGCGGTCGACGGCCACGTCACCGGCGCATCGCGGCGCAATTGGGCGAGCTATGGCGACGCGGTAAGCTTACCTCCCGGCATGCCCGAGTGGCGACGCCATCTTCTCACGGATCCACAGACTTCGGGCGGGTTGCTGGTTGCTTGCGAGACCGACCGCGCAGCGGCGCTGGTCGAGAGGATCGTCGCGGACGGCTATCCTTCGGCTCGCATCATCGGCCATGCCAGGCCCGGCGCGCCGACAATAGTAGTAGAGGCCTGAACGGCCGCTCCGCTTCCCGCCAGATGACGGGGCGCGCCCTCCAGTTCGCGGCACTCCACCTCTTGCCGCCACTGGATCGGCAGGCAAAGACGCCGCCTGCCCTGTCCACGCTGGATTGGCGGCGAACGCTGCGGACTGTTTTGGTGACCGGATGATCCGAGCGAGCCTGAGTTCGCCAGATCATGACTGGGCGCCAGGCACGAGCTTGAAACATCAGCTCCTCTATCCGGAGAATCTCGTTCCACTTGGCCATGCGTTCGGAACGCGTGATCGAACCAATTTTTCCCGACAAGTATCGCAGCGCTTGCTGCGATTGTGCTGGCTGGACAGGCGTTTGCCGCCATGGCGACCGGCAACATGACCGTGCGCATCACGATCCAAGCTGAATGCAAAGTTCAGACTGTCAGCGATCTGGATTTCGGGAGTGGCAGGCCGCCCGCAAGGAACTGCTGGCGGCCGAGCAGGAGCTGGCGGCGCACGAACAGCGCGTCACCAAGCAGCGGCGGGAGTTGCCCTGGGTTCCGGTCGAGAAGCACTACGCCTTCCCCACCGACGACGGGCCGAAGTCCTTGCCGGAGCTGTTCGATGACCGCTCGCAGCTCCTCATCTATCACCTGATGTTCGCGGAGGACTGGAAGACGGCGTGCCCGGGCTGCGCCTCGGTCGGCGATGGGCTGGGCGGCATGGTCACGCACGTGAACGACCGCGACGTGACGCTCATCGCGATGTCGCGGGCGTGCTGAAGACGTTCATCTACTCGGAGCGACAGAAGGAACTCGCCGGAACGGACGGGCAGACGACCTTCAGCGAGGTCTACGGCAAGAAGGCCCGGATCGTGGTCATCCTGTACCGAACCGAATGGGGCAAACCCGCTGGACCGGGGTTGAGATGAACGCCATCCGGACGAGGGCCTTCGAGCATGGCTTCGACTTCACCGTGTTTATCCCGACCGAGTCGAAGCCATCGACGCCTGCTTGGCTCCCGCCGACTCGACTTTACGTCGGCCTCGATAGATGGGGCGTCGAGGGAGCGGCTGCCGTCATCGAGCAGCGGGTGATCGACGCAGGCGGGATCTCGAGGCCAGAAACGATGCTAGAGAGGGCCGCGCGGCTCAAGCGGGCAACGGATCTGAAGACTGCCCAGCAGCAGTTCGAACGCTCCCACGAAGGCACTGCCAAGGCCAATGCCGCCTACGAGGAGTTCACCGAAGCACTCAAGGCCGGAACTGAGGTGGTTCGTGGCTCAGGCGTGAACGTCGAGTACAAGACCTCACAACACTATCGCATTGTCAGCTGCTACCCGGTCAACCTGATCTGCAGCTGGTACCCGCACTACATGAACTCGATCGAAGACATCGATCTCCACGCCACGTTCTACAAGGGCTTCCCGGAGCTGCCGGGGTTCTACGCGTCGTTCAACAAGGCCGTACGGTTACGAAGCCTGAAGTTCCGCTACGGCCTCGTTCGCACGGACTATAGCGCCTAGTGTCAAAGGAAACCCCTGCCAAGGAGTTTTCGCCGGAACAGCTTGCCGATCACCTGCTGTCCCAACTCATGGACGTTGCTGACCGAACTTCGAGGGACTGATCACCGCACCTTCAGCTTCGACTTCGCCCGGTTCACGACGCAGAGCCGGAACGGTCGCACGGCGAGGACGACCGGGAGAGTTGGGGCCGCAGAACTGTCCGTCTGCTTTTGGGCGGGCTGATCGCGAACGCAGACACATCACCTGGCGCCAAGCTTGCGCCCTCGAGTTCCATGCTTGTGTACTTCGCGTATCTTCCGATCGGTACTTATTTGACGGTCGAAAACTCAAAACGATCGAAACGGAAGACTGCCGTATACTCGTTGCGTCGCTCCGGCGTCCCGGCAGGATTGCGGAAGATCGCGCCGCAGGTTGTCTGATCTTTCGGAATGGCGTCGCACAGGAAGTTCTGCTGCACCCAACTGGTTTCTTTATCTATCCATGCGCCTCCCCCGCGCAGGTCACGACCGAGGATGAGCCACCTGATCTCCGAACCGGTAAGCCGGTCCTTCGCATCCAGATCGACCTCTTCCGGCAACTCCGGCAAACCGGCCTTGTCCAGGCCGTCCAGCAGACGCCCGATGTCAGCCGGGTTCTTGAACACAAAATACCTCTGCGTGACCAGCTGGTTTGCCCCTCCATCCTTTCGTTCCAACATGACGTTCCTTAGCCTGTCACTATAGGCCGCGACCTGGTCACTGCGCCCGAGATGTGCGTAGGCCGAAACCAACACCTGCAGGCCATAGAATTTCGGCCATGGATCAGGCGATTGGAGATCGATCCTTTCAAGGTAGTCGACAGCTTCCTCGAAACGACCCTGGCCAAATTCAGCCAGCCCAGCCTGGTAGTGCCGATGGTCATTGCCGCCTGGGTCGACACGGTTGGCCGCGACGAGATAGTCGCGCGCCTCGTTCGGCCTGCCATTGAAATTCAGGGCTTCTGCCAGCCCGACATAGTTCAGGGGATCGCTCGGGTCGAGCGCCACTGCCTTGAACATAACCGCGACTGCCTCGTCGGACCGATGCTCGCGAACCAGCAAACTGGCGACGAGCTGATAGTAGGAGGGCGAAGGATGCTTGGCCGCCTCCCCCAGGGACTTGTAGACGTTGTACAGCGCACTGGTATCCGAAACGGCTAAAGCTTTGACCCGCGGCCCGTCCATGTCCCAATAGGCCCACGCGAGCGAGGCTGCCGCTGCGCCGAAATCCGGATCGAGTTCCAGCGCCTGCTGGAAAAACCTCACCGCCTGCGCAAACTCGTCTGGAGTATTGCGACGATTGTAGATTTCCATGCCCTGGAGGTAAGCTTCGTAGGCTGCAGGATTGCGCGTGCCGCCCGTGACATCTGCCTTGCCTTGGACGCTCACGAGACGGAGCTTGAGCGCGCCTGCGATGCTGACGACGACCTTGTCCTGCAGCGCAAACACATCCGTCCACTGGCCGTCGAAACGTTCTGCCCAGAGATGACCGGTGGTCGAGCCGTCGATCAATTGCGCGTTGATACGCATGTCGTCGCCGACCCGACGTATCGAGCCCTCCAGAATGTACCGGACACCAAGCGCTGCGGCGACCTCAGCGGGTTTGGTCTCCTTGTCCTTGTAGGTGGAAGCCGCGTTTCGCGATACGACGAACAGGCCGGGCACGCGTGCAAGTTCTGTGGTCAGGTCCTCGGTGAAACCGTCAGCCAGATAACCTTGCGCCTTGTCGTCGCTGAGATTGTCAAATGGAAGCACGACGAGGGATGGCCGGGTGTCGGCTTTCGCATTGGCCGTCAGAGCGGCGGGCCGAAGCGGTGGCTCCCACGGTCGCCACCACGCTGCTGCAAGGCCGACTGCGACAACAAGGACCCCAATAGCGACGGCCAGAATGCGCCTGAAACGTGGGTGTCGATTGACAGCCATGGGCTTTCCCGCCACCGCGGGATCGAGCAGCACCCGGTACGCCTGCACCGGTTCGGCGATGTTCTTCAGCTTCTGTTGGCCCATCGGCTCAAAGCCGAAAGCCAACTTCTTCTCAACCTCTTTTGCGACCTTTGCCGAGACACAGATGCCGCCAGGTTCCGCTAGTTGTTGGAGCCTGGCAGCGACGTTGACGCCCTCGCCATATCGGTCCTCGCCCTCCACAATCACCTCGCCGAGATTGATCCCGATCCTGACGCGAATCCGATGATCCTCGGAAACGGCGGCGTTGCATTCCGCCAGGGCGTGCTGCAACGACACGGCACATTCGACCGCGTCCACGACGCTGCCGAATTCGGCCAGCAGTCCATCGCCCATCAGCTTGAAGATGTGGCCGTGCTGGCGGGCAATCTCAGGCTCGAACAGTTCCTTGCGTCGAGCACGAAGGCGCTCGAACGTGCCGGCCTCGTCGCGTTCCATCTGAGCGGAATAGCCCACAACATCGGCAGCGAGAATGGCGGAAAGCTTACGGTCCATCGATCTGGCCTGTCCCCCGTGGAGTATAGACCTGGTCTCACCTAAATGAAACGACCGACCTCTCCAGCGTCCGTCGCCGGTGTCTCGGGATCATCCTCAAAGCTATGGGATGCATATTCTCCAAGTACCGTAGTGAGGGGATACGCGGTTGCGAATGGTCCCTCGCGTGAGAACCGTGTCTCGCTACATCCCCGCGCCGTCGCCATGGCCTGGTGTCCGCTATGCGGCGACATTTAGTTCGAAGGGGTTTGGTGGCAGTATTGAAAGCGGAGAGAACGGTCTCCCGCTACCACCCTCAAAGTCCAAACAATTCTCCGGTCCCCTCACGGCGGCCTGAAGCCCAGGGTCTGAAGTGACAATACCCCGACCATTGTGGGCCGTTGAACGAACCCGCTGCGCGGGAGGGGCGCCTGCGGTTGAGGTAGTGATCAAGAACCGGTCGTCGCGCTGGCGTTGAGCGTCGTCCGGCGGGGGCAGAGCATGAC
>NZ_JAMYUP010000090.1:0-18666 GCF_040323155.1 Mesorhizobium sp. M0060
CGCGGATCACGGCAACGCCGCCCGCCAGCTTGGCGAGACGTTCCTGCAGCTTCTCCTTGTCGTAGTCCGAGGTGGTCTCCTCGATCTGCTGCTTGATCTGGGCAACGCGGCCCTGGATCTCGGCCTTCTTGCCGGCGCCGTCGACGATGGTGGTGTTCTCCTTGGAGATCGACACCTTCTTGGCGCGGCCGAGCATGTTGAGGCCGACATTCTCGAGCTTGATGCCGAGGTCTTCGGAAATGACCTGGCCACCGGTGAGGATGGCGATGTCTTCCAGCATGGCCTTGCGGCGATCGCCGAAGCCCGGCGCCTTGACGGCGGCGATCTTCAGGCCGCCACGCAGCTTGTTGACGACCAGCGTGGCCAGGGCCTCGCCTTCGACGTCTTCCGAGATGATGACCAGCGGCTTCGAGGTCTGCACGACAGCCTCGAGGATCGGCAGCATGGCCTGCAGGTTGGAGAGCTTCTTCTCGTGGAGAAGGATGTAAGCGTCTTCCAGATCCGCAACCATCTTCTCGGCGTTGGTGACGAAGTAGGGCGAGAGATAGCCGCGGTCGAACTGCATGCCTTCGACGACTTCGAGCTCGGTCTCGGCGGTCTTGGCTTCCTCAACCGTGATGACGCCCTCATTGCCGACCTTCTGCATCGCTTCCGCGATCATCGAGCCGACCGAAACATCGCCATTGCCGGCGATGGTGCCGACCTGGGCAACCTCTTCCGAGGTCTTGATCTTCTTGGCGTTCTTGATCAGCGTTGCGACGACGTCGGCGACGGCGAGGTCGATGCCGCGCTTGAGGTCCATCGGGTTCATGCCGGCGGCAACCGCCTTGTGGCCTTCCTGGACGATCGACTGCGCCAGAACGGTCGCGGTCGTGGTGCCGTCGCCGGCGATGTCGTTGGTCTTCGACGCCACTTCGCGGACCATCTGCGCGCCCATGTTCTCGAACTTGTCTTCAAGCTCGATTTCCTTGGCGACGGTGACGCCGTCCTTGGTAATGCGCGGCGCGCCGAAGGACTTGTCGATGACGACGTTGCGGCCCTTGGGGCCGAGTGTGACCTTCACCGCGTCGGCGAGGATGTTGACGCCGCGCAGCATGCGCTCACGAGCGTCACGGGAGAATTTTACGTCTTTGGCAGCCATTTTTAGCTCCTGGCAGGGGCTTGGATTGAGCCCGAAAATTCAGTTGAGGGTGAGGCCGGTATTCAGCCGATGATGCCCATGATGTCGGATTCCTTCATGATCAGAAGGTCTTCGCCATTGAGCTTGACTTCGGTGCCCGACCACTTGCCGAACAGGATGCGGTCGCCGGCCTTGACGTCCAGCGGGACGAGCTTGCCGGCTTCGTCACGGGCGCCGGAACCGACGGCGATGATCTCGCCTTCCTGCGGCTTTTCCTTAGCCGTATCGGGGATGATGATCCCGCCCGCGGTCTTGGATTCGGATTCAACCCGGCGTACGACCACGCGGTCATGAAGCGGGCGGAACTTCGACTTTGCCATTTTTTATTCCTCGATGAGAATGGTGAGAACAGTTCCTCCGTCCGGCGGCGCCGGACATGTAGTTAGCACTCATCTTGGGGGAGTGCTAACGTGGCGCTGAAATAGGCTGGTGGCTCACGCGAGTCAAGGCGCCCAGTGAGCATCACCAGGACAATTGCTTCAAACATATACTTGACTAAGTCAACTAAATGGCTGATCTTGCCGGCAGGAGGATGCCATGACGATTCATCATCACCCAGGCAAGGAGCGGATCGACGCGGTGCGGGCCTTCAACCGCTTCTATACCCGCCAGATCGGGTTGCTCGACGAAGGGCTGCTGAAAAGCACCTTCTCGCTGACCGAAGCGCGGGTGCTCTATGAACTGGCGCATCGCGATGGCCTGACCGCCACCGATCTTGCGCGCGATCTCGGCCTCGATGCCGGTTATCTCAGCCGGCTGCTGAAGAAGTTCGAGGGGCGTGATCTGGTCGAGCGCGCCACGATCGAGGCAGATGCGCGGCGCTCGTCGATCGCGCTGACCCAGGCCGGGCAGCAGGCCTTCGCGCCGCTGAACCAGGGCTCGCACGATCAGGTCACAGCTTTGCTCGACCGGCTTTCGGTCCCCGAACAGGACAGGCTGGTCAAGGCCATGCAGACGGTGCAGCGCCTGCTGGGCGGAAGCGCCGAGCCCAAAATTCCCTATATGCTGCGGCCTCTGCAGGTCGGCGACATCGGCTGGATCATCCATCGGCAGGGCCTGCTCTACGCGCAGGAATATGGCTGGGACGAGAGCTATGAGGCGCTGGTCGCCGAAATCCTCGGCGCATTCGTCAAATCCTTCGATCCGAAATGGGAACGCAGCTGGATCGTCGAGCGGGAAGGCGAGGTCGTCGGCTCGGTGTTCGTCGTGCACCAGTCGGACGAGGTGGCGAAGTTGCGCCTGCTCTATGTCGAGCCTTCGGCGCGCGGGCTCGGCATCGGCAAGCGGTTGGTCGAGGAATGTGTCGGCTTTTGCCGCGCCAAGGGTTACAGGACACTGACGCTGTGGACCAACGACGTGCTCACCTCAGCGCGCCGCATCTATGAGGCGGCCGGGTTCAAGCTGGCCGACGAGGAGCGCCACCATTCCTTCGGCAAGGATCTGGTCGGCCAGAACTGGAACCTGGAGCTGTAGCAGCGCCGCAGCATTTCGAGCATCGGCCTGCGCCGGCCGCGGCGGAAATCGCTTAGGTGGTTGGCCTGATGTTCTGGTTCAAGCGGAAGAAATTGGTGGGATCATATTTGTTTTTTAGTGCGGCCAACCTCGGGTAGTTTTCGCCGTAAGCTGCCAGAACCCGGTCCGTGCCTTCCTCGCCGAGATTATTGGCGTAGACGCCGCCGGTCGAGAAAGGTCTCATCGCATCCCACAGGTCGCGCGCCCATCGGATGTGCGTTTCGTCATCAGCCGGATTGTCCCAGATCGATATCGGGAAGCAATCATAAAGCGCATCCCTGTTGGCATAGGGCGTTTCGTCCATCGGTACTCGCGAGATGGCGCCGCCAACCTGCTGCAGGACCAGAAGCGATTCGCGGGGTGCAGTCATGTAAGCCGCAAGCATCGTATCGATCGCCTGGTCTGTAATTTCGCGCATGAACTGCGCCTTCCAGTAGTAGCGCCGCCCGCGCGGAAAGAGGCTGTCCCCCGCCGATTGGATTTGAAGATACTGCACAGGAGCAATCCGGCGCTCAACCGGCGTGCCATACTCTCTCAATGGCTGGACGATTTGCTCGCCCTCGTCGAGTGGGCCGATGTAACACGCCGAGATGCTGAAGAAGCGTTCGCCCGAGGGCGCCGTCACAAGTGCTGCATCCAGGCTCAGCTCATCCGGGGCGCTGCTCGAGTACGCACGGTAGAACCGCATCGCTTTACGTGCCTCGTCGTAGCGGTATAGCACCGACCCCGCGATGAGCAGCGGACCCACGGGATGAAGCGTATATTCGAAGCTCGTGACGACCCCGAAATTGCCGCCGCCACCCCGAATGCCCCAGAACAGATCCGTATTTTCGGCCGCGCTTGCCTTGAGTAACCGGCCGTCCGCCGTCACGATTTCGATGGCGACAAGATTATCGCAGCTCAGTCCATGTTTGCGGCCAAGTTTGCCGAACCCGCCGCCGAGTGTCAGTCCGGCTATGCCGGTATCCGCGTTGACACCCATGGTCGTCGCTAGACCATGGGCCTGTGTGGCTGCGTCGAACTCGCCCAGGTTCAAGCCGGCCTCTGCGCGCGCAACACGGCGGACCGGGTCGACTTCGATCCGCTTCATGCGTGACACATCGATCACCACGCCGCCGCCGCATACCGAGCTGCCGGCGACGTTATGGCCACCGCCGCGGACGGCGACAAGGAAGCCTTGCGATCGGGCAAAGTTGACGGCCGTGACGACATCGCTGGATTCCGCGCAATAGAAGACCGCCGCCGGCCTCTTATCGACCATTCCATTCCAAACTCTGCGTGCCTGGTCATAGCCAGGGTCGTCCGGAAGGATCAGATCGCCGCGAATTGCCTGCCTGAGCCGCGCGATATCTGACGCCTGCAACGTCGGCTCGGAACCGTCTATAAGCTTGAACATGCTCATCGAGGGATACCCTTCGTGATCCGGCACGGTTGGACAAGCAGCTTTCGTTCATTGTCATGTGTCTACCATGATGATCTCATGCACCGTCATTCGCTGCAAAATCGAATATCTCAGTCGCTGGATGAGCTAAATTCATCTAAACTGCCTGGATGAGAAAACTTCCGCCGCTCGGGTCGCTTCGTGCGTTCGAAGCCGCTGCCAGGCTGATGAGCTTCAGAAAGGCCGCGACGGAACTCGGAGTGACACCCACGGCCATCAGCCACCAGATTCGATTGCTGGAGGAGGTCTGTGGGCAACTGCTTTTCCGGCGGCGCCCACGGCCGCTCGTGCTCACGGGCGTGGGCGAACGGCTATTCCCGGTCGTTTGTAGCGGCTTCGACGCTTTCGCCGCGGCAATTGCATCAGCTTCGGCCGGTGTTGGCCAACGCCCGCTGCGCGTGACGAGCCCAAATGCATTTGCCAGCCGATGGCTGGTTCCGCGCCTGTCGAAGTGGCGGGAAAAGCATCCGAACATTCCATTGGAGATTATCGGGACAGACGCCGTTCTGGACCTGCGAGCCGGTGACGCCGATGTCGCGATCCGCTATGCGCGCAGGATGCCGCGGGACGTTCCCGCCCAGGAAATTTTTCGGGACGCATTTTTTCCGGTATGCAGCCCGGAGCTGTTGGCAGGAGGCGACCGACAGATCGAGCGCGCCGCCGATCTGCTGCAATACCCGCTCATCCATTTCGATTGGACGAACCGCGACCCCGAAGCGCCGACCTGGCAGCGATGGCTGGCGATCGCGCGCTCGGTCGATCCCGGCATCCCCGATGCCAACGAGGCATGGGACTTAAGCTTCCGCGAAGAGCTGCATGCGATCGACGCGGTCGCGGCAGGCCAAGGCATCGCTATCTGCAGCGACGTGGTCGTCAGTGGCGAACTCGAAGCTGGCAGGCTGGTCAAGGCACATGATCTCTCTCTCCCAGGCTACGGCTTTTATCTTGCCTGCGTAGCCAACCACCCTCGACAAGCGCATATCGAAGCCTTTTTTGCCTGGATGAGATCGATGGCCTAAGCAACGCCGATTTCCCGCCATCCTCATCACCAGGGACCTGGCGTAACAAATTGCTAACCATAAGCTCATTGCATGGCTGCCATGCACGTTTGCCGGCGTCTGGTCCAAAGCGGCTTCTTGAATCATAAGCACGCTCATTATATATGTCGCTCATGGTTTCCGACGGCATCGACAGATTGGGCTTCTTGATTCACGACGTGCAGCGCCTGATGCGCAAGCGCTTCGAGGCGCGCGCCAGCGGCTTCGGCCTTTCCTCGGCGCAATGGCGGCTTCTGGTCCGCGTCGCCAAGGAAGAGGGTGTCGCGCAAGCGCGGCTCGCCGAACTGCTCGAAATCGAGCCGATCAGCGTTTCGCGCCTTGTCGATCGCATGGAGGAGGGCGGCTGGATCGAGCGCCGTTCCGACGCAACCGACCGGCGCGTCCGCATGATCTTCCCGACCGCCAAGGCGAGCGCGGCCTATGCCCACGTCAAGAGTCTCGCCGGCGAAGTCTATGAGGAATCGCTTGTCGGTGTTTCGCCGGAAGATCGCCGTGTCCTGGTCAGGGCGCTGGATACGATCGTGCAGAATCTAGCGGACGGCGAGACGTCGTCCTTGGAAAAAGTGAAGAATACAGAAGGCGCAGCAGCATGAACGCGGTAGCCAAGATAAACCAAGATGCGACCAAGCTGGAGATGGAAGCTCCCGCGCAGCCGGCGCCGGTAACCATTGCCCCGCAGGTGCAGCCCGCACCGGTGGCACCAAAGAAGAAGCGCCGCGCCGGCCGTTTCCTTTTGATGGTCGCGCTGCCCGCGGCGTTGATCGCCGGCGGCAGCTATGTCTGGGTGACCGGCGGCCGCTATCAGGAGACCGAGAACGCCAATCTCGAGCAGGCCAAGGTGTCGATCGCTTCGGACACGGCAGGCCGCATCGTTCGGGTCGACATTGCCGACAACCAGCTGGTCAAGCAGGGCGACGAGCTGTTCGCCATCGACCCCGAACCTTATCGGATCGCACTGGCCCAGGCCGACGCGGCGGTGGCCGGCGCGCGCCTCAATGTCGAGCAGCTGCGTGCCGCTTACAGCCAGGCTGTGTCGCAAGAGAGATCCGACGAAAGCCAGGTCCAGTACGCGCAGTCGCAATATGACCGCGCCGCCGACCTTGCCCGCAAGGGCATCAACGCCAAGTCGTCGCTGGATGAGGCCAAGAACGACCTCGACAAGGCCAAGCAGCAGCTGGCCGTGGCCCAGCAAGGGATCGTCAGTGCCAAGGCGGCACTTGGCGGCAATCCCGACATCGAGACCGACAAGCATCCGACGGTGATGGCGGCGCTCGCCGCACGCGACAAGGCGGCCTACGATCTGGTCCAGACCACGGTCAAGGCGCCTGCCGGCGGCATCATCAGCCAGGCCGCTTCGTTCAAGGTCGGCCAGTATGTCGGTTCGGGCACGCCGCTGTTCTCGCTGGTCGAGACCGGCGACACCTGGGTCGACGCCAATTTCAAGGAAACCCAGCTCACCAACATGAAGCCGGGCCAGAAGGCCGAAATCGTGGTCGACACCTATCCGGGCAAGACGTTCGAAGCCATTGTCAAGGCGATCGGCGCCGGTACCGGGGCCGAGTTCTCGCTGCTGCCCGCGCAGAACGCCACCGGCAACTGGGTCAAGGTCACGCAGCGCATTCCGGTTCGCCTGGAGTTGACCGACGCCGACGCCAAAATGGCGCTGCGCACCGGCATGAGCGCGACCGTCACGGTGGACACCGGCGTCTCCCGCGGGCTGCCGAGCATTTTCGGCCACGCCACCGCAGGCGAGGCCAAGTAAAGAGGCCAACTAGAACAGCGGCCGCATAGCGAGCTGGATGCAGGTGACAGGATTGGTCCGAGGGAAGCGCAGGAAGAGTTGAATGCGTAGACGGGCTGCGCTGCGGCCTGCTTAAACCAGACAACTCTGCGCAGGATCTTCGGTCCTCAGGTTTCCGGGCGGCAGGCGCCCGTATGTCGAGACGCTCAGTCGATGTAACCCCCACATCGATGGCCGCGTCCCACCGCGATGAGGGTCTCCACAGCGAGGGCCTCGCCGCCCGGAAACCTAATGTACACGTTTTTGTTACCTGCTGGAAGTTTTACATCATGAGCAGCCCAGAACCCTTTCGCGAATTACCGCACCGCGGCCTGATCACCGTTGCGCTCATGCTGGCGACGATTATGCAGGCGCTCGACACCACGATCGCCAACGTCGCGCTGCCGACCATGACCGGCGATCTCGGCGCCTCCCCCGACAACATCAACTGGGTGTTGACCTCCTACATCGTTGCCGCCGCGATCATGACGCCGGTGACCGGCTGGCTGGCCGACCGCTTCGGTCGCAAGGAGCTGTTCCTGACGGCGGTGGTCGGCTTCACCGTCTTCTCCATGCTGTGCGGCATCGCCTGGAGCCTGGAGACCATCGTTTTCTTCCGGCTGATGCAAGGCGTGTTCGGCGCGGCCATCGTGCCTCTGTCGCAGACCTTCCTGCTCGACATCAATCCCAAGGAACGCCACGGCCAGGCCATGGCCATCTGGGGCGCCGGCATCATGCTGGGACCGATCCTTGGCCCGACGCTGGGTGGCTGGCTGACCGAGAATTTCAACTGGCGCTGGGTGTTCTTCATCAACCTGCCGGTCGGTATCATCGCTTTCCTCGGCATGGCCGCATATCTTCCCAGTGTTGCCCGGCGGGTGCGCAGCTTCGATTTCTTCGGCTTCACCATGCTCTCGCTTGGCGTCGGCGCGCTGCAGCTGATGCTCGATCGCGGCGGCGAGGTCGACTGGTTTTCCTCGATCGAGATATGGATCGAGCTTGGTCTTTCCATCACCGGCTTCTGGGTATTCATCATTCACACCCTGACGGCGGAGCACCCCTTCATCGACCCGAAGATCTTCCTCGATCGCAATTTCGTGACCGGGCTGGCGTTCATCTTTGTCATGGGCGTGCTCATTTTGGCGAGCATGGCGCTGCTGCCACCAATGCTGTCGACCATCTTCGGCTATCCGACCCTCACCATCGGCATCGTCTTAGGGCCACGCGGTGTCGGCACGATGATTGCGATGCTGTTCGTCGGGCGGATCATGCACAGGATCGATGCCAGAATCCTCGTCGTCATCGGCTTCCTGCTGACCGCGCAATCGCTCTACACCATGTCCAGCTTTTCGCCGCAGATGGACAACTGGCTTATCCTCAGCTCCGGCGTCATCCAGGGCCTTGGAATGGGAATGGTGTTCGTGCCGCTGTCCACCGTGGCCTTCGCCACGCTCGACGCACGCTTCCGCACCGATGCCACGGCGTTATTCAGCCTGGTGCGCAATCTTGGGTCGTCGATCGGCGTATCGGTGGTGACGGTTTTGCTGGTACGCAACACGCAGATCAATCACGCTGAACTCTCGGCCTATATCAATCCGTTCAATCCCAACCTCTGGGGGGCGTCGCCGGCAGCGGCGGGCGGCGACCCGACGGCGCTTTCCCTGATGGATGGCATGGTCAATATCCAAGCGATGATGATTTCTTACGTCAATGACTTCAAGCTGCTGATGATGATGACGCTGCTCGCCGTCCCGTTCGTTTTCCTGCTGCGCAAACCAAAGGCCGGTCCTGCCGCCGGTGGGGCGCCCGCGGCGCATATGGACTAGGCTGCGAATGTGCGGCGGCCTGAATGACGATCGAGAGGTACGCTGCGCCGCTTCCGGCAGGCGAAATCTGCTCTAAGCCTCAGCTGTCCATGCCGTTCGCGCCGGCGTCGAACCGGTTCATCTACCATTAGTATATCCAGACCAATATGCAGTCGCTTTTGGGTTGAAGGCGAGCCCTCTCTGCTTGCCTCAAACATCAGCAGGGAGGAACTGTGTTTGGCCACGAAATCATCCAGGCAACCCGCCGAAGCACCCGAATCCGCCAATCTAACGACGCTGGCAAAACTGGCGACTGCCTCGTACGAAGCCCTCGAACGCGAGCTGCGCGCCACGATTGCAGCACTCGAGGACCAGGCACTGCGGTTCCAGACCGCGATCGAGAACATCTCGCAGGGCATCTGCTTTTTTGACGCCGATGAACGGCTGATCCTGTGCAACCGACGCTATGCGGAAATTTATCGGCTTGCGCCGGAGCAATTGCAGCCGGGCCTGGCGCTGCGCGAAATTGTCGAGCGTCGCGTTGCTGTCGGGACGTCGCCGACGAACGCAGACGCCTATCTGGCCTTGGCGCGGGCAGTCAATTCAGGCGCGGCTTCGGGAAACTGGTCAGCCGAGCTCGCCGATGGCCGGACAATTCAGGTCTGCCACCAGCCAATGCCTGACGGGGGCTGGGTGGCCACGCATGAGGACATCAGCGAACTCAGCGCCAATCGCCTGATCATCGACGAGCGCATCTCGTTGCAGACGCTGATCGACCTGGTACCTGACTACATGTGGGTGAAGGACACCGAAAGCCGCTTCGTCGTCGCCAACCGGGCCATTGCGTCCGACAGCGGTCAGGACAGGACGAGCGACATGATCGGTCTGACCGATTTCGACCTTCATGCTCCGGATCTTGCGCAGAAATTTCGTCTCATTGAGCAGAAACTGATGCGCGACGGACAACCGATGATCGACGAGGAGGAGTTCGTCATCGATGCGTCAGGCACCGGCAAATGGTTCCTGTCGACGAAGCTGCCGTTGCGCAACGTTCAAAACAACATTTTCGGCCTCGTCGGCATTGCCCGCGACATCACTGCGCGCAAGCAGGCCGAAATCCTTCGCGACGGGCAGGCGCATATCCTGGAGATGATCGCAAAGAGCGCCCCACTTGAAGACGTGCTCGAGCGGCTCATGCATCTGGTCGAGTCCCAGCTGGCGGGGATATCCGGTTCGGTCTTGCTACTCGACAAGGATGGCAGCCACTTGCGCCACGCCGCCGCGCCGAGTCTGGCAAAAGACTACACCAACGCCGTCGATGGCGCCGTGGTCGGCCCCAAGGCAGGGTCTTGCGGAACCGCGGTCTATCGGCGCGAGCCGGTCATTGTCGCCGACATCATGCAGGACCCGCTTTGGGACGACTATCGTGATCTCGCCCAGCGCCATGGTTTGCGTTCATGCTGGTCGACGCCGATCCTGTCGCATCAGGGCGCCGTGCTCGGCGTCTTTGCGATGTATTCGATGACGGTGCGCGAACCGACAGAGGCCGAGACTCGCCTCATCGACTTCACGACGCGCATCGCCGGAATTGCCATCGAACGCAAACAGGCTGAAGACCGGATCCACTTCATGGCCAACCATGACGTGCTGACCGGGCTTCCCAATCGCGCCTTGCTAGAGGATCGGCTTTCCCAGGCGGTCTTGTACGCTCAGCGATACGATCGCTGGGTGACGGTGGTGTTCATCGATCTGGACAATTTCAAATTCGTCAATGACACGCTCGGCCACAATGCCGGAGACGAGCTCCTGAAGATCGTCGCAAGTCGCATGGTCGAGTGCGTAAGGGCAACCGATACCGTCGTGCGGCTTGGCGGCGACGAATTTGTCATCGTGCTGTTCGACCAGCCGACGAATGTCGATCTCGTCTCCGAGACCTTGCAAAAAATCCGAGCGGCGATCGCAGAGCCGGTTCAGCTTGGAGGCCATCTTGTGCGGGCGACAGCCAGCATCGGCATTGCCAGCTATCCCAAGGATGGGGCGGCTCCCGATGTGCTGCTGGCAAACGCAGATGCGGCCATGTATCGCGCCAAGGAGTCCGGTCGCGACAATTTCCAATTTTACACTCCGGAGTTCAACACCAGGGCGCATGAGAAATTCGTGCTTCAGGAAGAGCTGCGAAACGCCTTGGAGCGTTCGGAATTCACTCTGCTCTACCAACCGCAAGTGGACCTTCGGTCAGGTCGGGTTTTTGCGGTCGAGGCATTGATACGCTGGAACCATCCGACCTTGGGCACGATAATGCCGATGATGTTCATCCCGACCGCCGAGGAGACAGGTCTGATTGTACCGATCGGCGACTGGGTTCTGCATGAGGCCTGCCGGCAAAACAAGGCCTGGCAAGATGCCGGCCTGCCGCCAATGACCGTTTGCGTGAATGTCTCAGCACGGCAATTCAGGGAACGGAACCTGATCGATCGCGTCATAAACGCGCTGAAGGACAGCAGCCTGGAGGCCAGATACCTGGAACTTGAGGTGACCGAAAGCCTCATCATGCAGGACATCGACCTGGCTGTCGCGACGATGAACGCACTGCAGAGCCTGGGCGTCCAGATCTCGATCGATGATTTCGGCACAGGCTATTCCAGCCTGAGTGCGCTTAAGACATTTCCAGTGGCGCGGCTGAAGATCGATAAGTCCTTCATCACGGATCTGGCCGCCGACGAGAACGACCAGGCTGTTGCCAGCGCCGTGATTTCATTGGGTCAAAATCTCAACCTGAGGGTCATCGCCGAGGGCGTTGAGACAGACGATCAGGTAGCCTTCCTGCGCAGGAACAATTGCGACGAAATGCAGGGCTATCATTTCAGCAAACCGGTTTGCGCGCAGGACATCGAGGAATTGCTCGGCGGCCGCAAAGACTGACGGGTCGGTCATCCGGCAGGCTTCCGCCGACCAAATGGCGGAAGCTTATCTACCGAGCACAAGGCACCAGTAGCGGAGCGTGCTGTCGCGGCCATCGCGCACATAGGCGAGGCCGAAGCGGGCAAAACGTGGGTCGAGCATGTTGCCGCGGTGGGGCGCCGAATGCATCCAGACGTCGAACAGCTTCTGCTGGTCGAAGCGGCCTTCGGCGATGTTTTCGGCGGCAGCGCCGGCAATGCCATTGTTTTTGACGCGCGAGGCAAAGTCCTTGCCCCAGCCGGTGGTGTGGTTCATGCGGCCGCCGCGCGCCATGTAGCCGGCCTGCTGCAGCGCCGCCCGTTCGAGCTGTGCATCGGGGACAAGCGGCCCGAGACCCGCCGAGGCACGGATGCCGGCCAGAATGCCCGTGGCCGCGGAAGAGACCCCGGTGCCTTCGCCGGTGGGCAGCACGGTGACGCAAGCAGCGAGCCCGGCCAGTGCGCCAAGGCCGGCAGCCCTGAGCAGTACGCGCCTGTTCAGGCTTGATCGGCCTTCATAATTTTCGATTTTCGCAGCGGTCATGCCCGCCTGACATAGCGGTGATCATGGCTTTTGCCGGGCGAGTGAGAATATCGCTCGCACAATCTGCGGATTGTCGTCTTAGGCCGCCTTGCCGAGATCGGATTTTGGGGGTCGACGACGCCGGGGCGGCCCGATCTTGTTCGGTATGTTCCCACCAGGCGCCAAGCGCGTCGATGAGCGGCACAAGCTTGAGACCGGGCTCCGTGAGGTCGTAGTCCACATGCAGCGGATAGCCCGAACGCGCCGTTCGCCGAACGATCCCTGCTTCCTCCAGCTTGCGCAGTTCGAGCGCCAGGATGCGGTGCGACACTGTCGGGTTGTCACGCCTCAGGTCGCTGAACCGCTTGGTGCCGTCCTTGAGATAGTAGAGCAGCAAGGTGGGCCAGCGACCGCTGAGCACACGCATGGTCTCTTCGATCGGGCAGCGTGAGACGACATCTTTCATGGCGGGAACCTGGTTACAGAATAGTGCGTAATTTACATGGGCCGCCCGGTGTTTAGGGTCAAGTTTCGCTGCGCAGCGTGATCCCTAAATCATGGAAGAGACAAAGAAAATGGAACCTATTCTCCTTTATGGCTTCCCGGCGGGAAGTTCGATGGGGCTCGTCGCTGCCTTTGAACGCGTTGGACAGCCCTATCGCCTGTGTCGTGTCGACATGCTGGCCGACATGAAGAACGATGCCTATGCCAGCATCAACGGCCGTCAGGAAACGCCGGTGTTGATCACCGACGAAGGCAGGGTGCTCACCGAGACCATGGCGATTGCCGCGTGGCTCGAAGTCCGCGATACCCAACGTCGTATCAGCTTCGAGCCTCGCTCGCCGGAAGCCGACCGGATGCACCAGCTGATGGCTTTCGTGAACACCGGTTTCACCGCTGCTTTCAGTCCGCTCTGGGCCGCACTTGAAATGGAATCGGCCGAACCGGTGCTGCTGGCGACCTTGCGTGACTTTGGCCGCAAGGTCGTTACCCAACGCCATGACCAGCTTGAGGCGATGATCCTCGACACTGACTTTCTGGTCGGCGATCGGCTGACACTGGCGGATACCACGCTGATCGGCGTGGCGCGCTGGGCGGAGTTCCACCAGGCGGTCGATGGGGCCGCCTATCCCAAGCTGGCGGCGCTGCGCTGCCGCATCGAAGCAGATCCGGCCGTGCGATATGCGCTCGCTGTCGAGGCTGGCGAAAAGCCCGCCGGCTCAGGCGCTTGCCTCGGTCACGTTCCGCTGGCCGAGGTGATCGATCGCTTCGCGACCTAATCTCGTCCTGTTCGTTCCGCCCCGGCGCCCCGGCGCCGGGCGGTGGCGACAAGCGCGCCGAGATCGGCTATCATACGGTCGTTCTTGAAGTGGCAGCTGCGGGCGGCCATCCTGGCGATGACCGCCCCGACACACGGGAGAAAGGTTATGGCCGGCTTTCATGTCATGGCGGATGCGCGTGGAACGCATGTACAGCCGACGGTGCGCCGCATCAGCACCGCGGATCTGATCGATGCGCTCCGTCTCGGCGTAGAGGATTTCTGGGCCAAGCCGTCGCATTATGTGTTCCTGTGCCTGATCTATCCGGTGGTCGGCCTGATCCTGACGGAGTGGACGTCGGGCTCGAACGCCATCCAGCTCATCTACCCCCTGATGTCCGGCTTTGCTTTGGTCGGCCCGTTCGCCGCAATTGGCCTTTACGAAATCAGCCGCCGGCGCGAGTCCGGCATGGATACGTCCTGGTGGCATGCGCTCGACGTGCGCCACTCGCCGGCGCTGCCCGCGATTGCGGTCATCGGCATCATGCTGCTGGTACTGTTCCTGCTCTGGCTGTTTACCGCGCAATCGATCTACACCAGCCTGTACGGCAATCAGCCTCCGGCCTCTATCGTTGGCTTTATTCGCGAGGTGCTGACGACCAGCAAGGGCTGGACGCTGATCCTGCTCGGCAACGCGGCTGGGTTCGTCTTCGCCGCGATCGTGCTGGCGACGACTGTCGTCGCCTTTCCGCTGCTGCTCGACCGCGACGTCGGCGCCGTCTCTGCAGTCGAGACGTCTGCGCGGGCAGTTATGACCAATCCGCTGCAGATGGCGCTGTGGGGCCTGATGGTAGCCGTGCTCCTGGTCCTCGGCTCGATCCCGCTGTTTGCCGGGCTTGCCGTCGTCATGCCCGTCCTTGGCCACGCGACTTGGCATCTCTACCGCAGGGTGGTCGAACCGGAGCGGGCCGAGCAGGTCAGGCGGCCGATGTAGGACCGATCAGCGTTGCGCGTCAGTTGCCATCTTGATGGCCAGCGCCGTCAGCACCGTGCCCATCATCCAGCGCTGGATCACCAGCCATAACGGCCGCCCGGCGAGGAAGACGGCGATGGAGCCGGCCGTCACCGCGATGATCGCGTTGACGGTCAGGCTGATCGCCACCTGGGTGGCACCGAGCACCAGAAGCTGCGACAGGACGTGGCCCTTGCCGGGGCTGATGAACTGCGGCAGCAGCGACAGATAGAGCACGGCCACCTTCGGGTTGAGCAGGTTGGTCATCAGGCCCATGGCGAACAGCTTGCGCGGCCTGTCCCTCGGCAGTTCGCGGATAAGGAAGGGCGAGCGCCCACCGGGCTTCACCGCTTGCCAGGCGAGCCACAGCAAATAGAGCGCGCCGGCAAGGCGCAGCACATCATAGGCGAAGGGCACGGCGAGCAGCAGCGCGGTGATGCCGAACGCCGCCGACAGCACATAGAATAAAAAGCCGAGCGCCACGCCACCCAGAGAGATCAGCCCGGCCTTCGGCCCTTGCGACAGCGAGCGCGAGATCAGATAGATCATGTTCGGGCCAGGCGTCAGCACCATGCCGAGGCAGACCAGCGCAAAGGCGAGATGGTTGGCGGGTTCGGGCAAGAGCGCATCTCCGGATGGCGGTGAGGACAGTCACCACAGGCCTTCATCACCCGCAAGAGCATGAGGGCAGGAGCCTTTGCGCCAGCGCCGCTGTTAGCGATTCTTCGCGCGCCCCCTCTGCTTAAGTTACCGATCCCGTCGCCTTCAGCCGACGATGCGCAGGTTCGACAATTCGTTGACGATTTCCTTGAAATTGTAGGACAGCGTCGCGCCGGTCGCATTCCAGAACAGCTTGGCCGGCTTGCTCGGGTCGGTCGGATCCTTGCGGAAGCGCGAATCCGAGGAACACGCCTTCAGCGCATCGATCGCCTTCTTGTCGCCGGTATCGGTGGTCGACAGGTCGAGCGCGACCGTCATCACGAGAATGTTCGAATTCTTTGCATTGGCGCAGAGCGTTTTCATTTGCTCGTCGAGTGTTGCCGTGTAGTTGGCACCGGAATAGGTGGTCTTGCCGATATCGGTGCTGGTATTCATGAACAGACGGGTCACGCTTCCAGATCGTTCAAGATCGGTACGGGTTTTCAAACCTCGTTAACCATGCGTCCGCCATCGGCAATGCTGCTACGCGTTCTCTGCGGCAAAGCTCCTTAAAAGGGGGACACGGCGCTGAAAAAGAAAAGCTTTTCGCCATCACGACCTCGCCGGCACTACCGAGCGACAATCTTGACGCAACGAAAGCTGGTGACAGGGTGAAACGCTTCGGTTAATCCGAACCGGTCGCGGCGGACCGTCGGCCGCGACGCTTGCAAGCATCACGATACAGGACAACGGCATGGCGGATTCGCCCGACATCATCGGTTCGCTCGCAGATCTGTCGGGAGCCTATTCAGCCATCCTGTGCGATGTCTGGGGCGTGGTGCACAATGGCGAATGGCATTTCCCTGCGGCGGCTGCCGCGCTGATCGCTGCTCGCGCGGCGAAAATACCTGTCGTGCTGATCACCAATTCGCCGCGCCGCAGCGCCGACGTGGTGACGCAGATGAACGCCATCGGTGTTCCTCCCGCCGCCTACGATCGTGTCGTCACTTCCGGCGACGTAACGCGCGACCTGATCGTCGAAGGGCCGCGAAAGATCTTCCATATCGGTGCCGATCGGGATTTCACACTCTATGACGGTCTCGACGTCGAACTCGTCGAGGAGTTCGAAGCGTCCGGTGTGGTCTGCACCGGCCTATTCGACGACGAGGTGGAGAAACCGGAAGATTATGCCGATCTTCTGCGGCGGCTGCGTGCAAGGAATCTGCCCTTCATCTGCGCCAATCCCGACATCATGGTCGAGCGCGGCGAGCGCATGATCTGGTGCGCGGGGGCATTGGCCCGCGACTACGCACAGCTTGGCGGGCGCACGCTGATCGCCGGGAAACCTTACGCACCGGTCTATGACGTCGCCATGAAAGAGATCGCCGACATTCTCGGCCGCCCGGTCGAGCGTTCGCAAGTTCTGGCCATCGGCGACGGCATGATGACCGATATCAAGGGCGCGGCCGACAATGGCTTCGACGTGCTTTACGTATCGGGCGGCATCCATGCCCGCGATTACGGTGAAGCGCTGCAGCCGGATCCGGCCAGGCTCGCGGCCTTTCTCGAAAAATACGGCTACAGGCCGGTCGCGGTCATTCCCAGACTGCAATAGGTTCAAGCCATGACGGCAATGTCCGAACGCATTTCCGCAACCGCGCCGCTGCCGGCCCATCTGCGCGGCGGCGTGGTGGCGATCGGCAATTTCGACGGCGTCCACCGCGGCCACCAGGCGGTGCTCGAACGCGCGCGCGCCGAAGCGGAGCGTCGCGGCGTACCTGCCCTGGTGCTGACCTTCGTGCCGCATCCGCGAAAAGTTTTCAGGCCGGACATGCCGCTGTTCGTGCTGACGCCGCCGCCGATGAAAGCACGGCTGTTGTCGCATCTGGGTTTTGCGGCACTGGTCGAGCAGCCGTTCACACGCGAGTTCGCCTCCTTGTCGGCGGAGGCTTTCGTCACCGGCGTGCTGGAGCGCAACCTCGGCATAAGTCACGCAGTCACCGGCTTCGATTTCCATTTCGGCAAGGACCGCCAAGGCGGCCCGGCCTATCTGATGGCGGCCGGCGAGCGCCACGGCTTCGGCGTCACGCTGGTCGATGCCTTTCGCGACGAAAGCGCCGAGGTGGTGTCATCGAGCCGCATTCGCGCGCTGCTGTGCGAAGGCAATGTGGTCGAGGCCGCCGGCCTGCTCGGCTACCGCTTCACCGTCGAGGCCGAGGTGATCGGCGGCCAGCAACTCGGCCGGACGCTCGGCTTTCCGACTGCAAACATGAGACTTTCGCCGGAAGCTACTCTGAAGGAAGGAATTTATGCTGTCCGCTTCCGCCGCGCCGACGGCTCGCTTCATGATGGCGTCGCCAGCTTCGGCCGCCGGCCGACGGTCGACGACAATGGCGCGCCGCTGCTGGAGACCTTCGTCTTCGACTTTTCCGGCGACCTCTATGGCGAGATTTGTGCCGTGTCCTTCTTCGGCTACCTGCGTTCGGAGGTGACGTTCGACGGGCTTGACGCGCTGGTCGCCCAGATGAAGCGCGACGAGGCAGAGGCGAAGGCACTGCTCGCCGGCGTCAGGCCGCTTTCCGGGCTCGACGCTGCCATAGCTTTTTAGAGCATGGTCCCGAAAAGTGGGAACCGGTTTTCGGAAAAGATCATGCTCAAACCAGAATTTATTTCTTCAGCGCCAAGCCGACGGCAATGAAGGTCCAGCCCTGGAAAATCAGGTCGACGGCCAGGAACAGGCCGAGCACCCACACGCTGTTGACCGGCCAGCCCATTGCGATGACCAGTCCCGCCAGCGCGCTGATGACGCCGGCCGCGACGACCCAGCCCCAGCCCGGCTGCGGCCGGTGGCTGTAGCCGACCCAGGCCCTGAGCACGCCTGAAGCAAGGAGCGCGACCGCCAGGAAGAAGGTCAGCACCGTCGAGGCGAGGACCGGATTGCCGAAGGCAAAGAAGCCGGCGACGGCGTAGAGAAGGCCGCTGAGCAGCCAATAGAAGAAGCGGCCCCATGTCTTCACACCGAAGGCATGGATGATCTCGACAACGCCGGCCATCAGCATCAGCCAGCCCACGACAAAGACGGAGGCGACGGTTGCGATGAACAGATTGCCGAAGGCGATGCCGCCGAAGATAAGCAGCAGCACGCCAAGCGCGACGAACCATCCCCATTTCGCCCGCGTCTGGCCAATGGCGTCTTTCATGGCATCGCCGCGCAGTGTCATTGCCGCATCTCCCTCAAGGGTTGCCTGGCATCTTCATTCTAGAAGGTAGCGCCGATCGCCTTGGCCGTCCAGCGAGCAGGCTGCGAGCGCCACACCCCCGAGCGATCCCCTTGCCAGATGTCCTCTGTGGATGGCTCCCGCGATGCAAGAGGTAATTCGACATTATGGCGCGTTGGTCGGGTGCAGTCTTCTGTGCGGCCTGTTGATGCAGCCATTCGAGACTGCTGGCCCTGATGGGGTCGGCGAACTGGGTCCCAATCTGCTTTGCAGGCTATGATGCCTCCGACATCGCATGGGT
>NZ_JAMYUP010000091.1:0-17957 GCF_040323155.1 Mesorhizobium sp. M0060
TCCTCCCACTCCATGCGCCTGCGCTCCTCGCTGCCGCAAATCAGGCGGCAAATCTCCCCAGTGCATAGCCCTCAGGCAAGATGGGGTGCTCGTCACGCTCACATTCAATCAGCCTCTCAAGGCAAAATCCGAGAGCCTCCGAGCAGGCGGAAAACCTGCAAAAGTCGACATAACCGCAATCATGCGAAAGCTTGTCGTCCTCGCAAAACGCGCTCATCAGGTCGACCGAAAATGGGCATCACACATTCCTTGACCAACACGGATATTCTAACGAGAGACCCGATGCTGACAGACGTTCTGACTGGTTTGGTCCCTGGGCAGGGCATTGGCTGCTGACAGCAGGTAGTCGCGGCAATCCCCTCATTTAGTCAGAATGCTCGACGCTCTGATGAAGGGCGCCCTGGTCAAGGGCGCCCTTCGCATCGGCGGCAGGCTTCGATCCCGGAGGTGCGGACCTAAGCACTTTGGAACGAGCCGCCGATGGGTCCTTTTTTGGGTAACTCGCTCAGCCAACACCGGCTGGACGAGCGAGTCAGCGCACGCAAACGTATGCGACGGGCGCTATGGGTTGATGCTTCGATCCGTCAGAACGAGCGCTGGAAGCGGAGGATACCGCCGACAGCGTTGCTCTTGCGAGCGGGGATGCCGGTAAAATTGAAACCATTGCTGTCATGGTCGTTATGAGCCCAGTCAACTTCGGCCGTGATGGTGAGGCCCGGGACGATCTTGCAGGCTACGTTCGCCGCAAGGCCAAACTCTTTGGCTTCATCATACGACACGTGGAGGTTGAACGCAGTTTTCTCGTTCAAAGTGTAGGTGGCACCACCCCGCACCGCCCAGTTGCCGCCCCACTGCTTGTAGAAGCCGCGGTCGCCGGCAGGGATCGCATAGGTCGGGTCGTTGAGATTGCCGTCGGTATCGACGACAGCGCCTCGGTCGCAGTCACGTCCAAGCGAACCTTGCCGGCCACCTCTTCGTAGTTGCTGTCATAGGCAAGGACGCCGGTGATGGTTATCGACAAGCACCTGTACGCCCAGCGCCACCTGACGGATGTTGCTTCTCAGAGCACAAACACCTGCTACGTCGCAACTCGCTTCGAGAACACAGCCAGGAACTAACTCGCTGTCGTTAGCCTTTCGCAGCTACCATCCTAGGCATAAGATAACTGATCCACAACTCCTACGGGTACACTCCAGTTTTGGATGACTGTGTTTGCCCCTTGCCGCACTCTAAACCGGACCGCGCAATAGCAAATGTCCAAAGAAGGCCCTCGCCTCACAGACTTCAAGTCGAGCGAAACTTCAGGCCGGCAAAATTGTCTCGACCAGCTTAACCCAGTAGCCGATGCCGTAAGGCAAGGCTTCGTCGTTGAAGTCATATGCAGGGTGGTGCGTGGGGACAGTTGCTCCATTCCCAATGAAAATGTAGGCTCCCGGCCGTGCCTCGGACATGTAGGCGAAGTCCTCTGCCCCCATAGTCACTTTCATGTTGTCGTCCACGGAGTCGTGCCCCACGAGGCTTCGGGCCGCCGTGATCGCCTTTTCGGTTTCCTCGGGGTGATTAAAGGTAACGGGGCACGACCGCAGGTATCTAAAATCGACATCTCCGCCAAAACCGCGCGCAATGCCCTGGGCAGCGGCTAACATTTCTCGCTCGGCGAAGTCTCGCAGATTAGATGCGAGCGCCCTGACAGTTCCAGAAATTTCAACCTGATCAGGAATTTGGTTGTAGGCCTGTGAGGCTTTCAACTTTGTGACGGAGATCACGAGTGACTCCATGGGGTCGGTCTTGCGCGAGACCAACGTTTGCAGACCAAGGATGATCTGTGCTCCAATGGTAACGGGATCGACAGTTCGATGGGGGGTAGACGCATGGCCGCCCGCACCCTTCACGACGATGTCGAAGTCGTCTTGCGAGCCCATGGTGGCACCATGGCGAATGCCGAACGCACCGATGTCTATGCCCGGCCTGGTATGCATACCAAAAACCTGGGATATGCCGAAACGCTCCATGATTCCTTCCTGGACCATTCTGAAGCCGCCGGTCGGGAATTCCAGCTCTTCTGCGGGCTGGAAGATCAAGGCAACGCAGCCCTTGAAATTGCGCGTGGACGCCAGGTGTTTCGCGGCGCCAAGCAACATGGCCGTATGACCGTCATGGCCGCACCCATGCATTAGGCCCGGGTTTTTCGAGGACCAGGGCTTATTTGATGCCTCAATGACTGGCAGGGCATCCATGTCAGCCCTCAGCCCGATCGTCGGCCCGTCGCCGCCCTCGCCCTGAATCAGCGCGACGATGCCGGTTTCGGATATTCCCGTTTCGATATGATTGATGCCGAAAGATGCCAGCTTTTCGGCCACGAACTTGGCTGTGTTGTGTTCCAGAAAGCCGAGCTCAGGGTTTTCATGCAGGTGGCGCCGCCACTCGGTTACCTCGCGTTGCAAACCGCGGAAAATTTCAACACCTTGCATCTGAAGATTCTACCTCGCGTAATTTTGGCGTCGCGCCATTTTGGCCACGGTAAGCCGAGACTGAATCGAGTTTCAGTCGCCGGACGTGCTTACGTCAAATTCAGATTGTATATTCGGGGCATCTAGCTTTGAGATGAACCAAGCTCGGCTTAGGGCCGTAATTACGCCCGGTGAGAACCGGTAGCGATCACAGACATCTCACGGAAGTTTTGAAAACAAGCGTTCCACCGGCGGCACCGGCCCGCCGTCGCACAATGGTTTCCGCGACTAATGCAATCACTTCGCCGGCCCTCTCCATACTGCTGCTCGTTTTCGGCAGGCAACCACCGTGAACAGCATGACGTAATGTGATGGGTTTTCGATCAGGAGCGGGCCGGACGCACTTGCATGAACACGAGATACAGTCGCTCAGTTTCTTCGCCGGCGCCAACTCCAATTTTGTCGGCGACACACTACCGACGGCGGGCAATCCGCTTGCGACCGCGAGCGCGCCGTGAATTGCACCGTCTACTACGATTAGGCGCAGAGTTTCCATCCCTTCCAGGATCGTGACCGAAGGTCTCCTCCGCGCGACGACGACCAGTGCCCGGACCAGCTCGCGGCTGGTGGCGTCGCCAGCGGCACGCACGGATTCGCCGACGCGAATGCGCTGCCTCAAGCCCGAGCCGATCGCTATTGGTACCCTCTCTTCGTCGAAAATTGCCCGACTCTGACATCGGTCGCCTGAATGGCGAGCATTTCGATCAGAGGCTAGAAGCGCGCGGTGATGGACAACCTGACGAGCCACATGGGACCGAGGACACGATGTGGCACAGAGCAGCATTGAGCCCGCCGCTTCGAACTCAGGTGTTGGTCCCGTTGGGTGAGCCAATCTCTAAGCTCGACTTTGCCCAAAATTGGGGTCAGGCGTTGCGGCTTTTCGCGTTCAGGCCCAGTTCCAGAAGAGAGGCTCGCGCGCGACGAATTCGAGGGCTTTGTCGAGGGGCAGGATGATGCCGCCGAACGGCCCGACATCATCCCAGCGCTCCCGATAGGACCAGTACAGGACGCGCATGCGACCGCCTTGGTCGACGGGCTTGAGACGTGCGATAGGGGCGCCCGTTTCCTCGAGCAAGAGCGTGTAACCGCCTTTGCGGCCCTCGACGACCACGCCGCCGCCCCGGCTTTCCTTGAAGCGTTCGATGCGAGCGATGATGTCGTCCTGGCCTGGCATGGCGCGACCATATAGTGCGGTGCCTCGCCCGTCGCAGGAGTGGGGGTGAATCGAAATGCCGCACCCGACGGTGTTGCGCGCTGTCGGCTGACGGATTCGACAAGGCGGATGACATCTTCACACATCACCGCCGCCGGCGACCGCGCTCCGGATATTCTGCAAACATGGCTGCAGCCCTTCCGCCGCTTCTTCACGGCTCCTGTCTGGGAGCATGTTCTAATCTTGCTGATGGGCGCGTTGCTGGCGCCTGGCAAACGGACCGTGACGGCGGCGCTACGCATCACCGGCGGCCGGGAGGCCTCGAACTTCACCTGCTACCATCAGCTTCTGAACCGCGCGCGCTGGAGCGGGCGCGCCATTGCTCGTCGGCTTCTGTCGCTGATTGTCGACCGTCTCGTGCCTGCCGGGCCGGTGGTGATCGGCGTCGACGACACCATTGAGCGACGCTGGGGTCCGAAGATCCCCGCCCGTGGCATCTACCGGGATCCCGTCCGCTCCAGCCATGCGCACTTGTGAAGACCAGCGGCCTACTATGGTTGAGCTTCATGGTGCTGTGCCCCGTCGCCTGGGCTGGCCGCACCAAGACGCTGCCCTTCTTGTCGGTGCTCGCTCCATCCGAAAGATGCAATCGCAGGCGTGGGAAACCCCACAAGCGTCCGACGGATTGGGCAGGGCAAGGCATTCTCCAGACTTGCCGCTGGCTGCCGGACCGCCGCGTCGTGTTCGTTGGCGACAACGGCTTTGCCGTTCTCGATCTGCTCGCCGCCGTGCGCCATCGATGCACCGTCGTCAGTCGCCTGCGTCTTGATGCCAACCTCTACGCACCGCCACCGGCGCGCGGGCCACGCACGCTTGGCAGGCCGGCCAGCAAGGGCCGGCCCTTGCCCAAGCTCAAGGCCGTCGCCGAAGCCAGCACGACCGTCTGGCGCAGGATTGTCGCCTCCGAATGGTACGGTGACGAGCGCTGTGAACTGGACATCACGTCGGGAACCGGCATGTGGTATCGCCCCGGCAGCAAGATCGTGCCGCTGAGATGGGTCCTCGTTCGAGACCCCAGTGGCGCGCGCACAGTCCAAGCCTTCTTCAGTACCGATCTCGATCTCTCGCCAGAGGACATACTTGCCTTCTTCGTCCGGCGTTGGCAGGTCGAGGTCACCTTCGCCGAAGTGCGCGCGCATCTCGACGTCGAGACACAACGTCAATGGTCCGACCTGGCCATCCTGCGAACCACTCCTGCATTGCTCGGCCTCTACTCCCTCGTCACATTGTGGGCAGACGACCTGCTCGCCAAGGGCTCCGCACCCTACGCCGCGGCGTGGTACACCAAGACCCGGCTCACATTCAGCGACGCCATCGCCGCCATCCGCATGCAACTCTGGATCGGAGACATTTGTCCACGGTCAGCCAGCCCCCCAGACCAACACAAAATCCCGCCCGCCCGCCTCATCCGTATGGCCCAGGCACTCTGCTATCCAGCATAATGGGCAAAGCCGAGCTAAGAGCCTGAATCAAAAAGAATGTTTTGACACCAAGCTCTTGCGAGAGCCTGCGTCTGAGCGGGCGATTGTGGGCGACGTATATCCAGGCTTCTGCCGAAGCGATAGATTTCTACCAGTCCTTGGCCAGCCTGCGGCATCACCCCAGCCATGCGGATGTGGCGCGGCAGAAACTCGAAGCCTTTGGCTTCTCCGTCCGCTTGACGATCTCCAGGGTGAACGTGCCGATCTTTTGCATCGCGCCCTTAAGCTTCAGCCCGGCATAGCCGCCGTCGGCGAAGACGTGTCGCAGCCACGGCCAGCGTTCGGAATGGTTTAGGGCAGCCGGTGCGCCGTCCCGGTCCTGGATATCGGCGGCGTGGACGATGAAACAGACCATCAGGCCGATGGTGTCGACCACGATGTGACGCTTGCGCCCGTTGATCTTCTTTCCCGCGTCGAAGCCACGAATTCCGCCGCTTTCCGTGGTCTTGACCGATTGGCTTCTCTATTCTGCGGTTTGAAGTCAAGCGCGCGCTGCTGCCCCTGGTCGTCCGCGATCAGCTGGGAGGAGGACCGCTTAGGCCTGGATCAGGTGGGCGGGACGGTCGGCCACGATCTGGTCGTCGCGGCGGATTTCGCGCTTCCATGGCTGGCGGCCCTTCAGCACGCCCGATTCATCCACGATCTCAGCGACGTACTCTTCCTGGCGATAGGCCATCACATGGACACCGGACACACCGGGAATTTCCTTCACCTCATTGATGATGTCGATGCAGAGCTGCTTGCCTTCCTTCTTCTGATCCTGGGCGCCCTCCAGGCGCTTGATGATCGCGTCGGGAATGTGGATGCCCGGCACGTTGGAGCGGATCCATTTGGCCGTCTTGGCCGAGGCCAGCGGCCCAACGCCACACAGGATGAAGCATTTCTCGGTGTAGCCGAGATCGCGGACCTTCTGCATGTAGGTGCGGAACATCGGCACGTCGAAGCAGTACTGGCTCTGCACGAACTGCGCGCCGGCGGCGATCTTCTTGCCCAGCCGGTAGGGGCGGAAATCATAGGGCGGCGCAAACGGGTTGATCGCCGCGCCGAGAAAGACCTGCGGCGGCGTCATCAGCTTGCGCCCGGAAAGGAATTTGCCGTTGTCGCGCATGATGCGGATGGTTTCGAGCAGCGACATGCAGTCGAGATCGAACACCGGCTTAGCGCCTGGCTGATCGCCGGCCTGGACGCCGTCGCCGGTCAGGCAGAGCATGTTGGCGACGCCCATGGCAGCGCCGCCGAGCACGTCGCCCTGGATGGCGATGCGGTTCTTGTCGCGGCAGGCGATCTGCATGATCGGCGCGTAGCCCATGCGGGTCAGCAGCGCGCAGATGCCCACCGAGGACATGTGGCAGTTGGCGCCCGACGCGTCGACCGCATTGATCGCGTCGACCCAGCCGTCGAAGATCGCCGCCCGCTCGTAGACGTCCAGCGGGTTGGCGCTGTCCGGAGGGTTGAGCTCCGTCGTCACCGCGAATTCGCCGCGCCGCAAGGTACGCTCGAGCCGGCCAAGCGAGGAGTAGCCTGGCGGGGGCTTCAGTGCCAAGTCGATGCCAGCAGGATTTTCGTCGGCCGTAGGGGCACGCGAATTGGTCATACCGGTTCAGCCTTTCCATTTCGCAATCGGCTGCCAGCGCGGTTACCCGGAGGCAGACCGACGTCTTGCGCGATTGGGCGACCGGCTTCTGCACGCAAAAGGCCGCACTCCCGCCGCGCACGCGGCGGGAGCCTTCCGACGCCGTTAACCTCATGCAGAGCGTGTCGGGCTCTACGTCGCAATTGCTGTTGGATGTACAAGGATGACACCTGTCGGCTGGGGTTGCATCTCACCATGCCCGCAAGTCCCCCACTGAAAATGACGCATTCACAAGTTCATTATTACTGGTGATAAACATCGAGCGGCCGCGTTGACCCAGCGTCTTACAGGGTCGGCGTCGCAACCATCAGCTATGTGAGTTGTGCTTGCGCTTCATGAAGTCCTTGGCGGTCTCCACTGCCACCGCCGCGTCGCGGCAATAGGCGTCGGCGCCAACGGCCTTGCCAAACTCCTCGTTGAGCGGCGCCCCGCCGACCAGCACGATATAGTCGTCGCGGATGCCCTTCTCCTTCATCGTGTCGATGACGACCTTCATGTAGGGCATGGTGGTTGTGAGCAGCGCTGACATGCCAATGATGTCAGGCTGATGCTCCTCGATCGCCACTAGGTATTTCTCGACCGCATTGTTGATACCGATGTCGATGACGTCAAAGCCCGCACCCTCCATCATCATGCCGACGAGGTTCTTGCCGATGTCGTGGATGTCGCCCTTGACTGTGCCGATGACCATCTTGCCCTGCTTCGGCGCGCCGGTGGCGGCGAGCAGCGGGCGCAGGATGAACATGCCGGCCTTCATGGCGTTTGCCGAAAGCAGCACCTCGGGGACGAACAGGATGCCGTCGCGAAAATCTTCGCCAACGATGCGCATCCCTTCGACAAGCGCTTCCGTCAGCACCTTGTAGGGCGCCCAGCCTCGCTCCAGAAGGATGTTGGTGCTTTCCTCTATCTCTTCCTTCAGCCCGTCATAGAGATCGTCATGCATTTGCTGCACAAGTTCCTCATCGGAAAGCTCGGAGAGGATGATATCTTCGTCAGCCATGTCGAGTCCATCTCAGTGTTTAGTTCAGAGGAGGTCGGTACCCCGCGCTTGACGAGGCACCGACTAGGCTTCGGGTGAAGCCTTGGGAGTTAGTCAAATGCCAACCATTTCTGTGATCTATTCCGAAGGCAGGCGAAAACCCCTCTTTAAGCTCTGCTCATCTTTCTGGATACATATTCGCCTGATCGCCCCGCACCTTTACACGTGCCGAAGATCTATTCATTCGTCACCCGATGGTGTTGGGGCACTGACAAAGCTGTTTCGTGACCCCCGCTCCGGTCCGCATTCCAGCTAGTTAGAAATCTCTCGCTCGCGACGCTCGACGAAGTCCCGCAGCGCCTCGCGTATCGAGGGATCAAGAGCCGGTGGCTCCTCCTCGTATTTGTTCAGCATCTTGCGGCACCATTCGCGCCCGCGCGTCCCGGCATCCTTGCTGCCCGTTGCAACCCACGTCTCGAACCTTTCATTGTCTTGAATTTCGTCGAGGAACGGGAGATTTTCGCGCGTGTAGTCCTCGTCAAAGAAATGCCCGCCCGGTCCTACCTTTGCGAGGGAAGCGAGCGCGATATCCATGTCGGCCCAATCAACTCCCTTCAGCATCGTGTAGAAGTTCTGCATCTGCTGCCCGTCGGCGCCAAGCTTACCCATGGAGATGCAGAGCGATCCTTCGATCGTCCCGCCGCAATGGGTCAGGAGATTACAACCGCCAAGGATCGCAGGATAAACTTTCAGAATGGAATCGTAACCAGCATAAAGGTCATCGCCTTTCGATCCGGATTTCGCGCCATTCGTCCGCCACGGGATGCCGTAGAATCTGGCCATCTGCCCAAATATGAACATGGCAAGCGCCACCTCCGGCGAACCGAATGTTGGCGAACCGCTCTTCATGTAAACGCCCATCGGCGCCACGCCCATTAGCGCACGACATCCGGGCCGGATGATTTGGCTGAAAGCCACACCAGCAAGGACCTCAGCCACTATCTGCGCCGTTGCGGCGAGCACGTGCACAGGCGTGGAAGCGCCATAAAGTACAAAAGGCGAAAGCAGAAGCGCCTGGTTGTGAGCCGCATACAAGCGCAGCGATTCAAGCTGCGTTTGGTCCCAAACGAGCGGCGAGTTGCAGTTGAGGAACGCGGTCATGACAACGTTCTCGTCCACGAATTCCTCGCCGAAAACGATCTTCGCCATGTCCAGACTGTCTTGCGCCTGGTACTCGGACTGAGACGAGCCCATGATAGGCTTGTCGGTGGCGAGGAACGAGGATTCCACCATGTGCAAGTGTCGGTGCGGCACCGCGATATCCATCGGCTCAAGCGTGTAGCCGCCGTTGTAGTGGATCGCCGGGTTGACATGGTGCAGCTTCATCAGCGTGCGCATATCCTCGGCGGTCGCTTGCCGCCGGACACCGTCGAGATCAATCAGATTTGGCGAGCCGTTCGCGGGGCCAAAGATCATGTTGCGTCCGCCGACCCTGACTGTACGGTCGGAGTTGCGGGCATGATAGTCAAACTCAGCGGGAACAGTCGCGATCAACTTACGGATAAGTTCGCGGGCAATGCGCACGCGGTGCCCGGTAACCTCGGCTCCAGCCTGCCGCCAGATGGCAGCAGAGGCGTCGTCACGAAATTCTATTCCAATCGTCTCGAGGATATTCATCGCATGATCGTCAATGGCCTCGATCCCGTCCTGCGCAAGCACTTCGTATGTCGGGATGTTGCGCACGGCGGTAGGAAGGTAAATCACTGGGCCTCGCAGTCGTGCTTCTCGCCGGGAAGCGGCCCCGCCGCGCCGCGGCTTCGATGTAAGATTGTTGGCTTCGAGTGTTTCTTGCACGATGGTACGAGCTCCAATGGCCCTCATGATCGCGGATCGGCTGGGACTAAACAACAATATAAGAATTGCCCGTCGCGTAACGTCGGGTTACGCTGAGACTTTCGTTTCCAAAGAACCTTCGGCGAGCCCAGCGAGCTGGCCATCGCTGGTTGCGCAACGCAGTTGCGCCGGACCGGCCAGATCGCCAGATCGTGTTATTTGGGAGTGGCGCAGCTGACGACGTTGGATCGCTGATCAGGCCGGCCCCTCCCGGCGAGCTCGGCCTCACGGCCGGATCAGTGGATTATGGTTCGTCTGCAACACGGCCCGATATTCCTTCGGGCACCCGAGCGTTTCGTGCTTGGCCTCCACCATGATGGCGCCAAGCTTTAGGGACCTTCGGCCGATTGGTTGGCGACAGCGCCGGTCGCTGGCGGCCCCCGGCGGCCCAGCAAATGCCGCTCTCATATGCACGGGAAGTATTCGAGGCGATGCGCAAGGTCCGCGCCGATGTGGGCGAGGCGACCAAGGGCTTCGACATCCTGCTGACGCCCAGCATGCCGTGCACGGCGCTTCCCCACAGCATCAAGACCACGCTCAGCGAAGGCGTCTCGCTCGACCAGTTCCGCGATACCTACCAGTCCCTCTATCAATACTTGGGGGTCTTCAACGTTACCGGTCAACCCTCGGTCACGCTGCCGCTCTTCCATGACGGCGAAGGCCTGCCCATCGGTATCCAGATCGTCGCTCGCTTCGGCGACGAGGCGACCCTGGTTCGCTTCGCTTGCGACCTGGAGCAGGCCACTCCTGCTGCTCAGTTCGTTGTGAATTGTGAAGACGGCTGTAAAAACATACTTACCCGTTAAAGCAAGTCGTCGCAATTTCAGCAGTTGTCGCGGTCATTAGGGTCCCAGACGCGGGCATGTTCATCATCCGGCTCGTGGTCGAGAAGTGTTAAACGGAAGAAGAGCTCAAAGGAGGGGTGCCCTCTGGCGGAAACTTGCGACCAACCCGCGACGCGCCAACCCGCTGGCTCGGCTCGATGTCGCGGTGGGAAAGGGCAAGATCAAGCCATTGCGTACACTAAGTTATGCGTCGGCTCTCCACCACCTGCAGATGCGCTCCCGAGCTTTGGGTTTGTTTCGAGCTTATGTGCTTCACGAATTCTGCTGGGGCCATGCCGCCGGTAACCTCACTCTCAGTAGAATAGAGCAGGTCACGTGATGCAAAGCTCAGCACTGGCTCCACCTTTCATTTTGTTGCTCCGTGTCCCAGTTGTAGGCCATACACGCGCCCATGGCCGATCTGCCACCGCGTAACCAGAAGTTACGCACGGGCGCAATTCTTTTTTGGATTGTTTGCTCAGATCCGTTTCGCGATGATCTGCGATCGTTGGAGCCAATAATGCCGTGCAACAAACGCTCGAAACCAGGCGCTACTTCGAAAGGCGGCGCAATGGTGCCGGTCATCGGCCAAGAAGTGCGAGTGAGGGCCCCGGCCATTGACCTCAGAATGGTCGAGCGGTTCTGGCGTAGTCCGATCCTTACCAAACGCTGCGGCGCCGAATGGGGCGCAATATATTTGCTGTGGCGGTCTTCCAGAAAGCGGCCACGATGGACAGGCATGTGGACCCTAAATCACAAATCGCGGGGCGACAAACCCGAGGACGACCTCAAGCGGTCTTTTTCGGACTGCCGAAGGATTCCGATTCGGGAGTGCGGCGGATCCGCGGGACTTCGGCAACTTCGATAGCGACCTACCGGTGCTGAATGAACGCTCTCGTTCCAACTACCGTCGACTCGCGCTCGCTTGTCCAAGGCGATGGACAGGACATCACCGATCCTCGCGACACTTATGCTGGTTGTCGCCTAGCCGTTCTTCTTCTACCCGAATTTTCGCAACTGAGCCTGTCTTCATTCATCGACCCACTCCGACTAGCCAATTCGAAATCGGGCCGCCCCTTCTTCGAGTGGATGCTGTCCAGTCCGGATGGCAGGCCGGTCACTTGCGCCAGCGGCATAGTCATTTCAGTCAGCCGAGACTTTACCGGCGTGGTAAAAGAACTGGGGAGCGGGCGCGGGCCGGATATGGTGATCATCTGCGCTGGTGATAACGTCCAGAAGCACGCATCGGCATCGCTATTCAGCGTTCTGCGCACATGCAGACGACACCAGGTTCCGATTTTAGCGCTTGGCACGGCAACCTGGCTCCTGGCAGAGAGCGGCATACTGAACGACACCCGCTGCACGATTCATTGGGACAAGCTCGAAGCACTCTCTGCGACTTTCGAACGCCTGCACGTCACGGATAGCTTATTTGTACGGGATAGAGGCCTCGTCACCTGCGCGGGCGAATTTGCGTCCTTCAGTCTGGCGATGGAACTGATTACCAATTATCTTGGGAATCATAACGCATCGGCCGTTTGCCGCCATACCACTGCGGTCCAGTGGCGCTCTGGTTCCGATAGGCAATGCGCGATCGACGCGCAGTACGTTGGTGCAAGCAAAAAAGTTGCTGAAGCCATCCGCTTGATGTCACAGCACATCGAAGATCCGCTTCCGCTTTGCGACGTTGGCAAACGTGTCGGACTTTCCCAGCGTCAAATTGAACGGTTGTTCCAGCGCTACGTCTCCTGCTCACCTATGCGGTATTACCTTCGTGTGAGGCTGGAGGGGGCTAAACGCCTAATTGAGCAGACTGACATACCTCTACTGGAAATAGCGCTTTCGTGCGGCTTTGTCTCACCATCGCATTTCACAAAACGGTTCCGCGATTGCTTCGGCACGGCCCCGAGCGCCTTGCGCGCTCGGCGGATGTGATTAATCGCTCTGATATGGGAGGCTAAACCTGCTTTTCCGTCAGCGGGCGTTGACCTTACCGTGGCACTATTATCTGAAAAACTAAGCGGTATCCCAGGTGGATGGGGCGCAAGCTCGCTTTGTGCGTTCTGTCCTGTCGTAAAGGTATGGAAATCTGCCAGCCCTGACCCGTCGGCAATGCTATGGACCAGAATCTGGATTTTGCAATTGTGCGACGCAAAGCGAGATCTGCAAACCGTGGCTGTTCTGAATTAGTCTAGAGCGTCGGACGTTCAGTTTGAATCGCGAGGGATTCCAGTGAGGCGTGGTTCATGATTGATCGGGATAGGGGGACGCCTCGCGACGCCGCCCACCGGGTCACCGGAGGCGGTCACCCGCCCCCGGTTCCCACAGAACGTGGCGTGCGGAGCTACCGCACCACGCTCTTCGGCAGTTGGTTCACAGCACCGCGAGTGCCTGCAGTTCCCTATGCGGGAGCCGCAGTTTGGGTCGCAGTAGCGGGTTTCGTTCTTTGATCTGGTTGAAAGTGCCCCAACTGAGGCGACCGCCATCACGGCTGCGGCTGCATAGCATTCTGCGCCAGTAACGCTCCACGACCTGGTACACCTTGCTCAGCGACCGGAGATTTCCCGGGACGCCGTAATAGGCATAGTGGCCGCGCAGGACGCGGTTTATTTCCGCTACCTGATCACTGATTTTATAATGCCGTATTCGCCGCATCAGCTCCCGCAGAGACAGAAGGCTGCGCTTTAGCCGAGACTTCTCGGTGCGCATCCCAACCTTGAAGTTGCCTTTTCGGTTACGCGTGCAGTACAGCGTCAGACCCAGAAAGTAGATGGTTTCCGGGCGATTTCTGCCGCGCTTGCCCGCGTGTCGCTGCGCGAACCGACCAAACTCGACCAACTTGGTCTTGCTCGGCTCCAGGCTGAGGCCAAACTTCCCCAACCGTTGATGTAGGGCTTCCTGAACGCGGAGGGCATCTTCGCGATATTGGAAACAGATCACAAAGTCATCGATGTAGCGCACCAGTTTGGCTTCGCCCCGCAACCGGCCTTTCACTATGCGCTCGAACCACAGGTCGAGCACATAATGCAGATACACATTGCTGAGCAACACGCTGATCGAACCCCCTTGCGGAGTCCCCTCTTCGCTCGATTGGACCACACCGTCCTCCAGAACGCCCGCCTTCAACCAGCGCCTGACCAGACTGATCAGGCGCGGATCCCCGACTCGATGTTCAACGAACCGGAGCACCCACTCATGTGAGAGACTCCCGAAGAAATTCTTCAAATCCGCCTCCAGCACCCAACTGATCTTGCCGCCAGCGATGACCTCGTGGAGGGTCGCCAGTGCATGGTGGGCGCTGAGCTTTGGTCGTCCGCCAAAGGAACAGGGCAAGAAGTCCTGCTCGTAGATGGCCGACAGCACCTCGGCTGTGCTGCGCTGGAGGGCCCGGTCCGCGATCGTCGGCACCCCTATGGGGCGCTGCTCCGTCTTGCCGGGCTTCGGGATGTAAACGCGCCGGACCGCCGGCGCGCGATACCCCTGTCGGTGGACGGACTGGAGCATTGGCTCAATCCATCCTTCAAAGCTTTCCTTCGCCGCTTTCGCCGTCTGACCATCCACCCCGGCAGCCGAGTGGTTCGGAATCTTCAACAGATTCCTCTGCACCCGGTCGCGCGTGATGTGATGGGCAAGCGATGTAAAACGGAGCTTCAGCTCACACCGAGCTTTCGCTGCTATTTGTTCAAGTTTCGTTTCCATGGTCAGCTAATCTTCTCTTTGCATAGAAGGCCGTGACTCCCGTTGGATGGAGCCCATGTTGCCCAAGAACAATTCACCTACCGCTGACCGCTTCCCCATGTGGCCGGCTCTCCCGTCCTCAAAGTACTATCAGTCAGTCTGACTTCCACCCGATCATCGGACCCTCCTCACCTCCTCGGCTTGTCAGGTCCTGCAAGCTTGCGCTTGAACCGGATGGATCTCCCTTGTTCCCGTTGATTCCTTTGGTTGCATGCTGGCGGTACGAACCCCGGGAGCACCTCGGACCACTCGCACTGGCGCGGTCCGCGATTCCGCCTTCCCCTTTGAGAGACAGGGTCGGCCACTCCGATCACGTTCGATTTCGGGGCTATATTCCCGTTCACTTCATTCCGGCCTACAACCTCCCTGTCTACGCTTCGCAACGCCCGTTACCGGACGTCACGCAAGACTCGGTTCGCCGCTGCTCGCTAGGCTTTGCCGCGGCCGCCATCTCAGACGGCAGACTTCAACGCGCTTGCAAGGCGCAACTCCCACACCACCGGGCATACGGGTCCGTACCACGGCGGTTCGATCGGATTAAGCTTGGGCAGAGACATGGAGTCGAGGGAGGCCGAGAGACTCGAAGTAGTGGTTGCGCAGGGCCTGTTGGACCGCCGGGTGTCCTGACATGCGCCAGAATCCCGTCGGCGAACCGGCGGCAGCCGCAGAACTGAACTTTGGGACGCCACGATGGCGCAGTTCCTTGAAGCGGTTGTGCCCGTTCCCCCATTGCCGCCAGAGATACATGCGTAGTCTTCGGCGGATCCACGCTTCCAAGTTCGTAAGCACCCGTGGGGTCTGGCAGAAGCCGAAGTAACCGCGCCATCCGATGAGGTATGGCTTCAGCTCTTTGATCAACTGCGGCAGACTGATCCCCCGTGTCCGACGTGTCATGTCCAGGATCAGCGTCTTGAATTTGTCGAGGGCCTTCGGCGCGATGCGCCGCTCGCTCCCGTCATTCGAGATGCTGAACCCCAGGAACTTCCGCTCCTCCGGTCGCGCCACCGCGCTCTTTTCCTCGTTGACCTTCAGCCGCAGCTTCTTGGTCAGGAACCGGCTGACGGAAGCCATGACCCGTTCGCCGGCGCGGCGGCTGCGAACATAGATGTTGCAGTCGTCGGCGTAGCGGCAAAAACGGTGGCCACGTCGGGTCAGTTCCTTGTCGAGATCGTCGAGCAGGAGGTTGCTTAGGAGGGGCGAGAGCGGGCCGCCTTGCGGGGTCCCCTCGTCCACCGGACGGACCAGGCCGTCCTCCATCACCCCCGCATTGAGGAATGCACGGATGAGTTTGAGCGCACGCTTATCGGACACCCTGGCGGCGACGCGCGCCATCAGGCTATCATGATTAACCCGGTCGAAAAATCTTTCGAGGTCGAGGTCAACCACGTAGCTGTAACCCTCGGCAATGTAGCATTGCGCTTGGGCTACTGCCTGATGGGCAGAGCGTCCCGGGCGGAAGCCGTAGCTGTGCTCCGAGAACGTCGGGTCCCACTGCTCTTGGAGGACCTGCAGCAGGGCTTGCTGGATCAGTCTGTCGACGACGCAAGGCACGCCGAGTTTTCTGACCCCGCCGTCCGGCTTGGGGATTTCGACCCGCTTGACCGGCTGCGGCTGATAGGTTCCCTCAAGCAATCGAGACCGGATGCTTGGCCAGTGCTCACGCAGGTAGCCCTTGGCGTCGTCGATGGTCATCCCATCCACGCCTGGGCTACCCTTGTTACTTCGAACGCGTTTCCACGCTGTTCCCAGATTCTCTCGGCTACATACCGTCTCCATTAGCTGTTCCGTCCAAGCCGGGCTTTCGGGTGCCGACTTCGCCATGAGTGGTTCGGCCCCTTGGTAACCGCTGACAGGGGCTTCACCCCGGTCCCTCGGTTCCAGGGCCAGTGAATACTGGGTCTTCTGCCGCTTTCCACTCATGAGTTGCCAGTCCTACTTGCCGCTTCCAATCGTTCGGGCCTTCGGTCATCGTTTCCGGCTCGGCCTATCCATTTGCTCCGCCTTTCGGCCTTGGAGTGCCTCACTAGCCTTGCCGACAGCATCACCTACTACGCCCTCTGCTGACTCCTGCATCACGGTCAGGTCACCTTGCGGTTCCCTCAGTTCCGAAGTCGGAACATGACGCAGGCCTCCCCAGGTAAGCTCAATCGCCTTCCCCGCGCACCTGCCGGATCTACAGCCCTGCCCTTTGATGGATATGGACTTCGCGACACGTTGCCCGCTCGTCCGGCCAGGGATGCCTCATATCCGGTTTCTGTTCGTCAGGTCGCGGTTTTGCTCCACGCTTCCTTCAGACACCACCTCGCGGTAATGCCCTTGCGCTTTGCTAAGCCTTCACCTCCATCAGGTTGGCTAGGGGACTTTCACCCCCAAGCGGTTGAACATGCTGGGCACACAACTAAACCGCTGCCGCGGTAGCTGATGCGCGGGTCTGGCCTGAGGAGGCCCCCGTCTGAGAAGATTTGGTGTCGAGCCAACCTTCCAGACAGGAGAACCCCATGGCCCAGATAAGCCCTCTGCGTCAGCGGATGATTGAAGATCTGACGATCCGCAATTTGTCACCGGAGACCCAGCGAACCTACGTGCATCACGTGGCGAAGTTCAGTCGATTTTTTGGACGATCACCCGATCAACTGGGATACGAAGAGGTGCGCGCCTATCAGGCCCACTTGGTGGGCCGAAGGGTCTCGTGGGGCGCGTTGAACCAGACCGTTTGCGCCTTGCGTTTCTTCTACGGCGTGACGCTGGGTCGATCTGATCTGCCTGAGCGGATCGCTTACGCCCGGACGCCGCGCAAGTTGCCGATCGTGCTGAGCGCCGATGAGGTGGTCGGCTTTCTGCAGGCCGTGAAGGGGACGAGGAACCGGGTCGCTCTGATGACCACCTATGCGGTGGGCTTACGCGCCGCGGAGGCGGCGCGTCTGCAGGTGACGGACATCGATAGCAGCCGGATGATCATTCGCATCGAGCAGGGCAAGGGCGGCAAGGACCGCTATGTGATGCTGTCGCCGCAGCTGCTAGAGATTTTGCGCGTCTATTGGCGGTTGACCAAGCCGGGGCGATGGCTATTTCCTCGGCGCGATGGCCGCGGCCCGATCCACCCACAGACCTTAGGGATCGCCTGTCGAGCAGCCTGCGAGTTCCTGGGCGTTGAGAAGCGGGTGACGGTGCACACCCTTCGCCACAGCTTCGCCACCCACCTTTTGGAAGCCGGCACGGACATAAGGATCATTCAGGTGCTGCTGGGCCATCGCAGCCTGGCGACGACGACACTATACGCCCAGGTCTCAACGGCTGTGATCGGCCGGACTGCCAGTCCTTTTGACCAACTCCGCATGGAGATCACGCCGCCCGGCTGAGCCGCGCGCCATGCGCCCGGATCTGGAAGTGGCGGATGTATTCCACCGTCACGGGGCTGATTATCGCCGTGACCATGCCGGCCATCTCGGGCGTGTCGAGCGCCGGGTTATGGCCGCGGTGGAGGCGTGCCGGACCGCGGCCCTGGGCGGTCACGCCGAACACTGCGCCGACTGCGGTCTCGTGCGGCAAGCCTATAACTCCTGCCGCAACCGTCACTGCCCCAAGCGCCGGGTTATGGCCGCGGTGGAGGCGTGCCGGACCGCGGCCCTGGGCGGTCACGCCGAACACTGCGCCGACTGCGGTCTCGTGCGGCAAGCCTATAACTC
>NZ_JAMYUP010000092.1:0-17600 GCF_040323155.1 Mesorhizobium sp. M0060
TGAAGCTCGACAGACTGCGATTGCGCGGCCCCTGTGGTGCCCGCGATGAGTTCCACCTCGCAGCCATCGCCCAGAACCTCAGGAAATTGGCCAAGATCTGCACTATCCGGACACCAATCCCAGCCACTTAGGGCAAGGAGGCCGCCTCGACCCAATCGCAACTCGTCGCGGCGAAAAGAACGCCTGGCTTAATCACCGACTTCTTCAACACAATCGGTGGCGAGCCGACGCTCCACGCGAACGCATGGAATGGCCGGATTGCTGGGCTAGCCGGACGTTGAATGTGGATCAATTCGGGCTGAAAAGAAGCACAGTTCTGGCTCCATGACGCCGGCAGAGCCGATGGTCCCGCCAGCGCAATTCCTTTCTCTGCCCGTTTCGGACCGACGCTTCTCAGAACGCGAAATCCGCGGACTGAACGACATCGGCTGGGAGCCAGGTTTCATGAACTTGCAAGATCTCGGGCCCCCGGCTGTAGCCGCGATCGCGGACCACCATCGTCGTGACCCGGCCATTGTTCGGTTGATCGGAGTCCTTCGCGTCGCGTTGTCATTCGTGGTAGTTCACGACCGCCAGGTCGGCGCTTTGATGGCTGATCCGGATGTCGCGTATCTTGATACGGAAGACCGGATTCGATCCGTAGATGCTCTTCATGTAACCTGCGAAGTCTTTTTTCCCGAACGCCCTGCCGCCTGGCATGATGGCGACGAGATCTTCGCTGATCCGATCGAGCGCGTTCTTCTTGAACGTCGCATCGTCGCCACGGCATCGGCCCGTCACCCAGTCGGTGAAGAATTCGTGGACGTCGTGGATCGTCGCTTCGATTTCCTTCGTTTGAAGGGACATGTTTTCCTCCTGTCTTAAGATGATGCTGGATCAGGCGCTTTGCGCTGTGGCTTGCCCGACCGGACGCTCCTTGAGGACAGCCCGTACCACGCGAGCCACAGGCACATGAGAAGCGAGGAAATCAGCCAGATCGGACCTCCGATGCCGATCCCGAGCTGCTCACCGAGTGTCCACCCGGTTGCCGAAAGGATACCGAACGCCGAGCCGACGATCGCGGCCCATCGGGGCAGTATCCCGACGTCATCGCGGGCGTCGTGATACGCGACAAGCGCTGTCGCCAGGGCGAGCGCCCAGAATCCGTTACCCATGCCGCCGGAAAACGCCCACCAGGTCATGAAGGCGTTGGTGTCACCCCGGTCGGTCCGCGACCGCGACCACCGATGCCTCGGCGACTGCGGTGGAGAACGTGGTCAGGGCGCCGAGAGCCATCACTATCCAGGCAGAACTCAGCATCGGCGAACGCCGGACCCGGGGGTTGAGCGCCAGGTTCAGGAACGAAGCGCCGGCGATCAGGAACAGCGCCGCTGCCGCCGTCCAATGGACCGTAGCCCATCGCCCATGGCCCTCGGCGATATTCTGCATCTGAACAGACAAATCCGCGTCCGGTGGCCCGTGAAAGACGAGCGCAGCCGCCAGCAGCAGCGTTCCGGTGGCGAGCCAGACACCGCCCGGCCCGCTCATGTTGTTATTATTCGTTTGCATCGGGAAAACCTCCTGTGGCCTTTACCACGCCATGAGGTTTAGACCCGCGCCACGGTTGCCCGCTTCGGCGTAAGTACCCACGCAACGAGAAATTTTGGCTTGGGTAGGATTACCCAGATACGTCCATGCCGATCAGGCCGTGCTCGACCGCATAGGCCGTGGCTGCCGCGCGCGTGCGCACGTTCAGCCGCGTCAGGATATCGCTAACGTGACGGTCTACCGTCCGCTGGCTCAGACCGAGCTCGCCGGCAATTTCCGGGTTGGTCAGGCCTGACGCGATCAGGCGCAGAACCTGCGTCTGTCTGGGGGTGAGAACTTCGCTGCCTGTCGCCGTCATGGTGACCCGCAGCTTGCCGGCAACGGCTTCGTCGGGGCGCGCGCCGAGCTCGCGGAAAAGTCTTATCGCTTCGTCCAGTTCGGTCTGCGCCGCTTCAGTATCGCCGGTTGCGAGACAGGCCCGCGCTGTCAGCACCCGCATCCGGGCAAGATGATAGGGCGCCCGAAGGTCCCAGAGGATCGCTACCGCGCGCCGGATATGGGCCAATGCCTCCGCGGCTCGACCAGCATGGATCAGCACCCGCGCGGTAGCCTCGGCGGCTGCGGCGCGGACTGCATCCGCGGAATATTGGCGCGCGCAGTCGTGCAGTGTTTCGCACAGCTCCCAAGCGTCATCGGCCGAACCGACGGCGAGAGTGATTTCCACCGCAGCCGGCAAAAGGCGGAGTTTGCCCGGCATGTCGTCGACGGACTGCAGTGCGCGGCGGATCGCCGAAAGGGCCGGCTGCTCGTGCCCCTGCTGCAATCGCATAAGCGCCAGCCCCGGCTGCGGATCGAACCCGAGCCTGCTCGCCGCGCGATAGGCGGCATCGGCCTCGTTCCATTGGCCGCGGAGGCGAAATACCTCGCCCTTCTGGTAGAATGCCGGACCGGCGTGGTGCTTCGAGGGCCCCTGCTGAAGGCGGATGCTGGCGACACCGGCCTCGCGGCCGGCCTCGTCCCAGTGGCCGTCGAGGATCAGGATTTCGGCCCGGTGGATCAGGCATCTGCCGGTGAAGGCAACGATGTCGGGCTGTCCCGCGCACCATCCGACCAGCGCCGATGTCCATTCCCTCGCCCGGCCCGTGGCATGAAATTTCTGACAGATCTCGATCACGCTGCAGTAGACCAGCCCGGTAACGATCGGTGAGAGCCGGCCCGAGGTGACCGAAACCATCGCCTCGTCCAGCAGTTCGAAGCCGCGCACATAGTCGCCCTGCAGGATCAATATCCGGCCCTGAAGGTGGCGCGCGATAGCCAAGAGGTCCGGATCTTCGCAGCGCTGTCCGATCTCCGCGGCACGTGTTGCGTGCGCGAATGCTTCGTCCGGCCTGTCGGCGGCGAGACGTTGTTCGACCATTGGGAGCTGAAGGTAACCGTGTTCTGCACATTCCTGCGTATGATCCTCGACCAGCCGGTTGGCGCGGGTCAGCCATCCGCTGCCTTGGGCGAATTCTCCGCGAAACATCAGGGTGAGCCCGATCCAGAAGCCGCAACGCGCTGCGGATCGTTCGCGTCCGTTCCGGAGATGCTCTTCGAAGGCCCTCTCGTAGTCCCGAACGAATTCCTCCTCGCGCCCAAGCATGTAGGCGGCTTCCCCGAGGCGCTGGAGCTCGGCGCCGCCAAGTTCACTGCAGCGGTCTCTGTCTGACAGTTCGCGGTGAAGCCTGGACCAATCGCCGCGATTGGCTAGCTCCGCATACGGATCCGATGCAACTGCACCGTCTTCCGGCGACTTGTCGCGTGATCGGTCGGAGGGCGCGGGCATAGCCCCAGAATAGCACATATCTTGCTGAGGAGGTGGCGGCAGGTTACCGATGTGACAGAAGTTCGTTTCGGGCTCAATCGAGCCGTTCATCGCGTCCGCCGCCGAGGACCGGGGAAGGTGGATGCTGCCATTCGTCTCGTCGATGGGAACGAGTAGGTAGCGCCAATATCGCGACATTCATGGCGCTTCTCAAAAGCTGCCCTTCGCGCAACGGCTCGAATCGACCCCATTTCTGCCGTTCGGATATCGGCCTCACCATCTCCAAGGCGGACATTCACCCATTATTCGGCGAAAAATCTCGTTCCGATCAAAGCCGCCCTACTTCGTTGCAGCGGCTGCAGCTTCCCCCGGCGGCATAATCCGCATCATGAAGGTCGACACCGCTTCCCCGGGTTTGAACGGGCCGGGAACCTGGTGGCTGACCGGCTTCACACTTTGGAGGAATGCCGCGATCGCCATAGCGTCATCCGCGGTGAGATGCGCAAAATCGCGCCAAGGCATGATCGGCGCCAGGATGCGGCCGTCCGGCCGTTCGCCGGTCTGGATCGCGGTGACGATCTGCTCCGGGGTCCAGCTTCCGATACCGGTCTCCCTGTCAGGCGTGATATTGCGGGCGACAAAGACACCAAGGCCAGGAATCTCGAAGCCCACATCTGAACCGCCAAGGAAGCGCGACATGTCGGGCTTCCCGAAGAAGTAACCGGAGGTGTGACAGTCGCTGCAGCCAGCAATCGTAACCAGATATTCGCCGCGCGCGATCTGTGTGTCATCGGCCATGGCCGCGTAAGATGGCAGGGCAACAATCGACGCTGTCAAGAATGCAAGATGAACTGGTGTCCGAAACAATGCTTCCTCCCTGTGGTCTGTTCGTGGTTTGTCCGTCGACCTCCCGCGCCGTCAACCGGTCGCAATGCCCCGATTTTAACCACGTCGAGGACGCTAAATTCTAGCATGGCCAGCACATATTAACCATCGGCGATCAATTGGACCGTCGGCACTTGTCGTGCCCCGTTGAGCGCAACTGTTACGGAGCTTGCCCAGCCGACGCACAACGCTTTCTTCCGGCGCGATCGAGCCACGCACGGTGATGGATCGACTTCGTCGCCTGAAATGCCTTGTACGGTCGGACCGGGTCGAACTCGGTCGTTCAGAGTGATTGGGTTTGATCCTAAAACGTCAGCCGGAGGCGACCAGCGGCTTCAGCCGAACGTCGCCAAAGGTTCGGTTCGGACCTCGACCCACTGGCAGCGCCGGCTCTCGTGGTAGAAGGACAGGAAGGGCGGCGGGAACGCAGGGTCCGCGAAAGCGCCCACCGGGATGGCGGTCAGACCGGGTTGAGTGTCAATCCGGTAATGGACGGTGGTGCCGCAATCGGGGCAGAAGCTGTCGATGACGCGGCCGCCCTCGTCGCCAATGCGCGTGAACTCCGCCGAGCGGCCGTGGACGGAGACATCACCTTCGGCAAACCGCACCGTTGAAACTGAACGCGCTGCCGGTGCGTCGCTTGCAGGGCCAAGCAATGGCAAACCGAGACGCGTACCGGCTCGCCCGAGCAGGTGGCTGACAGCTGACCGCAGGAACATTCGGCGCGCCGCGTGACCATGGCTGGCTCCTCTCAAGATTCCCTGAACGATATCACTGCGTATCGGTGCTCAATTCGGCCCTCTTCTCATCCGAGACGACCGCCAGGTCGAGCACCTTCTGCAGTTCGGCCGCGTGGCGGAATGACGGTTCGGCCTGGACGCCGTTGCGCACTGCATCGACGAAGCGCTGGTAGTTGGTCGGCACCGTTCCGACGTCGAGAACCTGCCATTTGGCGTTCTCGACATCCTCGCCGATGCACGCTTTCAGCTCCGAGCTGGTCAGATTGTGCACGACTTCGATGCCACCCTTGTCGCCGTAGATGCGCAGGCGGAGTTCGTTCAGATGGCCGGTTGCCCAGCGGCTGGCATGAACGACACCGAAAGCGCCATTGCTGAAATCCAGCGCCATGGTGAAACTGTCATTGGCGTCGAGCTCGTACTCGCCGATCCGCTTGCCGGGCGCCTTGTCGAAGGTCCTCAGCCGGCAGAACACGTGGTCGATGCCGAGCCCGGCACCATAGCTGGCGAAATCGAGGATGTGGATGCCGACGTCGCCGAGCACGCCGTTGGAGCCATGGCCGCGCGACAGCCGCCACAGCCATTTCGGATCGGTGCGCCAGTCGCCCCAGAATTTGGACACCAGCCAGCTCTGCAGATAGGATGCCTCGACATGCCTGACCGTGCCGATCTCGCCGGCCAGCACCATGGCGCGCGCCTTCTGCAGCGCAGCGGCGTTGCGATAGGTCAGGTTCACCATGTTGATGATGCCGGCCCGCTCGGCGGCATCGGCCATCTCACTGGCCTTCTGGTAATTTTCGGCCAGCGGTTTTTCGCACAGCACCGGCTTGCCCGCCGCGATCAGCATCATGGTGGTCGGATGGTGGATACGATCCGGCGTCACGTTCGCCACCGCGTCGAACTTGCCCCATGCGAGCGCGTCTTGCAGCGACGCGAACCGGTTGGCGATACCGTAGACGTCCGAAAATTTGTCGACACGCGCGCGGTCGAGATCGACGGCGCCGATCAGTTCGACGCCCTCGATCTTACCGAACTGCCTAGCGTGCTCTTCCGCCATCCAGCCGGTGCCGAGTATCAAGAGACGCATGATTCTTATCCTTAGGATGGGGCTTATCTTCTTGTTTGATCATGGATTTCCCGAACCACCGAAGGTTCGGGATGGTGGCCTAGCGAAAGCCGGCTTCGCCCGCGGAATGAAGTTTTCCGCCGCGCTCGACGATCGGTTCGAGCGCCTTCTCCACCGGTACGTTCGGCGCATCGAGGATGGCCGGATTGGAGCCTTGCGGATTGTGCGCCCATTTCACCGCATTGCGCAGCACCTTCTGGACATTGGCGTCGTGATAGGTCGGATAGGTCTCATGGCCTGGCCTGAAATAGAAGATGTTGCCGGCGCCGCGACGATAGGTCAGCCCCGACCGGAACACTTCTCCGCCCTGGAACCAGGAGATGAAGACGGTTTCCAGCGGCTCCGGCACGGCGAACTGCTCGCCGTACATCTCCTCGTTCTCGAGCTCGAAATACTCGCCAAGTTCCGCGGCGATCGGATGGCTTGCGCTGGTCACCCAGAGCCGTTCGCGCTCGCCGGCCTCGCGCCATTTCAGCGTGCAGGGCGTGCCCATCAGCTTCTTGAAGATCTTCGAGAAATGCCCGGAATGGAGAACGATCAGCCCCATGCCTTCCCAGACGCGGCGCGCCACGCGCTCGACCACTTCGTCGGCGACGGCGCCATGGTCCTTGTGCCCCCACCACAGCAAGACATCGGTCTCGGCCAGACGGTCGGCCGGCAGGCCATGCTCCGGCTGCTCAAGCGTCGCCCAGGATACCGAAATCTCTGGGTCGAACTTCAGCGCGTTGGCAATCGTCGCGTGCATGCCCTCGGGATAGATGCCTGCGACCACCTCGTTGGTCCGCTCATGGATGTTCTCGCCCCAAACGACAACGCGTATTGTCATGATGTCCTCGTATTGATTTGAAGCTGGAGCCGCCCGATCCGGTCACTCATACTGTCCCCAGCCGCGGTTGAAAACTCTCTCAGAGCTACATGGTGACAATTGGGTGGAAAAGCGTCCAGCGGGGAAGATCCACACGGCTCCAAGCAAAACCCGGCGAGGTCGGCGGGACAGCGCTCGCCTCTGGCCTGCCGGACATCTCCCCCACTTGGGGGGAGATCTGACGTGACATCGGTTTTCGCCAATCTTCGACGTTGCAGGATTAGGCGGCGCGCCGAAGCTGCCAATCTCCCCCCTAGTGGGGGAGATGTCCGGCAGGACAGAGGGGGGCGCTAAGGATCACCGCAGGAACGGCTTTCATTCTGAGACGCCGCTAACGACCTAAGCCCCTCGCCCGTCCTGGGCGACCCGCGTCAGCGGCTTGCTAAGGCGCGGCACCACGACCAGACGCTTGATCTTGCCTTTCTTATAGGCGGCGAGGAAGCGGGCATAGTCCTTGAAAACGACGCAGCCATTGGATTCCGCGCGCCCGCCGCGCAGCATGTAAGTGTGGGCAAGCAGGCCGTCGCGGCCATATTTGTTGCTGCCGCTGGCCGGCGTCAGACGGATCGCCTCGACGCCGTGGAAGCGCGATTCGCGCATCGTCAGATTGTAGGTGTCGGGCGGCGTCGGACCGACATTCTTCTTGTGGACGTAGCGTGGCTGGTCGACCATCGCGCCCAGTCCCGAATGTGCCTCCAGCCGCGAGCCGTCGGGCATATAGACGGTCTTGGCCGAGATGTCGTAGACAGCGACGCCGCTGCCCATGCCGGGCGTGGTGAACAGGTTCCTGAAGGCTCCGCCGAGACCGCCGGAAGGCATGTCGGGCTTGGCATAGGCCAGCATGTCGCCGCCCTGCGTCTTCGACCGTTTGCCCGGCTTGCCCGACACGGCCGGCACTGCCGCTTGTGACGAATTGCGAGGCGACAGGCTGCCGGGTTGCGTCTCGACCGGCGGGGCATCGGCCGTCTGGACCTTGCTCGCCTTGGCGGTCCTGGAGGCCCGCGCCTTGGGCGGCTCCGTTTTTGGTGCCTGGGCCTTTGGCGCCTGGTCTTTTGGCGCCTGATCTCCTGATGCCTGGTCTCTTGATGCTTGAGCCCGCGGCGCCTCGGCAGGCGGATCGATATCCGCCTGCGGGCGCTGCGTCGGCAGCGGAATGCCGTCGGGCATGTCGTCTTGCGGCGGCAGCGAGGCTAACTGGACCTCAGGCTCTTGCGGCTCTTGTGAAGCTGCAGGCTCGCTTGCCGCGACGGCTGTCGGGAGCACATCGATCATTTCCTCCGGCAACGTATTTGCCAGCGCCAGCGCCAGGCGCGACGAGCGTTCGATCTCCGCCACCTCCGGGCCGAAGCGCACCGATGCCGGGCCGTTCGGGTCGGGTATGCGTACCGGCTCGGCGAACCGGGCGTCGGCCGGCAGGCTGGCGAGCATGACGTGTGAGCCGGAGGAGGCACGGGCAAAGGCAGCGGCAAGCTTTTGCGGCGACAGCGCGGCCTTGGCCACCACGTCGTCGAAGCTCGATTGCCGCGACGCATCGGCGACAAGCGGCACGATATTGCGCTTGAGACGCGCCGATTTTCCCTGGTGAACGAAGTTCGACGCCGACCGCAGGCAGTTGGCATCGCATCCGTGCTGCAGCTGAGCCGACAATGCTGCATTTGCCGCGGCCCATGTCGGGGCCTGTGCCTTTGCAAGGCTGCGGCGAGGATCGGCGAGCGCGATGGTGCGCGGCGCGAGCAGGCTTTGCGGGAGACCGTTGGAAGCGGCGGTGAGCGAGGTTCCGATCGAATAAAGGCCGGCCAAGGTCGCCACCGACCATAAAGCAATGGCTGCGCCGACGGCCGGAACCGCGACCCAGCGCAGGCCGGGCCTCATCGAAGTCAATCCAGTTGCAGGACCGTCACCCCGGGTTTTCGCACTCACAAACGCCATTCAACCACTCTCAATCGGCCGTTGCCGGCTAGCGGATCTCGCAGCCGTGACATTCACAGTTCGCCTGGTGCCCCCAGCACGCTTCGCGTCTGTTGCCGATTGATTCAAAAGATGGACAAAGTTGGTTAACCAATCCCTCTACCGACCGCCGATTGGGCGACGGTCACACCGAAAAACGCCCTCCAAAACCTGCATAGTTAGCAAAACTGCCCTCCATTGATGACTTTGCTGCCCGTTTTTGTCGGCCGAGTCAAGAAAGCGAAATGACTAGACCTTGCTGGGCAGGGTCGGCGACGGCTGCCAAAGTAAAGCCGGGTCGACAAGAATCGTGCGGCCGGCAGCGCCGCCATCAAGCCCCCGGCGATCCGGTCGGCCTGCCGACGGTTCGCTCCTGGAATCTCCGAAACGCCGCTCTGCAATTATCTGCATTTATGCTAATTATCTGCATTTATGCTAATGTACGCTGGTCACGCACATTCGTGCGCGACCAACAAATGGGAGGATGCGATGAAAACCATGAATCGCAGGTCCGCGATTGCTCTCGGCGTGACGGCGGCCGCGGTAACGCCTTTGTTCACGCTGGCGGCGGCGGCAAAGGTGAAGAAATACGGCCCGAAGGAAGGCAAGGAGATTGCACCCGGCGTCAGATTGGTTGAGGTCGGCACCGGCAATTCCGATATCCCCGCTTACAAGAGCATCTCAATTGTAGATATAGTCTTTCAGCCCGGAGCAGCCGCCCCTGCGATGGTAATGGACAACGACATGGTGTGCACCATTGCCGCCGGTGAATTCACGATCAAGAAAGCCGACAAGGAATTCAAGCTCAAGGAAGGTGACGTGTATACCTGCTCCAAGGGCAAGACCGACGAGGCAGCCAACACCAGCAAGGTGGTCGGCATCCACCGCATCGCCGTCTTGATACCTGCCTAGCGCATGCCGTCGAAATCGGCCCGCGTCCTCCGTCGGAGGCGCGGGCCTTGTCGTTGCGTGTGCCCTATGCGGCGCGCAAATTTTCCACGGGGCGCAAATTCTGGTTCATGCGGAACAGGTTGAGGGGGTCGTAGCGCCGCTTGATTTCCAGAAGCCGCCGATAGTTGCCGCCATAGGCTGCTTTGACCCGGTCGACCTCGTCCTCAGGCATGAAGTTGACGTAGGCCGTGCCGACGGCATAGGGCTTGGCCGCTTCATAGACACCGCGCGCCCAGTCGAGGCAGGCGCGGTCCATTCCTGGTTCGCGCCAACGGGCGTGAACATTCATGACGAAATGCGCGCTGCGTTGCGGAAACGCCGTTGCATCCGCTGTCACGCGGCCCGCGGCACCGCCGATATGGGCGAAGAATATCTCGCATTCAGGCCCCGGAAGCCCGGGTATCGCTGCCGTGACGACGTCGATCGCGCTGTCGGAAAGCTCGGTGAAGTCATGGCTCTTCCAGTAGTTGCGGGCGCCGGGCGTCAGCAACGGATCGAATGCCTGCTCCCAGCCGGTGAACGGGTTGGGGCCGACGACATCGGCAATCGGTGTGCCGATGGCGCGAAGCCTTTGCGTCGCTTTTTCGCCTTCCCCGAGGTCGCCGCAATAGCACATGGCCAGCACCAGCACCTCCTTGCCATGCCATTCCGCCGGCAGGAACGGCAGCGGCGGTGCCTGCCGCATGACCACCCAGCAGGTCAGCTCATCGGGCGCCGCTTCGAGCGCCGACCGGTATTCCCGCAAGACGTTTTCGGCATCGGCGAAGGGATGGACGACAAGCCCCGCCAGGACCTGCGGACCGACATGGTGGAGCTTGAACTCGAAAGCCGTGACGACACCGAAATTGCCGCCGCCACCGCGCAGTGCCCAGAACAGGTCCGGATTTTCGGTCTGGCTGGCGCGCAGCAGCTTGCCGTCGGCGGTAACCACGTCGGCGCAGAGAAGACTGTCGATGGTCAGGCCGAACTTCCGGGTGATCCAGCCGAAGCCGCCGCCCAGCGTCAGGCCCGATATGCCGGTGGTCGAGTTGATGCCGGTCGGCACCGCCAGTTCGAACGCCTGTGTTTCCCTGTCCACATCGGCGAGCGTCGCTCCCGGTTCCACCCATGCTCGCCGCGTCGCCGGATCGACCCGCACCGACCTCATTGACGACAGATCGATCACCAGGCCACCATCGCAGACGGCGCTGCCGGCAATATTGTGACCACCGCCGCGAACCGCGAGCAGAAGCCTGTTTTCCCGGGCAAAATTCACGGCGGCGATGACATCGGCGGCGCCGGCGCAGCGTACGATCAGCCCGGGCCGTCGGTCGATCATGGCGTTCCAGATGCTGCGTGCGTCGTCATAGGCGGCGTCGCCTTCCCGCAGCACCGAGCCGCGCAATTGCGCCGAAAGCGCCTCCAGGGCGGCGGCGTCGACCGTCGTCTTGCCGCGATCGAGCGTAGTGAGGCTCATGCTGTTCATGGTTTCCTCCCGATTGTTTGTGAGCCGTTCTTCCTCCCGCCCGCTTTGAAAATGTGCGCTTATATTAGAAATCGCGCAAGTTTCTGGCTGACTACTAACGATTGCGGCCCACCTTGGCGCGTCGGCAACCTGGCACCGCTGAGCGTTTTGGATTCACGAAACAGCGCGCTGCTCCTCCCGAGCTGCCTCCCAGACCTCCCGCGCCGCATCTGCATTCAGTCCCGCAATTCCCAGGCCGACGATCAAATCCGGCCACGCCGAGCGCCAAATGAACGCAGTCACCAGCCCGGCCAGTACAATCGCAATGTTGGCGACGGCGTCGTTGCGGGCCGAGAGAAACGCCGCCTTGGTAAGGCTGCCGCTGTGATGGCGGTAGCGCGCCAGCATGTAGGCGCATGACAGATTGACCGCGAGAGCGCCCAACCCCGCCAGCGTCAGGGCCGTCGGCTGCGGCGGCACCGGCATGTTGAACTTTTCCCACGCGGTCCACAGCGTCGCCAGGCCCGGCACCAGCAGCATAAGCGCCAGCGCCATGCCGACCCGCGAGCGGGCACGCAGCGACCATCCCATGGCGAGCAGTATGAGGAGATTGACCGAGGCGTCTTCCAGAAAATCGACACTGTCGGCGAACAGCGACACCGAGCCGATCGCCAGCGCCACGGCGAATTCAATGCCGAAATAACCGAGGTTCAGCAGCGCGACGACAAGCACCACGCGGCGAAGGCCGTCCGGTGTAAGAGGTTGCTGCATGATCTGCCCTGACACGATGCTTCTTACAGGCTGCCCTGCCCTCGACGGTTTCGATGTCGCGTTGTCGGGGCTTGCAAAAGCGGCGTTTTGAGGCCAGCCTAGGCCGAACATGGCACGCCTGTCACCAAAACACCTCCTGGTCATGCTGCTCGCGGTCGTCGTGACCGCCGGGTTCAGCCTGTCCGCCGCTCAGGCTGCCGTCATGTCGGCCAGGATGGCAGTCGACGGCGGCATGACCATGGCCGCAGATACCGGCACCACCGACGCCGACATGGCCAAGATGGCCGATGCCAAGGATGGTGACTGCAACGCTTGCCTCAAGGGCTGGGCCGGCAATGACAAACCGATGCAATGTGCGCCGACCTGTGTCGCACCGGCTCTGGCGGTGCTGCCGGAGGCTCTCCCCGTGACGGGACTGCCGGAGGCCGAACTGCCGTCGGCGCTTCCCGCCCCGTTCCTGCACGGGCGAAGTCTGCTGCCCGACCCATTCCCTCCAAGGCCCAGCGCTCTCGTCTGACGCCGTTTTCTGCCGTTCCACGGCTGGTTAGCGGCGTTTGATCGCCCGGTTGCGCGTACTGCGCAGCGGGCGCGGTAGCAATTCAATCGACGTCGCGACGTTCGCCGTCGGTTACCGCAGGGGTCACAAGAGTGAATTCCGTTTCAAATCCGTTCATAACGCGCCGCAAATTCCTGCTTGCGGCAGCAAGCATTGCCGCCGCCGCGCCGATCCGTCCTGCGCTGGCGATGGCCACGGGCGAATACCGGATCAGGGTGGCGCCGGGCCAGGCCCGGTTCGCCGGCCCTGATGGTCCGCGCACTCCCGTATGGGCCTATGATGGCACGGTCCCCGGCCCGACACTGCGCTTACGCCAGGGGCAGCCCGCTCGCATCTCCGTCAAGAACGGACTGGACGAAGACACCACGGTTCACTGGCATGGCATCCGACTGCCGAACGCCATGGACGGCGTGCCGGGCCTGACGCAGAAGCCGATCAGGCCAGGTGAAAATTTCATCTATGAATTCACCCCGCCCGATGCCGGCACCTTCTGGTATCATCCGCACGCCAACAGCCTGGTCCAGCTCGGCCGTGGCCTTGCCGGCGCACTGGTCGTCGAGGAGGTCGAGCCGGTCGCCGTCGACCGTGACATTCTGTGGCTGCTGCAGGACTGGCGGCTTGCGGCCGATGGGCAGATCGCCGCCGGCTTCGGCAGCGCGATGGATGCCGCCATGTCTGGCCGTGTCGGCGGTCTCGTGACCCTCAACGGCGCGCCGCCGGCGGACCAGAAGGTGCGGGCCGGCGAGCGCGTCCGGCTGCGGCTGGCCAATGCATCGCTCGCCCGCATCATGGCCCTGCGGTTCGAAGGCCACCGGCCGGTTGTCGTCGCCATCGACGGACAGCCCTGCGATCCGCACGAACCGGAGGGAGGCCGTCTTGTGGTGGCGCCTGCCATGCGCGTCGATGTGATGCTCGACCTGCAGGGCGACCCCGGCAGCCGACATGCGGTGATCGACGATTACTATGATGGCCTTGCTTACACCCTGACGACGCTTGCCTATGATGCAGGAGCGCCGCTGCGCGACCATCCCCTTGATGCGCCGCTTCGTCTGCCGGCCAATCCGCTGCCGAGCCCCGATCTGGCCAGGGCCGAAAGACATGAGATCGTCCTGCAGGGCGGCATGATGGGCGGCGGCAAGCTCGCCGGCGTCGGCGGCATGATGGGCATGGCGATGCCCGGCATGAACGGCGCCGCCGCCTGGGCAATCAACGGCAAGTCGATGACCGGCGACGGCCACGCCGGTATGGCGCCTGAGTTCACGCTGTCACGCGGCGCCACCTGCCATCTCACCATGCGTAACGAAACCGCCTGGTGGCATCCCATGCACGTCCACGGCTTCAGCCTGTCGGTGCTTTCGCGCAACGGCTCGCCGGTGCCGCACCGGCAATGGCAGGACACGGTGCTGCTCGCCCCCAAGGATACGATCGAATGCGCCTTCGTCGCCGACAATCCCGGCGACTGGATGCTGCACTGCCATGTCGCCGATCACCAGATGGCCGGCCTGATGACAGCGTTCCGCGTGACCTGAAACTTTTTATCCAACCAAGGAGAACTGCAATGAAACTGACCTACCGCCTTGCCGCACTGTCCCTGCTGATCGCAACACCGCTGCCCGCCTTCGCCGCAACGATCAACGCCGTCATGTACAAGAACCCGCAATGCAGCTGCTGCGAGTCCTACGCCAACTATCTCGAGCACAACGGCTTCAAGGTCGACATCAAGCCGGTCAACAATCTCTCCCAGATCAGCAGCGATGCGGGCGTGCCGGCCGACCTCGAAGGCTGCCACACGCTGATGGTCGATGGCTATATCGTCGATGGCCTGGTGCCGGTCGAGATCGTCAAGAAGCTTTTGACCGAGCGCCCTGCCATCACCGGCATAACGCTCGCCGGCATGCCGGCCGGCGCCCCAGGCATGGGTGGTGAGAAGCAAGGCCCCTTCGTCGTCTACGCCTTCACCAAGGGCGGCAAGGCGCCCACCGTCTACGCGACCGAGTGAGGACATTGTGAGCAAACTGGCCATGGTCCTGGTTGGCATGCTGCTGGCGTTTTCGTGGCCGGTATCAGCCGCTGAGCCGCCGCAGAACTTTGCCGTTCACGAGGCGCCCGCCCCCGTGCCGGAAATCAGCTTCGAGGATGGCAATGGCAAAACGAAAATGCTTGCGGATTTCCACGGCAAGGTCGTGCTGCTCAACGTCTGGGCGACATGGTGCGCGCCCTGCCGCAAGGAGATGCCGACGCTCGATCGCCTACAGGCCAAACTCGGCGGTCGGGATTTCGAGGTCGTCGCGCTGTCCATGGACCGCGCCGGTCCTGAGATCGTGAAGAAGTTCTTCGCCGACATCGGCATCAAGCACCTCGCCCTCAACATCGACGTCTCGGGCAAGGCCATGTTCGCCATCGGCACCGTCGGCCTTCCGGCAACCCTGCTGGTCGACCGCGACGGCAAGGAGATCGGCCGGCTGATTGGGCCGGCCGAATGGGACGCGCCCGACATGGTCGACTTCATCCGCAGCCGCATCGCCGCCAAGTGAGAAAGGGACAGATATGTTCGGGCTAAAGGCTCGCTGCGTTGCATCGGCTTTGAACGAATGGAGGTGCTTGCTGCTAAGCGTAATTGCCATTGCGGCGCTGACCGCGGGCTTTTCGTATCCGGCGCAAGCCCACTCGCTCGACGAAATCGACGCCACGCTTGAGGCCGACGAGAAATATTTCCAGCCGATCGACAAGCCGGCGCCTGATTTCACGCTGCGCACCGCCGAGGGGCGTGTCGTGCGGACGGCCGATCTGCGCGGCAAGGTGGTCGTCCTCCACTTCATCTACACATCGTGCCCGGATGTGTGCCCCTTGCACGCCGAGAAGATTGCCGAGATCCAGAAAATGGTGAATGGCACGCCGATGAAGGACCGGGTCAGCTTTGTGACCATCACCACCGACCCAATCAGGGACACGCCGGACGTGCTCAGCAAATACGGGCCGGCGCACGGGCTCGATCCCGTCAATTGGCTGTTCCTGACCACGATGGAGGATCAGCCGGAGGATGCGACCCGCAGACTGGCGGAGGCCTTCGGCCACAAGTTCACGCTGACGGATGATGGTTATCAGATGCACGGCACCATCACCCATGTGATCGACAAGGAGGGCCGCTGGCGGGCGAATTTCCATGGCCTGGATTTCGCGTCGGTTAATCTCGTCACATTCGTCAATGCGCTCACCAACAATGTCGAGCGCCCGCACCATGAGCAGGAAACGGGATGGTGGGCGAAAATCAAGGGCATGTTCTGAGGCATCATGTGCACGTGCCGGCGGTCCGGCGAACAGAGGGAAGGAGAACCCTGTGATCCACAAGTCCAATCCATCGATCGGAGCCATCGGCAAAATGGCCCGTGCCTTCATGCTGGCCGGCGCGACGGTCTGGCTCGCGCTCGGTCTCCACAACCAGGCGATCGCCGCGGGCGAGATGTCCCAGGACCAGTTCGACCAGCGCATTCACGACTACATTCTTGCGCATCCCGAGGTGCTCGTGCAGTCGCTGCAGAGCCTCGACGCCCGCCAGCGCGAGGCTGCTGCAAAAGAGGCCAAAGCCGCCTTGACGGACAAGGCGGACGAGATTTTCCGGGACCCGGCGAGCCCGGTCGGCGGCAACGCCGAAGGCGACGTCACCATGGTCGAGTTCTTCGACTACAACTGCCCCTATTGCCGGCAGGTTGCGCCGATCATGGCGCAAGCCATGGCCGACGATCCGCAGCTCAAGATCGTCTACAAGGAATTCCCGATCCTCAGCACGGATTCCGTATTTGCTTCCAAGGCGGCTCTCGCCGCAGTGCGCCAGGGCAAATACATGGCATTCCACAAGGCCTTGTATGCGGTGAAGACGCGGGTGTCCGAAGCGGTCGTGCTGAAGGTGGCTGCCGACGTCGGTCTCGATGTGGCTAAACTGAAGACCGACATGCAGCAGCCCGATATCCAGGCGTCGATCGACCGGAATACGCAACTGGCCCAGGCGCTGAAGATCAGCGGAACGCCAAGCTTCGTCGTTGGCGAGCAGATTTTCCCCGGCGCGACCGACCTCGCAACGATGAAGAAACTGATCGAGCAGGCGAGGACCAGCAAATGAGCCGAATATTTTGCCCAAACCGACGGACGGTTGTTCTGGGTGGCGCCTTTGGCGCCTCTGCGGTCGCGAGCTTGCTCAAGGAGCCGGATTTGGCGATCGCCGCTGAGGATCCCGACATCTGGTACGCCGTTTCAGATATCTCAGCCAGAACGGCAACAGCACGTGTTCGACCAAGTTCACGGAATCGATCGCGACCATGCCGGCGATGTCGCGGATCACGGGCTCGTGCTGCAGCCCAATGGAGACGAAGCGCTATGCCGAGCAGGTGAGCGGCCTGGCCAGGTACCGCGAGATCGCGATGATCCCAATCGATCCGTACGATATTCCGGCCGGCATCGCACAGAAGATGATGCCCTACTACGATGTGAAACTCTCCGGCGACGAGCAGCAGGCCTACGACTATGCGATGGCCAATTCCAGCGAGAAAGGCCCATGCTGCTGTCAGTGCTGGCGCTGGAAAGTGTATGGCGGGCTGGCGAAGTTCCTGATTCGCGAGCACGGTTTCACCGGCAAGCAGGTCGTCGACGTCTGGGATCTCTCAGACGGCTGCGGCGGAGGTATGTAAGACGACCAGGACGTGGTCGACACTCCGGTTGGCAGGACAAGACACTTCCGGTTGCCGGGACAAGGGCGACAGGGCGGCCGATCGGATTTCCTCGTCGTCTTGACCGAAATCCACGGCGAGCTAATTCCCTTCGCAATCGCCGATGCTTACCGACGAAGGCGGGCTTTCACTGACCGCAAAGGTGATTGCAATGATGAATGGTCCACTGATGTGATCGACAAGAGCCTTTTTGATAAATCTGCGCTATTCTCCTGTCGCGCACGGACGACCGCGTGGCGAAGAGCAGGGTCCGAGGTGAGAGCCCT
>NZ_JAMYUP010000093.1:0-16574 GCF_040323155.1 Mesorhizobium sp. M0060
CGACCCGCTGGCAGGTCTACGATTGGCGGCGTCGCCTTCGTCAGGGACAACTGGCACTGCCGGAAAGCATGGCGCCGATGTTCGCGCAGTTGATGGTGGACGAAACATCGGCGCCTCAGCGGAGGATGAGGCCATCGAAATCGACGCCGGGGAAGGTGGAGATCGTGATCGACGACATGGTGATCCGAACGGCGGTTGACCTCGAGCAGCTGTCGCAGGTGATCCAAGCGGTTCGGGCCTCGCCGAAACTCTCGACGCCATCATCAACGGCCATCCGCAGAGCCAGATCGAGGAACTCATGCCCTGGCGATTCCGGAAAACGTCAAGCCCAAATCCATAGGCGATCGGCAAGGCGCTTACCCCGAGGTGCTGGATGAGACGAAAACATCGAGAAGGTGCGCCGGCACGACTACAACAGTTGTAAGGGCCAGCGCATAGGCTAGAATCAAAATGAATCGCCCATCTGAAGGCGCCCAGAGGGAGTGAATTTCGAGCCAGACTGGCAATTTTGGGTTAATGGGGCGGCCTGGAGCCTTCCCGCTCGGCATGGCGGACTGGCTCAATCCTGAGAGACTGGCCCATTACAACTGGCTAAGGAGAGGCTTTTGTCGATTAAAAAGGTTATCTTGCTTGCACTGATAGTGTGCGCATTTGGGGTTAGCTTTCTTGCCGTCATTGTTGAAAGACGAATAAATCCGAACGCGCAATTTCCAAAACCTTCCGCGGCCGTTGAGCCATTTAGCGGCAAACTTGTTATTCGGTCGGTCAGCGACTTCCGTATTGACGGCCGCAAGATTGTGTTGTGCGGCGTGACATTTTCCAAACCTCAGGCCATTCGGGCAATGGTAGAAGAGTCAGCGCGGCAAGCTTATCAAGGGCTCGCCCTCAACTGCAGACCTGTAGGCATGGGCACGCCCTGTGACGGCAATCTCGCGCCAAAATTTGGCGACGCGGTAGTTGTTCAGTGCCTCACCTCAGATGGTGCTGATTTGGCAGCGAAGCTCGTTGAGGACGGCATCCTCTGCGGCCAACCCGCCCAGGCGGGCTCGACGTACAAACCCTGCTCGCCGGGCTCGTAGCGTCGGACAAGATGTTTAGTCCGGGCATCTGGTGGAGCGGCGACCATGGTCCGTGCCTTCCAATTTGCAAAGACCTTCTGGTTGATCCCACAGCGCTCGGCCAGCGCTCTCAAGCTCTCTTGACTGTCTGTATCACTCGAAGATCGCCTCGGCCGTCGTCGCGCTCCCATGAAGAATCTCGCCCTTAGCGCATCCTTCAATTCGGAAGAGAAGATAGGGATGTCTCATCGCAAGCGTGAAGCTTACCCCATCTGCCGCGACATGAGATGATGGGCGAGAGATGGAGTCGAAGAGCTTGCGGTGTCAATTTCTATGTCTGCGCCTATACCTAAAGTTTCCCTGTCCTTGAGGCGGTTGCGAACCAGCTAGAAGCAAGCCCGCAGCGTCGCGGCGGCGCTGCTCGGTGGAAGCGAAGTTACGGCTGGTTGAAGAGTCCCTGAAGCCGTGTGCGAACGTGTCGGCGAACGCGCGCGAGGCTGGACTTGGCGAACTCGCAGCTGTTTGGCTGGCGGTGCAATGCGATCACAAGCGGTGCGAGGCCGCAGCGGGATGCGGCTCGGCTTTGTCGAGGTCACGTCGACAGCGTCTGCGGTGGCGGAGATTGAGCTGGGTGACTGGTCATTCGCGCCGGTACCGATATCAACCAGGACCAGTTGGTGCGGATCATCCGAGCGGTTCGCTAGGCACGATCCCGGCTGGCGTGAAGGTGCTTGTCTCCAGTCATCCCGTCGATCTTAGAAAGGTCCCGACGGCCTCCAGGCACTGGTGCGCGATGCCGGCTCGGATCCGTTCAACGGCGCGCTTATGTCTTCCGCGCCAAAAGACACGGACAGGATCAAGATTGTCTGGCGGGGCGGGTTTGGAGTTTGCCTTTATGCCAAGCGGCTGGACGGCGCAAAGGTCTGCTGGCTGCGGATCGGCCACCACCGGGTTCAGCTCAATCATGCTGAGCTCACGGCTCATGGCTTTGGTTGGCGGAATGGACTGGAAACGGGTTCGGATGGAGACCGTCAGGCAGCCGCAATCGGTTGGGTAAAACCATGCGACATGATGAATGGGGGCTGAAAAGGCGGGAAAACTGACCGCGGATACACTCTGACTTTGGCTATGTACGACGCAGCAGGGATGCAGCAGAGCGACCGCCCATGCGGTGAAGCTTTGTTTTGCCCAAGGCAAATTTTGTTTCTTCATCAAGCATGTGCTTGCATGCGGTGGGGAATTGCGTTGTCCTAGTTGGTAACGATCGGCAATCTTCCTGGGCTGTTCGAAGATGATCTCTGGGCCGTTTTGAATCGGGACGAGGTCCGGCAAGCGCTATGTGCCCCCCGCCCAGAGGTGGTACATTCATTTCCACTAATGGTGTGTTCAATCAATCACACAGAAACCAAAAATTATCTCGCATCTGCGAAATGGGTTGGAATCAGCGCAGAAAGCTGTTACGCGCTTGTTCAATAATCTTAGTGGCTGGGCGGGCCTCAGGTAACGTGGGACAGAAGGATTGATGCGGATGAACCTAGTTGTGAAAAGTGCGTTGGCCGGATTTGTTGTGTTGGCCGGCTTTGCCCCGGTATCGTCTTTCGCGCAGGATGCATCGTGCACCTGTGCAACTGCCTATCAAGGCACTAATCCGATTGGGTCAATCGGTCGCGTCAATGGCGACGTAATGATCTCGCAGGTGGCTGGCTACGGCCCGGCACAAGCGGGCGGCGCGCTGGATTTCGGCAGCCGTGTCGTGGTTGGTGCCAAAGGCTCGGCTGCGGTTCAGGTCGGTGGCTGCAATCTGAGCGTGCCGGCCAATTCTACCCTTGACATCTCCCGTGTCGAGAACAAGATTTGCCTTAATGTGCTGGGTTCTGAGCGGACCGCCCAAACGCAGAATTCCAACAACAACCAGAGCAGAGTCCCGCTCTTGATCTTCGGCGGCATGGCTCTTGGGGCCGGTGTTCTGGCCGCGACGGCGGACAAGCACCACGGCGTCAGTGACTAAGTTGGCTGGCCAGCGGGGCGGCGCCAGCAGAGGCGCGGGCGCTTCTGCTGTATGTCTCTTAGTGGCGGCAGAGTTGCCTTAGCCTATATGCTGGTGTCGGAGCCGGTGTATTGGCTGGATCGCTCAAGCCCAAGGCGACGTCCGGGTGTCTGAGACTGCCCGGGGTGAGGGTCGGAGTGCCAATCTATCCCGGCGCTCGCGTTGTGACCGAATCGCACTCTTCCGCTTCGCTGCGTGTTGGTGCGAGTTGTAGATCCGACGTTCCGCAAGAGCGACGATCAAAGTTAATCCTGCGGAGGGCGGCATGTGTGTAGCGCTCGATACATCAGCTGTGGTATTGCCGCTGGCAGCGTGGGACATGGCCTTATGCCAATTCTGTCGGGCGGCGCTGTAATCGGCCGTGCGGCGCTGATCATCGGCCTGCATGATGACGACAACTCTGTCCGCCAGTAGCCGGGACCTGGCATACATCGTATCGCATGAGCTTGACAAATGCGTCATTCGCTGTCCTGCGGGTGACGCATTTATGTTTTTTTGGGATGATGTCGCTACGTTGCTTCGTTGCAGTCACAAACGCCAATGATCGATCTGCATTCTCATATATTGCCCGGCCTTGACGACGGCTCACCCAGTCTTGCCGAATCGCTGGAAATGGCTCGACTGGCAGTGGCCGACGGGACGACCCACATGGCGTGCACGCCGCACGTGACGCCTGGCGTATACGAAAACGGAACGTCGAACATCGTCCAAGCAGTTCAAGATTTGCACCAGGCCCTGCGCCGCGCCGCCATACCGCTTGCTCTTTATGTCGGTGCCGATGTTCACATAGCACCGGATCTTCCGGACCAATTGGCGGCCGGCAGTGTGCCGACTTTAAACAGATCCCGCTATTTTCTGTTCGAACCGCCGCATCATGTCTTACCGCCACGAATGGAGGATCTTGCCCTACGCCTCATAAACGCCGGTTTCATCCCAATCCTTACTCATCCCGAGCGTTTGACCTGGATCAAAACGAATTACGACGTTATCGAGCGGTTGAATGCAGTCGGCTGCCTCATCCAGCTTACTGCAGACTCGATTGTTGGTGCTTTTGGACGCACGGCGCTTTATTATTCGGAAAAGCTGATTGACGAGGGCAGGGTGGATATCATCGCATCGGACACACATAGCGCTACACGCCGGCGTCCTGGCCTTTCACAGGCGGTTGCTGCTGCCGCCAAGCGATGTGGGGAAGAGGAGGCCCGCAACATGGTGCTGAAACGTCCAGGCGAAATATTGGCGAACCGGTCTATCGAGCCAGTCGGAAAAGCGCGTCCGAAAGGACCAGACGCCGGCAATGGCGGCCGTTTTGGAGGATTTGGCCGCTTGTTTAAAGGCGGGACAGCGTGATGGGTATGTTTCGTTTCGCACGAAGCCATATGGGAACGGTGTCTGGTGTCCTCACCTCACTGGCGATCTCAGCGTGCACGAGCGCTTCGTCGACTACGCCGTCTTCGTCGAATTCGGTCGATGCGCTGCAATTGACGGCGTCGTCGGCGCCAATTGCGGGCGGTGGTGCTCTGCGAGTGGTGAAGGATCTGCCGGCGCCGCAAAACACTCAAAACGGCAGCGAGCAGCCTTTGTCTCCGAACGATGTGCTCGAGGTAAATGTGTTTCAGGTCGACAATTTGAACAGAACGGTTCAAGTTGATTCTAATGGTCAAATTTCGCTTCCGCTCATCGGCACCGTTTCCGCGGCGGGGAAGACCGTCCGTCAATTGGAGCAGGAGATCGAGACTGCCTACGGCGCCAAATACCTGCAGTCCCCCGATGTTTCGATTTTCGTCAAGGAATCGATTGGACAGCGCATAACCGTCGATGGCGAAGTCAATAAGGCCGGTATCTTCCCGGTGTCGAGCAATTCTTCTCTGATTGATGCGATTGCCCTCGCTGGTGGTTTCAACAACGTTGGGGACGCAAAAAAGGTCTTTGTCTATCGCAATTTCGGCCCTAATACCTTGGTCGCAAATTACAATGTGGAGGATATTCGTGCTGGCAAGAGCCGAAATCCCCGAATCTATGGTGGTGACAAGGTCGTCGTGTTCGCTTCAAAGTCGAAAATTGCGATGAATAATCTGAAGGACGCCCTTGGTGTCGCCTCGAGTGCAGCTCGGATTGCAGTGATTCCAGGACTATAAACCCGGCCAGTCAAACGTAGACGAAATCTAGGATGATCTTCCACTATGCTTGATCGTAATAGACAGCATCAAATTGCAGGTCCAGGACATGGACAGGCCTTGTCTGCTGATGTCTATTATGACGGTGCGCAAAACTACAGCCCATACGGCCGAGACAACTCGGAGCTGGACGAGCGTTTCAATCCCCTAAAGCTGTTGTTTTACGTCGTAAAGTATCGATGGCTGATCGTCATGATGGCGGCAACCGGGCTTGTCGCCGGCGTCGTTTTTACGATGATGGAGACGCCAAAATATAATGCAACAACGCAGCTAGAGGTGGTCGTTCCCTCGGCCAAGGTCTTCCAGGACATTGAGGTCGTTTCTGAAAACAGCGACCTGCGGGCCTTTCTGACTGCCCGTGAAAAGTTGAAGAGCCGCGCACTGGCGCAACGGGTGGTGTTCCAATTGGGGCTTAGCGAGAAGCCTGACTTCCTCTTTCCGACGCCAAACTTCTCTCTTAGCAACATTTTCTACCGTGCTTTTGGGGTCTCCAAATCGCCTTCCATTGAAGAGAAAACTCCAGAGCAGCGCGAGGCAATCGCGATCGGACGGGTTCTGAATGACCTCACTGTCAACCTTGTCTCCAGCACCAGCTTGCTGTCGATCACCTTTGTCGATCAAAATCCAAAATATGCAAGCGACGTAGCCAATCAGGTTGCGCAAAGCTTTATTGATCAGCGTCTTGATCAAACCAGTGAGACCTCGGACCTTGCTCGGCAATTCATCCAGGAGCAGGTTTTGCAGGTGAAGCAAAAGCTCCAGAAATCCGAAGAGGAACTGGTGGCTTATGCGAAGGATGCAGGCATCACGGTGACCGGCGATGACAAATCGCTGATTGGATCGAACATCGAGGCATTGAATACTGCTCTGGCGACCGCGATCCAAGATCGCCTCGATGCAGGACGGGTCGTCGATCAGATAGACAAGGGCCGTGGGGCGAGTCTGGGCCCCGTCCTGGAAAGCGAAGGTCTGCAGAAGCTCAGCGAAAAGCTGTCGGATTTGACTAGCCAATACCAGCAGAAGCTGGGCATTCTCAAGCCCGGCTTTCCCGAGATGCAGCAGCTTCAGTCACAGATCAAGGAACTGCAGCGTCTCTATAATAATGGTATCCTCGCCATAACGGATTCTCTGCGCCTGAAATATCAAGAGGCGCAAAACAAAGAAGCCGATCTTAAAGCCAAGCTCGCCGAAATGGAAAAGCAGCAGGTTGTCTTCAACGACAAGAATATCAAATACACTATCCTCAAGCGAGAAGTGGATTCGAACCGGTCGCAATATGATAGCCTGATTGCGAAGCTGAACGAGGTCGGCGTGAGTTCGGAGCTTAAAACTCAAAGCGCCGCAATCGTGGATTTTGCAACGCAACCTAGTGTGCCATCCTCGCCGCGGCTGAGCATCAACCTCGCAATCGCGCTTGCGCTCTTCATGACTTTGTGTGCGGTGGTTGTCTACGTCATAGAGTTGCTGAACAACACCTTTACCAATCCGGAGCAGATCGAAAAGGAACTCCGATTGCCGATGCTCGGCATCTTGCCACTCGTGGACGATCGCGAGCTTTTGGCCAGCATCGCCGATCAAAAATCCGGGCTCTCGGAGGCCTATCGCTCGCTTAGAACATCGTTGCAATTCTCCGGTGCCGAAGGTGCCCCGCGGTCCTTGCTGGTCACGAGTTCGGAACCTTCTGAAGGCAAATCAACCACATCGTTCAAGCTCGGGCAGGATTTTGCGGCACTCGGCGCAAGAGTTCTCATTGTCGATGGTGATCTACGAAAGCCGAACCTTCACCGCATGTTCGGTCTCGACAACACGATCGGGCTAAGCAATCTGCTGACAAACACGGTTCGGAAGGAGGATCTGTCCAGCATATTCAGGGCGACGAAATATCCGAACGTAACCGTTCTGACCTCTGGAACGATCCCGCCAAATCCCGCGGATCTGCTTTCGTCACCGAAAATGGCCCTGATCGTTACCAATCTGGGGAAGCGCTTCGATCTTGTCATAATCGACGCGCCTCCGGTCGTCGGCCTTTCTGATGCGCCCATCCTAAGCCGGCTTGCCGAGGGCACATTGATGGTCGTCTCGACCAATCAGGTGACACGCAAGTCAGCAAAGACAGCACTGAGGCGCCTGCAGGCTGCCGGGGCGAACGTGGTCGGAGCCGCTATGTCGAAGTTCGCGGTGAACAAGTTCGACTATAATTACGCCTACAAATATATGAACTATCAATACTACAACTACGGCACGGACACGAGTACCCCGAAAATTGAGGGCAAAGTCGATGATGGCGCAGGCCAGCCCGCTTATGCAAAATCTCCGGCGTTCAAGCGTTTGGTTCATCGCATCCGTACTAGCGTTGGCGGCTTCCTCGATCGGGCTAAGTCGGTTTCTTGAGACCGAAACCCCTGCCGTCTCTCTTGCGCTGGATCCGTTCAACGTCGACGCTCTGGTGGCTGAAATCACCAGCGACCTGAAAGACACAAGTGATCTTCCTGATCTTGACGGTTTGCTTGCGAAGACCCAAGGTGCGCTTGCCTTTGATTTGGCGGACGCGCGGCTTTATAGCCTGATCGGCGAGATTAAATACCGCCAAGGCGAGAAAGCGGAAGCCTACCAGCTTTTCGATCAGGCCCGAAAACTGTCCAAAACGGAAATCCTCGCGCTGCAGAGGTTAATTGGCCACTCGATTGAGACAGGCGATCTGTCGAAAGCTGTCGGTGAGATCGATGTGTTGCTGCGGCGATGGCCGGACCAATTTCAGGCGATCTCCCAAGGCATCCCGACAATTCTCTCACAGTCGCAGGGATATCAGGCCGTGCTGACGGCAATCAGGGCGGGCGCGCCCTGGAGGCCCAGTTTGTTTGCTGGTCTTGGCAATACCTCAGAAGGGCTAGATGCCGCGAATCGGCTGTTGCTCGATTTAATTGGATCAGCCGCGCCACCGACTAGGAGCGAACTGTCCGGTGTCATTAATGGCTACATTGCTCAAAAGAAATATGAATCGGCATATCGGCTGTTTCTTTTCAGTCTCACGGACGAAGAACGGAAACTGGGAGGGTATGTTTTCAACAGCACATTCGAGCCAGGTACCGGTGGCAAGCCTTTTGACTGGCAGGTCCGTGATCAATCCGGTTTGGAAGTTACATTTGCTGCGTCCGAGGGTGCGGTTGAGGGCGAGACTGGAGCGACGATCCGGTTCTTGAACACGCCGGTCAAGGGAATAGCTCTTCGGCAATACATCGAATTACCTCCTGGTTTATACAAGATTTCGTTGGCTGCATCGGCGAGAAATCTAAAGCTTCCAAAAGAATTGTTCTGGTCAATCAGGTGTGTGGATCCAAGCGGCGAAATAGCGCGGCTCAGCATTCCAGAGGGAACATATAATCGTCAGAATCTGAGCCAGAATTTTACCATTGGATCGTCCGCATGCCGATTGCAGTTGCTCCGGCTGGAGACTGCTACGATTGCTGAGAGCTGGCGATTTCGATATATCGGTACGTTAGTGATGCACAAATTGAGCATTGAGAGGCTTTCATCTTGAGCAGCCGGCCATCGGAGTGGGACAAGTATCTCCTAGGTTCGGTCCTATTTGTATCGCTGCTGATCGGCGGCGGTACTGCAAGCGGCCTCTATACCGATACGCTGATCGAGGTCGCGGCAATCTTGTCAGCGGCGGCCGTCTTTTCGCACAACCCTGGCCAAAGTGGCCCGCATTCTGTTTTGTGGCTGCTCGCTTTTGCTGTCTTGCTGGCTTTCTTGCAAATCGTCCCCCTGCCGGCGGCAGTTTTCAATGATTTGCGGCCAAAACTGCTGCTTGGAGATACCTGGGCCGCAGACACCCAGTTTCGCTTCATCAGCGTTGGGGTCGGTCGCACCGTCGAATGTTTGCTTTATCTTTTGGCCGCAGCGGCCTTTTTTCTTGCCGTATTGCGGCTGCGCGTCGAGCAGGTCAACGCGCTTCTTCCGTTCTTTTTCATGGGTGTTATCTGCAATGGACTAGCCGGAGCGATTCAATATTCCCTTTCCAACGACATTGCCATTGTCGGCCTCCTGCCTTTTACGATTAGCGCGGGTCTTTTTGCCAACGTAAATCATTTTTCGGCGTTGCTTTTTGTGTCTATCCCCTTTGTAGTCTATTACGGTCTGTTCCGCGGACACCTTCTGTCCGGATCCTTCGGCTTGATCGCGCTGTTGCTGCTTCTTTTGGCCGCCGGTTCCCGCGCCGGTGTTCTGATCGGATTGGCGATCACCGTATTGTCCGTGATCTTCCTCTCAGCCCGTTCGAGGGCAAGTGGGTTCAGCGTTCTACTGATTTTCGTGGGGCTTTCGGTCTACACGATAGGTGCCTGGACCAAGGTTGATGCGGACGCAATCGATCCGGCGTTTGGGCGAGGAGAGTTTGCCCGTACTACGATTGATGGCATAAAGGAGAATTGGGCAACAGGCGTTGGATTCGGTAATTTTCAAAAGGCCTATCAGATTTACGAAAAGGAAAGCATGATCTTCGAGAAATTCGTAAATCATGCTCATAATGAATATCTTGAAGTGGCATTCGAAGGTGGTATCCCAGCAATCTTGCTGATGCTGAGTTATTTCGTATTGCTAGCGGCTACATTGGTCAGCGATCGTCGTGATCCATTTCAGAAAGCCGCTTTTCTTTCAGTGTCTTTTCTTCTCATTCATTCACTGGTCGATTATCCGCTGCGAACCGAGGCGCTGGCGATGACCTTCGCCTATATGAACGCGATCATCTTCCACAAAGGATTTGCGGAACGTTTGAGCCGGAAGAATGACGTGATCGAGATCGACCACAATGGCGACAAGCTGTTTGTTCCGATCGGAGCGTCGTCTTAAGTGTCAAAGGCGGGGAAGGGCATTCGTCGGATGCGATGAGTGTCACTGCCTAGCAGGCAGGGATCCATTGCTTTTCCTCACGTTTGCCCGCCAAGGAGCGCTTGGCGGCCTGGCGGCGGGTCAGAGCTCCTGCATGCTGCCCAAAATAGCCTGAGTGCGGCAGTGCGGCTAAGGCTTCAGCTTCCATACGGGACCCTGGGTGCCGATGGTCGCCGCAGAGGTGTTGTCATGGGGGGTGCCCAAGGGTGAGTGCATTAGGAGGGGCGTCATGAACTTTCTGGTGACCGGAGGGGCCGGCTTCATCGGCTCGGCGGTATGCCGGCATTTGTGCGGCAATCCGGATCACCGTGTGACCAATCTCGATAAGCTTACCTATGCCGGGAATCTCGCCTCGCTGCGGGCGATCGAGACCGCCCACAATTACAGGTTCGAGCGGGCCGACATCTGTGACGACCGGACGGTTTTGAAGGTGATGCATCGTGATAGGGTTGACGTCGTCATTCATCTGGCTGCCGAAAGTCACGTGGATCGGTCAATCGACGGGCCTGGTGCGTTCATCGAGACGAACATCGTTGGAACCTACCGCTTGCTCAATTCGGCACTGGAATATTGGCGCAGACTTCCCAGCGAGAAAAAAAGCGGGTTTCGCTTCCACCACGTTTCGACCGATGAGGTGTTCGGTGATCTCCCTTTCGACGGCAGTGTTTTTACTGAACAGGCGCCATACGCGCCATCCTCGCCGTATTCGGCTTCAAAGGCCGCATCCGATCATCTGGTGCGCGCGTGGCATAGAACTTACCGCCTGCCGGTCGTGCTTTCCAACTGCTCCAACAATTACGGTCCATGCCAGTTTCCCGAAAAGCTGATCCCGCTCGTCATTTTGAACGCTCTCGACGAAAAGCCGCTGCCGGTGTACGGCGCCGGCAGTAACGTGCGCGATTGGCTCTTCGTCGAAGACCACGCCCGCGCCTTGGCCATAATCGCTACCCGAGGTGTAGTCGGCGAGAGCTACAACGTCGGTGGCGGCTCGGAACGCAGCAACATGGAGGTGGTCGAGGCAATCTGCAGCATTCTGGACGACAGACGACCGCGTTCCGGGTCTCGGCGGTATCGCGATCTCATCGCATTTGTCGCGGATCGCCCTGGCCACGACCGCCGTTATGCGATTGACGCTTCCAAGATACGGCTCGATCTGGGCTGGGCCCCGCGCGAGACATTCGCTGGCGGCCTCGCCAAAACGGTCGACTGGTATCTCCAGAACGAATGGTGGTGGGGGCCGATCCGCCGCGACCACTATACTGGCGAGCGGCTTGGCGAGGCGCGCATGGGTAATGTGTGAGGCTTGTGTCACCACGCGAGGCCAAGTAGTTAATGGCTCGGTCGAGCGTGTCTATTTGCCCCAGCTTCGAAAGATCACTGTAGTCGGCCGGCCTCAGCTCGATCCGGCGAGGCCGGAATCATCGCTCCCGCGCTCGCGGCCACTCGATCTGCTCGTTTCCGCCGCGGGCTGCACCGCCTCGATCAGGCCAAAGATGAACCGGACCTTGCCTCCGAGGTCAAATGGCGCGCTGGCAGCCAAGGTTTCGATAACGCAAGGCGGTTGGCCAATGGGATACCATCATGACAAATGCAGCGGCCTTTCCACGGCCCAGGCAATATTTTCCTGCCCCTCCCAAGCGCAACTGGTCGCTGGGCAGAAATTTCCCGATTTTGCCGGCGGTATGGAAAATTCATTCCCGAACCATTCAGCCGCAGGCTTGTCTTGCATTGTTCGGGACAGGAACGATCTGCTAGAACGCCTCCACGAGAATAGATTGTCCAGAAGTGCAGCTTGAACCGGGCGGCTGAAGACCGCGCCCGTTGATGATGCAGGCCCTTCTGTGGATGGCACGAAAGAAACGCTCACAGTCCATGAACATCGCACTTACGCACCTTCAGCGGCTTGAGGCTGAATCCATCCATATTTTTCGCGAGGTGGCCGCGGCTTTCGCCAAGCCGGTGATGCTCTATTCGGTCGGCAAGGATTCGTCCGTGCTCATGCATCTGGCAATGAAGGCGTTTTATCCGGCCAAGCCGCCTTTTCCCTTTCTCCATGTCGATACGACCTGGAAATTCCGCGAAATGATCGCCTTTCGCGACCAGATGCAGCAAAAGCTCGGCTTCGATCTCCTGGTCCATGTCAATGAAGACGGCGTGCGCGACAACATCAATCCGTTCGACCACGGCTCCAACACCCACACGCATGTGATGAAAACGGTTGCCCTGCGGCAGGCACTCGACAAATACGAGTTTGACGCAGCCTTCGGCGGCGCCCGTCGCGACGAGGAGAAGTCGCGCGCTAAGGAGCGTATCTTCTCATTCCGCAACGCCCAGCACGTCTGGGATCCAAAGAACCAGCGCCCGGAGATGTGGAAGATTTTCAACACCCGCATCGCTGCCGGTGAATCGATCCGGGTGTTTCCGCTGTCGAACTGGACCGAACTCGACATCTGGCAGTACATTCTCCAGGAAGAAATCCCGATCGTGCCGCTGTATTTGGCTAAGGAGCGGCCGGTCGTCGAGCGCGACGGCATGCTGATCCTGAGGGATGACGAGCGCATGCAGCTGCGGCCCGGCGAGGCGGTGCAGAACCGGATGGTGCGGTTCCGCACGCTCGGGTGCTATCCGCTGACCGGCGCGATCGACTCGGAAGCCGATACTCTGGAGGCGATAGTCGGCGAGATGCTGACTGCGCGCACTTCCGAGCGGCAAGGTCGCCTGATCGACCGTGATGAAGCCGGCTCAATGGAAAAGAAGAAGCGCGAGGGGTATTTCTGAGTATGCGCCACATCATGGCCAAGAGCCTCGCCCCGACCGATGGCGTCCGCGACTATCTGGCGGCGCAGGAACGAAAGTCGCTGCTGCGCTTCCTGACCTGCGGTTCGGTCGACGACGGCAAGTCGACGCTGATCGGGCGCCTGCTTTCGGATACCAAGCAGATTTTCGAGGACCAGCTGGCGGCGCTCGAGCGCGATTCGCGCAAGCACGGCACCACCGGCGACGACGTCGACTTCGCGCTGCTGGTCGACGGCCTCGAGGCCGAGCGCGAGCAAGGCATTACTATCGACGTCGCCTATCGCTTCTTCGCCACGCCGAAGCGCAAGTTCATCGTCGCCGACACGCCCGGCCACGAGCAGTACACGCGCAACATGGCGACGGGTGCATCGACCGCCGATCTCGCCATCGTGCTGATCGATGCCCGCCAGGGCGTACTGCGCCAGACAAGGCGGCATTCTATCATTGCCTCGCTTCTGGGCATTCGCCACATCGTGCTCGCCGTCAACAAGATCGATCTTGTCGGTTTCGACGAGGCGGTTTTTACACGGATCGTCGCGGATTACGGACAGTTCTCACGCGAGCTCGGCTTCCAAACGATCATGCCCATACCGATGTCGGCTCGCTATGGCGACAACGTTACTGGTCGTTCCGATAGGACAGACTGGTATTCCGGCCCGACGCTGATCGAACATCTCGAAACCGTCTCGGTTGACGAGGCCGCGGTCGAATCGCCGTTCCGGTTTCCCGTCCAATATGTGAACCGTCCCAATCTCGATTTTCGCGGTTTCGCCGGCACCATCGCCTCCGGCTCGGTCGCGCCGGGCGACGAGGTGGTCGTCGCCAAATCCGGCAAGTCGTCCAATGTCAGGCGCATCGTCTCGCATGGCGGCGACCTTCAGCAGGCCGTCGCCGGCCAGGCCATCACCCTTGTCCTCGACGACGAGGTCGAGGTCTCGCGCGGCAATATGCTGGTATCGCCGGCGGCGCGACCGCAGGTCGCCGACCAGTTCGCCGCCAACATCGTCTGGTTCGACGAACATGCGCTGCTGCCCGGCCGCTCCTATATCCTGCGCACCGAGACCGACCAGACCAGCGCCACCGTCACCGACCTGAAATACCGGGTCAACGTCAACGATTTTGCCCATGAGGCGGCCAAGTCGCTTGAAATGAACGAAGTCGGCATCTGCAACATTTCGACGCGGTCGCCGATCGCCTTCGATCCGTTTGCCGAGAACCGCACCACCGGCGCCTTCATCCTCATCGACCGCATCACCAATGCCACGGTCGGCGCCGGCATGATCCTGCATTCGCTGCGCCGCGCCGAAAACATCCACTGGCAGTCGCTCGATGTCGGCAAGCGCGCCCGCGCCGATATGAAGAACCAGCGGCCAGCGGTGTTCTGGTTCACCGGGCTTTCCGGCTCGGGCAAGTCGACCATCGCCAATCTGTTTGAAAAAAAGCTCTTCGCCACCGGGCGCCATACCTACATTCTGGATGGCGACAACGTCCGTCACGGCCTCAACCGCGATCTCGGCTTCACCGACGCCGATCGTGTCGAAAACATTCGCCGCGTCGCCGAAGTGGCGCGCCTGATGGCCGACGCCGGGCTGATCGTCATCGTATCGTTCATTTCGCCGTTCAGCGCCGAGCGGCGCATGGCACGCGAACTGATGGCCGACGGCGAATTCGTCGAGGTGTTTGTCGACACACCCTTCGAGGAATGCGCCAGGCGCGATCCGAAGGGCCTTTATGCGCGAGCGTTGAATGGCGAGATCAAGAATTTCACCGGCGTCGATTCACCCTATGAGGTGCCGGAAAAACCCGAAATCCATCTCAAGACACTCGGCAAATCGGCCGAGGAGATGGTAGAGGCCCTGGAACACTGGCTGATCGAGCGTGACATTGCCGAAGACCAATATGATAGCGGCGGCGGTATCTGACGACGAAGCGATGCTCGCCGTCTTCGAGCAGCTTGCCTTGGCGGCGGGCCGCGAGGTCATGCGCGTTTATCGCGCCGGCTGTGCGGTCGACCGAAAGTCGGACAGTTCGCCGGTGACGGAGGCAGACCGCGAAAGCGAAAAGATCATTCTTGCGGGGTTGCGTGCCGCATTTCCCGAGATTCCTTGCGTGGCCGAGGAGGAAGCCTCGGCCGGCATCATGGCGCCGGATCTCGGCGACGCCTTCTTCCTGATCGATCCGCTCGACGGTACCAAGGAATTCGTCAACCGCAGGACCGATTTCACCGTCAACATCGCGCTGGTTCGCCACGGCGTGCCGGAGATCGGCGTCGTTTTCGCACCTTGCACCGGCCGCTTCTTCTCCGGCCGGCCGGGCAAAGCGGAAGCGATCGAGATCAATGACGACTATGAGATTGTCGATCGCCAGCCGATTTCGGCGAGGGCCGGTATGGTGCCACTGACCGTCGTTGCCAGCCGGTCCCACAACACGCCGGAAACCGACGCCTATATCCGCGCGCTGGGCGCTGCCGAGATCGTTTCGGTCGGCTCGTCGCTGAAATTCTGTCTCGTTGCCGGCGCCGAGGCAGACGTGTACCCACGCTTCGGCCGTACTATGGAATGGGACACTGCCGCGGGTGACGCGGTGCTACGCGCGGCCGGCGGCATGACGCGTACGCTGGATGGTGAGCCGCTCGCCTACGGCAAGCGCAACCAGAGCGATGACGAGGATTTCGCCAATCCGCATTTCATCGCCAGCGGCAAGGCTGCTCAATCCCCATAGACCCATGGTTGCGCAACCAAAGGACCGCGTCAGACCTGATCGGCGTTCTTCGGTTGCACGACCTATCGCCTCCGGTAAGCGCAGTTCCAGACCCGTGTGAAAGCGCAGGTGTGACAGGAACTGCTGGCCGCGATCTCAGATACTGCTCGAGGTCTGTAAACAACACGGTTACGTCCTCATCCAGCCTGCGGCAAGCGAGGCGCAGCAGCCGACTCGGTCGGTTGGCGTGGCCGATTCCCTTGGTGACACTTGCGGTCGATGCTTTCGGGCCCCTCACATGGTGTATCCAAATTGCTATATACTGATACACTTGAACGGCTATACGAGCGAGTGATGGCGTTCCACATCAAGAATCGCGAGACCGACGCGTTGGCCCGCCGGGTCGCCGCGCTTAAGAGGACTGGTTTGACAGAGGCCGTCCATGCCGCGCTCAAGCATGAGCTTGAGCGCGAACAGGCTAGACTGTCCCTGGCGGAGATCGGCCTCAGGTTCTGCCGTGATCTGCGAGCCCGGGGCAAGCCTGATCACGGCAGGCCCGCCGACAAGGCGTTTCGCGACAGCCTGTACGAGAATGACTGATGTTCATCGACGCCTCGGTCCTGACGGCGCTGATGACCAAGAGGAGCGCGGACGCCTTGCACGCATGCAGCAGACCAGAAAGCGGCTGACCTCGCCACCTGCGGTATGGGAAGCTGCAATCGCGGTCGCGAGACTCTTGGACTTGGCAATCAGCGAGGCGGCCGAGGCCGTGGAAAGCTATCTCTCATTGATGGAGATTGACAGTGAGCGTGACGAGCACCCCATCTTGCCTGAGGGCTATGCACTGGGGAGATTTGCCGCCTGATTTGCGGCAGCGAGGAGCGCAGGCGCATGGAGTGGGAGGAC
>NZ_JAMYUP010000094.1:0-14936 GCF_040323155.1 Mesorhizobium sp. M0060
ATACTCACCGACTACGACAACGGTCTGTCCAGTCAGCGGGTGAAATGGATAAGTAACAACAACATCGAATCCCGGATTCCGGGCATTATGACGCTGCTTCCGACACCGGCGCGGAGACCTTGGCTCGCGCCATGACAATCATCGAGACGGCCAAGATGAACGGCATCGATCCGCAGGCATATCTCGCAGACGTGCTCGACCGCATTCACGATCACAAGATCAATCGCCTCGACGAGCTGCTTCCCTGGAATTGGTCACCTATCACCGCCATCTCCGCCGAGGCTGCCTGATGGCAACGGTGACCCATGTGTTCAGCATCGACTACGTCGCCAAATTGCTCGATGAAGATGCCGAACTCCTTCAGGCGATCGTCAGCAACGATGACAACCTGAGCTACGGCAGCATCATCAGCGTCTACACCGGACAGGACGAGGCAATAACTTCGCTTACCCGCGACGGAATGGAAGAGCTGGAGCAAATGCTTGCCCATGCGCGCCGCACCGCTGACGAATGGAATGACTTCCTCGAAGCCTTCGTCGATGGCCAAGAACTCATCGCTCGCATCAAAGCGAAATCTCCGCGGTAATAACCGGGCGATTACCCTCCAAAAGCAGTCTTGAATCATGCTACGGTCAAAAAGGGAATCCTAAGAGTCCGCACCACCTAGGGCATCGTATTTCGAGATTGCACCGCCCGAGGGCTGCCATCCCAAATTCCCAGCAGAATCTCGACGATGCATTCTTCGTGCACACAAGCTGATGCGCACGTGGCAGCACGCATTGGGCTGATCAGGATTACCACCGTACTCTCAAAACCGATCCGCAGCGTTATGGTTATGAAGGCGTTCAGATCGCTGAGTGACGCGGCAGGCTCCGAATGCTCGAGAAGCCGCCCGGGGTCTCCTCATCAATTGCGAACGCCCTCATCGCACCACATCGGTCCACGATCCCAGGACGTGCTCTAGATTCTTCTTTCGTATAGATCTGGACGGGCTCGCCAAGGCTCGACACCGGTATCCGCACACCAGTATACTCTTCCGTCCCTAAGCCAGAAATGGCTCATGCACCCTTTGTTTTTCCAGACAGAGGGATGCAAAGTCGGCCTCCCGTCTTGGCTTAGTTCGATTCGCCACCTGGGGTTATGCGGCGGATGCATCGGTAACGAAACGACCTCGCCACAGCCACAGGGACACCTAAAGAGCGACCAGTATGGCCGCCCTTTGTGCACCACCGTGATGAACTGTCCTGGCCTGACCCTGTCATTCGGAGGTGATTTTTCGACCACTTCATTCCGAGCGAAAAGTATACCCGGAAGTCGCTCCTCAGAAGGAGTCCTGTTGGATGCTTTTGGAGTACGTGGACCGAGGATGATTTCCTCCAGCCGCCACACGAGCCTTAGCAGCCAAGACCACATACGAATTAACTCGGCTTACCTAGCGACGGCATATCGAGCCGATAGCCATCCTCAGGCTTGAGCAATAAGCCATTCGGACCACAGCAAAAGCATTCGGCATTGTCCTTTGGCATATTGCTGTGAATTGCCATATGCACGAAGTCGTACCATATATTATCGCGGCTAATGTCGCTAGGAAGCCGTCGGTAGGGGCGCACCAGATCAAACAATGTCGCTACGGCCATATCGGCAGTCGCACTGGTGAAAGGACCTACGCCGGGAGCCCGCTCGCCGCCCCCGACTAGATAGAACTCCGTCCGAAGCGTTTCTGGATCCAGCTCCGCCAACTCCGGACGTTCCTTTAGCGCACTCTCATAACTGAGCTTTTCCTCGGTGACGACGCCTTGGCACCTCAAGCACGCACCAAATTCGGGAAGAACTGTGCTAACCCGGCCTCTATGGTCGCGCAGATAAGGCTGACGCTCCTGGTCGAAATCAATCTTGCCAGTGAGTCCGCAGTCTATAAGGCCCTGGCAGTAGTAGTACACTGCCTGATTGAGGACCTCCCTTCCAGCAACATCGTCAGTACAGCCGAACACTAGGTCAGCGCTGGAGATTGCATCTATCGCTTCTGGAGACTCGTTCACATATGCCGGGATGGCAGCGACAGCTACCGATAAACCTAGGTCTCGTATGTATCGGGCCAACGTGGCTGCTTTACTCTCGCCGATATCGCAACTGCGATATCCGCGGACGCGATTGAGATTGCTATCTTCGAGCAAATCCCCATCGATAATGATGAGTTCGCCAACGCCGGCGCGGGCGGCGAGTGTGGCGACCGACGATCCCGTTCCACCACCTCCGACGATTGCGATACGCAACGATCTGAGCTTCTCGTTGAAAGGCTTGCCAAAGGCAGCTTCCTGGCGCCGCAGCACTTCCGATGGAGTGGCATCATCTGCCTTGCCGAGATGAACTGCCAAGTCAGCCCCGAGCACACAGACATGCCGGACATCAGTCACGCTGTCAGGGGTCGCACCCGACCGAACTCTCGCACGCCACTGCCCGTCAGCCAAAACGATCGCGATAAGCGACACATCACGGCCGTTGCAGCCAGCGTATCCCCTCAGAATGCTTTGTTCGTTCAGATCATCCTTCGTCGAGAAATCCAAAACGCCTCTTGGATGACTGTGGGCGAATCCCAACTCGAGCCGTTCCCGCTCGCAAAGAATGTAGATGTCCTGAAACCTGCGCAGATTAATGCGCAAGTGAACCGGGGAGCTCTCTAATATCCAGTCGCCATCCATCTCAATCACGTCAACCGCCACAAAACGCGTTGACGGCGACAGTCCCGCTACGGTCCTTTCCATTTTGCGGAAGAGAACCAGCGCGCCGCGCTCGTGACCGTCAGGGTGCCCCGTCAACCAACTCTTGAGCCTGTTGTCGAGAGAACCGGTAATGGAAATGCGATGTCCGTTCATGAACGCCTCGCGTCAGGGTATCTAAACGCCCACGAAATCCGATCCATAATCGTTTGGACGTTGTCGACCTTTGCTTTCCAAGGATTTCCATTCCAGTGCCTAGACCAGCGGCAAAACACCACGCCTGCGTGAGTACGTGAATCCTCATTGGGACTAGGCCCGCCAGTGTTTGGTATCAACCCACCGTCAGCCCTATGCAATCGCGGGTGTACCCAGAACATGTCGCCCCCCGAGATATTGTAGTTCTGCGGAATGACATACAATATATCGACCGCATCCGCGGGCTTTTCATCTGCCACATAAACGCCTTTCGGCAGCGGAAAGTTTTTGAATATAAGAAACCGGGCACCCTCTTGTTCCTCAAAATTGAGACCGGCTTTTTTAAGAATCTCGTAGTCAGAATCGAACAACAGTGGCATTATGCATTTCCGGCTTCGGAGCTTGCATCCTGGGCGTAAAACTTTTCGATCCCCGGCTGTCGCAGGTCGATTGAGTCATCCGCCCCAACCAGCCGACCGGGATGGCCTGCTACTTTCATATACAAGTCCATGCTATCTGGTATGCCAGGACCAAGGCCTCGCACTTCGGCGCCGGTTATGAACTGACTGCTCCATTCGTAACTTTCGTTTTCGATTTTGAATTTGTACTTTTCGTGCGCAGCCATAAGCATTCATCCTCTTTCGCAGTTTCTCGGTTGCCGGATTGCTCAAGCGCATCGTTGCTTTCCGCACGATAAATTGACGGAGCACACCCGGCCGACCCGGCTCTTTATACCGGAAATGCCTCTCAGATTTCGCGGGAATGTACGTCTTTGGCCAATAGATTCTCGGAATTGGCGCCGATCACCGTGGAATCAGCGCTTCAGGCGTTTATCTTTGTTTTAGGGAGGACAAGGGAATTGGTGAATTGGATTTCACTGGTTTCGTGACGACAAGGCTGTAGTATTGCTCGATCCCCAAACCGGCCTGTAGCAGTCCCTCCATGAAATCTTGATACGCAGCCATGGAAGGCGAAGAAACGCGCATCAGATAGTCGATCCGCCCCCCGATAGCCCAGCAGTCGAGGATTTCCGGAATCTCTTGGATCGCGGTCTCGAAGTGTCGTTGATCCTCGAGACGATGGCGGTCCAAAACCACCTCCACCATTACAGAGATGATGCCCCCGATGAGGGCTGGACTGAGGCGCGCGTAGAACCCCTCAATGACCCCTGCGGCTTCGAGCACACGGAGCCGCTCCGAACAGGCTGAAGCTGAAAGGTGAACACGCTTTGCGAGCTCGCTTTTCGAAATCCGACCATCTGATTGGATTTCCGAGAGAATCCTCAGATCCCAACCGTCTAGTTGCACGGGGCAGGATTGCGACTTCATGATCTTGCTCTCAAACGGTTGTCGAAAAGGGCAATTGGTGCCCAGCAATTTTATCATCAATTGAAGCGAGCGAATGTAGTGGACATATCTGTTTCGGCCCGAAACGCGTCCGTGTGAGGTTATCGAATGTCAGGTGACCAAGCAGAAGGGATGCAGAACAGTTGGGCTTTGCCTTCCCCTACCCGGGTCCGGTGCTTGACCTGATTGGCCAGCTAGACAGCACCGAGCGTTGATCGCATGGCCGGCAGGTCGATGCAGTCTTTACTCTGAGCGTTTGGCATCGAGAGCGACTTGAAAGCCTTTCTTGTCTGGCTCGCCGAGGAGCAGAACCACAAATGGCCGCTAGCGTTACCGATACGGCCCAAAATCCGAGACGGGACTCTGGTCGGATCGCCCGGTCGGTGGACTCAAACGCCGATGCTGCGTGCGATGCTATCGGCCGCCATGCGCTTTCGCCACTCGAGAGGCCCGGAATTGTGAATGGAGTTTCCCTCGACATCGACAGCCATGATGACCGGCATGTCCTGCACCTCGAATTCATAAATGGCTTCCATGCCCAGGTCTTCAAAGGCAACGATCCGCGCCGCCTTGATCGATTTTGAAATCAGGTACGCAGCGCCACCCACTGCGATGAGATAGGGCGTTCTGTGACTGACAATCGACTCGATGGCCGCCGGGCCCCTCTCCGCTTTGCCGACCATCGCGTATAGCCCTGTCTCGGCGAGTATCTTTTCAGTAAAAACGTCCATACGGCTGGAGGTTGTCGGGCCAGCCGGCCCGACGACCTCATCTCTTACCGCGCGGACCGGTCCGACGTAGTAGATTACGCGTCCCCGCAGATCGACCGGGAGCGGCTTGCCGGCATCGATCAGATCGATCATTCGCTGGTGGGCGGCGTCACGGCCCGTCAGCATCTTTCCGGACAGAAGAAGGGTTTCTCCGCAGCGCCAGGATGCCGTGTCTTCCTTCGTGAGCGCATCGAGATTTATCCGCCGGACGTCGGTTGTGTGCAAATCCTCATGACCGATCTGGGGCCATTCGGAAAAGTCAGGTGGCTCGAGCTGGATGGGTCCCGAGCCGTTCAAGGTGAACTTCAGGTGTCGGTTGGCCGCACATTGCGGAATGAGCGCGACGGGCTTCGACGCGGCATGTGTATGACAGGTAGCAACCTTCACGTCCACGACCGTGGTCAGGCCGCCTAGGCCCTGAGCACCGATGCCTAGCGCATTAATTCTTTCGTAAAGCTCGATCCGCAGCGCGTCCTCCGCGTTTGACGGCCCCCTGGCGATCAGTTCGGACATATCGATGGGCTCGTTCATGGCCTCCTTAGCCAGCAGCATCGCCTTTTCAGCGCTGCCACCGATGCCGACCGAGATCAGGCCGGGCGGACACCATCCGCTGCCCAGCGTCGAAACGGTGTCGACTACCCAGTCGGCAACGGACGCACTGGGGTTCAGGGTGGTGAAACGCGCCTTGTTTTCGGACCCGCCCCCTTTTGCTGCGATAGTGATCTCAATGTTGTTGCCGGGCACGAGGTCGACGTGGACGACCGCCGGCGTGTTGTCTCGCGTGTTCACCCGCCCGGCAAGCGGATCCGAGACGATCGATGGTCGAAGGGGATTGTCGGGGTCGAGATATGCTTGGCGGACGCCCTCATTCACGAGGTCAGCGAAACTGGCCGTTGACTGGATGCGTACGCCCATGCCGACCTTTGCAAAGACCACCACAAGACCGGTGTCCTGGCAGATCGGGCGCCGTCCGAAGGCCGCCATGCGAGAGTTCAGCAAAATCTGGCCGATGGCGTTCTTGGCCGACGGACTCTGTTCGCGCGCGTATGCCTGCGACAGGTACCGGATGTAGTCGGGGGGATGGTAGTAGGAGATGTACTGAAGGGCGTCGGCGACGCTCTTTGTAATATCCTTGCCGGCAATGGTTCGTGTTTGTTTATTCACCGAATTCTCGTCCGAATGACCCAAGCCCGTTGACTAATTTCATGCTTTGGAAGCTCCGCAATCCCTGCTCGCCCCCCTCATATCCGTACCCGCTTTGTTTGACGCCACCGTATGGTGCATCTGCGGAAACCCCTTTCAGGTAATTTACACTGATCGCGCCTGCCGAAAGACCGCCGATCAGCGCCCGTTTCGCATCGGTGGCGCCGGTGAAGAAGTAGGCAGCCAAGCCATACTCAGTGGCGTTGGCTTCTTCGATCGCCTCGTCGATCGTGTCGAACGGCGCCACGGTGAGGATCGGCCCGAACGGCTCGTCATGAAGCACTCTGGCATCCTTTGGCACGCCTGTCAGGATCGTTGGCGGCCAGTAAAAACCCGGTTGGTCGAGGCGGGTGCCACCGGTTTCGATGGTGGCGCCGCGGTCGACCGCATCCGTGACTAGGCGCTGCATGGCCTCGATTCGCCGAGCATCTGCCATTGGCCCCATCTCAGTCGCCGGATCGTCCGGTGGACCGATCTTGATCTTGCGGGCGACTTCGGTCATCCGGGACAGGAATTCCTCATAGAGAGGCCGCGCGACGAGGATCCTGCTGGGCGCATTGCAGCTTTGCCCCGCGCACTCGAACTTGTATTCTGAGATTGCCGGTATAGCTTTTGCGAGGTCGGCATCGTCGCATACAATGACTGGGGAGTGCCCACCGAGTTCGAGGATGCACCGCTGCAAGTTGTTCGCGGCGAGCGTGGCGAGCTGTTTTCCAACCTCGGTAGAGCCCGTAAATGTCAAGCCCCTGACAATCGGCGAGCTGAGGAGATGCCGGGAAATTTGCACCGGAACGCCAAAGACGAGATTGACCACGCCGTCCGGAATACCCGCTTGTTGCAAGGCTTCGACGAAATGGACAGCCGCGCTTGGTGTCTCTTCAGCCCCCTTGAGGATCACGGGGCAGCCTGCCGCCAAAGCGGGGGCGAGCTTGCGGGCGATGAGAACGGCGGGATAGTTCCAAGGCGTAAACGCAGCAACGACGCCAACTGGCTCGGGGACGATCATCCGGTTCGGGCCCATCGGAATAGGGGCCGACAACTGTTCGGCGTGCGTTCCGTTCCACTCCAGCGTTTCGACAGCGCGCGCGTACTCGCCTGTTGCTTCGGCAACCGTCTTTCCCTGTTCTGCTGATAGGTCCCTAGCTGCCGCTTCAACCTTCGCTGCCAGAATCCTGGCGGCTGCTACGAGAATCTCGCCACGATCTTTTGCAGGCCGTGAGGACCAGGCCTTGCGGCTGCGCTCTGCCGAAGCGAGGGCCTCATCCAGATCCGGTATCGTCGCCGAGGCCACCGAGGCAAATACCATCTCCGTCGCCGGATTTATTACCGGCAGAGTGGCTCCGCTACCACCGGCTCGCCATCTGCCGTTAATGAACAGCTGATAGGTCGTAGTGTGGGACATCGCATGCTCCGCTTGAGTATTTCTGCCGATGCGAGACCCGCCGGTATCGAACCTAGGCCCGCTTCACTGCAGTTTCCTCGCTTTGATCGCGTCCGGTCAAATATGGAATATCGCCCAAAACCATCTGGAATCCAGATTGATATCGCGCAAGCAGCCGCGGAGGAGCGATAGTACTGAACTGGTACGGGATGTGCCTAAGCACGGTCCGGAGCCGTGGCTGACCAGTGCTTGCTCTCGATCAATGTCCTGACGACCTTGGGGATCAGCTTGCGAACCGCAGAGACGGCTGGAGAGCGCTCATCCCTCGGATTGACGGCGAGCACAACGGAACGGGTAATCACTGGATCAATGATTTTAACCGTCCGGACTTGGCCTTGAGACGCCTCTTTCTGAATGGCTGACGGAGTCAGAATAGAATAGGCCTTTCCTTCCATGACCATATTGATGATCGTAGAAAGGGAGTCGACTTCGAATCTGACGTCCAGCACACAACCGTGCTGCGCAACGACATCAGCCACCGAACGCCTGACGTTGTTGTTACGCATCGGAACCGCCAGCGGAAACGCATGCAGGTCGGCGAGCGGTATCGAATCTTCGAAAGGCGGTTCACCCCGAGGAACCACTAGGCAAAACTCTTCGCGGGCCAGCACGGTCATTTGCCCCACGCTCTCCGCAGTGCGGTACAGGACTGCCAGATTGAAGCGGCCAGCAGCCATCCACTCCTCCAGCGGTCCAGTCATGCCCTCGATCATCTTAAGTGAGATCCTCGGCAATTCGCTTCTCATTGATTCAAGCAGGGGACCGCTAAGGACGCGAGCGGCTCCGGACGGAATGCCAATGGTCACCTCTCCGGAAGGAGCAGCCACCGAGCTTGTCAGTTCCGCCTCAGTGAGCTGAATTTCCTTTAGGATGATCCGCGCGCGCTCAAGCAGCTTGTCTCCCGACGCGGTGACGCTGACACCGGTCCTATCGCGCACCAGCAGCTGGGTGCCAAATCCTTCCTCCAGTTGACGCACATGCAGGCTTAGAGCGCTTTGAGCAACGTTGAGGGTCGCAGCTGCCTTCGTGAAACTGCCGGCTTCGACGACGCCGACAAAGTATCTTAACTGCCTGATGTCCACGATGAACAAATCCAAACCGGGGCATGATCCCCAGTGCCTTCTTATCTATCTCGAAACGAGATGGCAGGCAAGCATATTCGGGCCATGTCTCGAAAACCACCGTGTCCGGCTGCTGATAAGGTCAGTTATTGCTGGCGAGAGCCAGGATCTCCTGGGCGCGCCGCACCACTGGTGGATCAATCATCTTACCATTAAACGAGAATGCAGACAGTCCACGCGTGGCGGCATCGTTATGCGCCGCGATGACGCGTCGGGCCCACTCGAGTTCCTCTGCGCTTGGCGAGAAAGCCTCATTGAATATCGCCACCTGTGTCGGATGGATCGCCAAAGCTCCGGCAAAGCCAAGCCGCCGCGCATACGCCGCGGCTTCACGAAGTTTATCAGGATCGGAGAACTCGCCGATGCTTCCTATGAAGCCAAGCGGGAGCAACCCCGCCGCGCGGGCGGCAAAAAGAACAGAGAGGTTCGGCGCCAACAGAAGGTCGAATTCCGGGGCGCCGCCAACAGCGGCACTGAAGTCCTCAGGACCAAGCGCCATTGCGACCATTCTTGGATGCGCCGACGCAATGGCCGCGAGCCTTTGCAAGGCGCCCGGGGTCTCGATCTGGGCAAGGAACCGGATGCGTCCCAGCGGAAGATTTCTTTCTCGTTCAAGGACCGAAACCGCATTTGCGATCTCTGATACCCACTCTGCCGATTCCGTCTTGGGAAGAACTAGTGCGTCAACACCTTCCAATACAGCTGCATCGAAATCGGCCGCCAAAGCGCGCAAACCGCGATTCACGCGGACCAATACCGACGCACCCTTGCGACCCACCTTTGCCACTGATGCAGAAAGCCGCCGCCGTGCCTCATCCTTCTGATCCTGCGGAACGGAGTCCTCGAGATCGAGTATGACGCCGTCTGCCCCGCGTTCATGGGCCGCCTCCACAAAGCGCGGAACGTGAGCGGGAACGAAGAGCAGGGATCTCCAGCGGGGTACAGACATCGACCTTTCAACCGCCGGAACGGTGTTCTTGATCATGGAGTCACCTCTCCGGTCAATTTTTGCGACGGCGGTGGCAGTAAGCTTGCTGGGTCGCCGATGCGCTGAGGTGACCCGAAGTATCCACGCTCTGTGTAAATCGCGAGCGCACCCACCTTACTTACAAGACGGGCGCTCACGCTGACGCGGCTCTTTCGCGCAAAAGTCCCAGAACCTCCTCGCGGACAGCCTCGGTATGAGCACCAAGAGCCGGAACTGGGCGCAGCGAGGGGCGCTCGGAGTTGAAAATCGCCGCGGGCGCTATCGTATCAACAGTTCCTTCAGGTGTAGCAACCTGCACCCTGCGAATGTGTGGATGCCTTGAAACATCCACCACTTCGTTCAGTCGGCCATATGCCAAGCCGGCCGCCTCGAGCTCCTGCATTGCTTCGTGGCAGGATAATTCAGAAAACCGCCGTTCAATGATCTCATCAAGTTGCGCACTGTGGCCGAGGCGCTCCATATTGTCAGCAAAACCAGGTGCGCGTGTAAGCCCCGGCTGCTTCAGGAATTTCTCGCAGAAATTTACCCATTCGCGGTCATTCTGAACTGAAAAGATGACATCTTTGCCGTCGGCGCAACGGTAGGCCCCATACGGCGCCAGCGACGGGTGTTTCACGCCGGCGCGAATCGTGGAATAGTCGCTGTAGTCGTTTTGAAGGACCGGAACATTCATCCAATCGGCGACCGCATCGAACAGTGACACCTGGATGCTGGTGCCTGCGCCGGTGACCTCGCGGTGATAGAGGGCCTGAAGAATGGCGCTATGCGCTGTCATGCCCGCCGAGATGTCACAAACCGAGACCCCTACACGCGCAGGGCCTTGTTGGTTGCCGGTGATCGCGCATAGACCTGTTTCAGCCTGGACGATGAGATCATAAGCCTTCAAGTGGGAATACGGCCCTTTCTGCCCGAAACCAGAGATGTCGCAGGTGATCAGCCGCGGATATCGTCGACGGAGATCAGCAGACGCGAAACCCAGTTTTTCGATGCTGCCCGGCTTCAGATTCTGGATGAAGACGTCAGCACTGGCGATGAGCGATCCTAGGACGGCCCGGTCCGCCTCTGACCTCAGGTCCAGACACACCGATTCCTTACCCCGGTTGAGCCAGACGAAATAAGCGCTCTGTCCCCGCACCAGTTTATCGTAATGTCGCGCAAAGTCCCCTTCGGGCCTTTCGATCTTGATCACCCGGGCGCCGGCGTCCGCAAGGCGAGACGACGCATAAGGTGCGGCCACGGCCTGCTCCACGGCTACGACGATGATCCCCTGAAGAGAGTTCTGCATGCGACACCGTGCTTTTATCCAACGTTTTCGTTTTGAGTCCGACGACGGTTCAGCATCGCCAGCAACCGGTTCTGTTCGTTCCCGACGATGGAAAATGCCTCGTCGACACCCATTCCGGGCTTTGCAAGCATCATGTCGGCCTGGGTCGCCACCGATACGTGGACAGAAGCCTGCGCGGAGAGATCTGTCTCGGTACAGCTTCCCCCGACATACGCTCCGACCTTGTTTTCCTTGCAGAGGAGAACGGCCCGCGCTGTGTCGGCAATTGAGCCGACATCGGGCGTCTTGATTTGAACGAGATGCGTGGCCTTGGCATCGGCAAAGAGCCGAATATCTTCAAGCGTATTGCATCTCTCATCCACGACAATGCGCGCGCTGGAACTCCGGTTGTCCAAAATCGATACGATCTTGGCGTAGTTCTCAATTTGAGCCCGAGTCGAACCAAAATCCGCCGGGGATTCGATGTTGATCGTGAAATCCGGGACGGCATCTGCAACCTTGCAGATAAAGTCGGCGATCCTTTGCGGCTCCAGTCCGATTTCCTGGCCGATCCAGCCATACACATCGAAATGCAGCACCGGATGATAGCCCGGGCGGCCGATTTGGCGCGTACGCGTTGCAACCCACTTCACGAACTCCATGAAGGTCTGGCCGTCTACGCCGAATTTCTGCCGCGAGTTGATCAGGCCGTGGGGCAGTACATCCACACCCTTCAGGATCATTTTGTCTACATTGATTTCGCGAGCGTCACCGCTCTGGCAGTAAATTGGGACGCGGCACGTCGGTAGCGGCAGATCGAACTCCGCGCAGATGATCTCCGCCATTGTCTTGCGCTGTAGGTGGGCGGCTGCGCGAAGCAGCGCTTGGCTCACGCCATACTCGACAGCCAGAGGTAAGCGCAGATGATCGACAGGTTCAAAAACCTTTACGCAAGAAGTACGAAACCGAGATACATCGACATCAAAAAGCCGCGGCGCGATCACGCGCGATGTGAAAACTGATATCTGATTGGCGTCGAACAAAGGATCGCGTCCACCGGCACCAGAGTACTGAACGTTCATCATGTCGCCCCAAACAACGGTCTCGTCGGAAAGGACGAGCCCGATGCTGAGCGAAGATGCTGGAATGCGGATCGATGTGAAGCCAGGCGTTATCGGTTCGCCGACATAGCGGAAGCCGTCCTGGGTCGCACCGGATCTAATGGCGGTCTGATCGTCATAGAAAAATGCGCCGTTGCCGGGCGCGAGGAGGACATCTTTGATCTGCACTTCAGCTCGCTCGATCGGACTGCGTTGACGGCCTATGTAGTTCGCCTATCCCCCAAGCATGCGCCACTTAACCCAGAGTTCGCCAATATAATGTCCCGGCCCCCGCCATCGTGTTTTCAGATGACTGCGCGCCTTTTCTTGGTAGACCCGATGCGCCAAGGCGCATCTTTCAGACGAGTTTCGCTTGCAGGCGCGAAAGCATTTTCAGGCAGCTCTTGAGCTGATCGATGTCGACGAACTCATTTGGCTTGTGGGCCTGCTCGATCGAGCCAGGCCCGCAGATGATAGCGGGTATGCCCGCTTCCTGGAAAAGACTGGCCTCGGTACCGAACGCGACGACGTCAGCCCCATTGGCACCGGTGATTACATAGACGATATCACGTGCCTCCGACTGCGCCACGACCTGAAGTCCTTTCACCTCGCCGACGACGTTCGTTTCGATACCGGCAGAGGATGACACGGCTTGCATTTCCGGCAGGAGCTGCTGATTGATCAAAGTGTCGAGGCTCTCTTTGACTAGGGCGGCGTCCGATGGCTGAACTGGGCCATTTCCCATTCTGCAGAGCAGTTCCCGGCAATGATGTTGCGGCCGGCGCCACCGAAAATGCGCCCGACCTGAATAGTAGCCCAAGGTTGATCGAAGCGGCTTCCCGCCATCGCGCGATCCTTCAGTCTGAGCTCCATCAGATGTGTAATGAATCGCGCTGCGTGCTGAATTGCGTTAACCCCGAGGTCTGGCTGGGACCCGTGGCCCTCAAGGCCTACGAAGTGGGTGGTATATTCGTAGCATCCCTTGTGGCCTTCGATGACCCGCATCATCGTCGGCTCACCAATTAAGGCGGCCGAGGGCTTTATTTCACGTCGGGCCAATTCCTTCATCAGCGCCTGAGCGCCAAAGCAGCCCACTTTCTCATCGTAGGTAAAGGCAAAATGCGGCCGAACAAGGTTGAGTTCCGCCATGCCCCGCGCCGTGGCGAGACAGCACGCCACAAATCCCTTCATGTCGCATGTGCCTCGACCATGAGCCGTCCTTCGCTCTCCAGCATCTTGAATGGTGCTCGACCATTTCTGGCCTTCGACAGGCACGACGTCAGAATGGCCGGAGAGCACCACACCCCCTTCCCCATCAGGACCGAAGGTCACGAAGAGATTGGCCTTTCGTCCGTTCTTCGTTGTGCTGCAGGAAAACTCGCGCGGGCCGAAGAAATCGGCCAAATAGTTCACCATGGCAAGGTTGGAGTCGGAGGAAATGGTCGAGAACGCGACTAGCTTATCAAGTATCTGTTTCGTGTCTTCGATCGTTGTGACTAACATTACGAGCTCCACCAAGTTTGTGCGAGCGGCTAGGTCTCAGCGTCCGTAAGCGGATTTCAGTTTTTAACGAAGAGTTTGCGGGGGCCAAGCACTCCATGCCGGTCTCGGTGATGAGGACGGTCTCGGTCATTTCAAAGCCCAGTCTTCCATCCACAGACAGGTCATGAAGTGGAAGGTCATGCCGGGCTGAAGCTCGGTCATGTCACCACGGCGCAGGCTTATGGTGTGTTCACCCCAGTCCGGCGGATAGGCGCAACCGACCGAATAGCCGACCCGATCTTCTTTTAATGTTCAAGGACGTCGCAGAATGCGATTGCGATATCCTCGCCTTCGCCCCCGGCTTGCAGACTGCAAACCCAGCCAACTGCAGACGGCAGCAGTATTGGAGTCCGATTGTGCCGCAACATCGGAGAGGATCTTCGAAAGCTCAGCCCCGACTCTCTGTTGCGAGCTCTGCGGTGGTCACAATGTAGATCGGGATCAGCTATTTAGCACTGCCTTCCCTCAGAGTTGCGATGAAGGTACCATTGTCGCCGCTCTGCGGGCGCAAAGATTCTGTAAATTTGGTTGAAGGATCTGTTGCAGTGTTGGAGCGTCTCGTTGAATTTCTGAGATTGCGACGTTCAAGGGGACGCAAGTTCGCCCCGCGTGCCAGATGTCTTGGCTGATCGTGGTGTCTTTGAAATTGTTTGTCTTTTGCTCGTTGGCGAAGAGCTCGACCTCTGCATGAAGCGTGCTCTGGTTACCCTTCAATGCCACAGCGACCAGTTCCGTTCTCGTCCTCAAGCTGCTTCAGCCGCGTCATCTCTGTCGGCAGCAGTCCGTCGTATTTCTTTCCAGTTGAAGTAGGTCGTCTGGGTGATACCCGCCCGCGAGATCTCGGCTCGCGCTCTGCTTCAGAATAACGCTTCTGCGCGTCCGAACTTCGGTGCCTCCATCGTCTTCCGCTCCTCCAGCCAAGGACGTCAACCCCGGAAAACGGTGGCCAAAGCGCGCTCATTAATTGAAGCGAGCAAGTGTAGTGGACATATCTGTCTTCGGCCCGAAACGCGTCAGTGTGAGGTCCTTGAATGTCAGGTGAGAGCGAACCAAGCAGAAGGGATGTAGAACAGGTGGGCTATTGCCCTCCCTTATCCCGGCGATAACGGCGGGCATTTTGGCATCGAGAGGTACGCATCCGGTGAAGCTTTCAATTACCCACATCGTCGGCGGGGCCTATTGCCGCGTATGAATCTGCCGTGATTCTGTCTGTGACGCCGAATCACGGAGGCGTCACGGATGCGAGACA
>NZ_JAMYUP010000095.1:0-14492 GCF_040323155.1 Mesorhizobium sp. M0060
TGCTGGACCGGCAGGGGATCGTCCGCTGGAGCTTCACGGAGGTTCCAGAGGGTGGGCGATACATGTTTGGAGCGCCAAACCCGCAGGAGCTGATGTCAGCCGTGTCCCAAGTGGCCCAATAGACTTGCGAACGAGGTAAAACGGGCGGGACACTGAGCAAGACGCTGAACGAATGTGTTACGAATCTAGACATTGGCCGTCGACGAGCCGAATGTCCGGTTCTGGGCGCTTTGCGGTCGTTGGATTGTGATATGACTGAAACATAGAAGGGCAATTCAGCTTCGTGGAGGTCGACCTGATGTCGTTCGACTACATCATCGTCGGAGCCGGATCAGCCGGCTGCGTTCTGGCCAACCGGTTGACCGAGGATGCGGATTGCAGGGTCCTGCTGATCGAGGCGGGCGGCGAGGCAGACACCCGGCTCTCCAACATCCCCGGAGCCGCTTCGTGGATGCAGAACTCCAAGTCCGATTGGGCCTTTTCCACCACCCACCAGCCTGAACTGTTCGACAGGCGCATCGCCTACCCTAGAGGCCGCGTTGTCGGCGGTTCAAGCATCCTCAACTACATGGTCTACATTCGCGGAAACTCGGGCGACTATGACCAGTGGGCCCAGTTCGGAAATCACGGCTGGTCCTACGACGACGTCTTGCCCTATTTCATACGCGCAGAAGCCAACACCGCACTTGACGATATGTACCATGGGACGGGCGGCCCGCTCAGCGTCGAGACCAATGCGTACCGGCACCCACTCTGCGAGAAATTTATCGAGGCCGCGGTCTCAGTCGGCCATCGATTCAATCCCGACTTCAACGGCGCGGTTCAGGCCGGTTGTGGCTACTATCAGGCTACGTTGCGAAATGGCCGGCGGTGCAGCACCGCCCTGGCTTATCTCGATCCAGCCCTTGCCCGTCCAAACCTGACAATTGTAAAGGAGGCGCTCGTTACCCGAATCATCGTCGAGAAGGGCCGTGCCCAAGGCGTCGAATACTTCGCAGGCGGCCGCCGCCTCGAGATCGCACGCACGGACGGCGAGGTCATCCTGGCAGCCGGCGCAATCGGTTCTCCACATCTCTTGATGCTCTCGGGCCTAGGACCCGCCGATCATCTAAAGGCGAAGAGTGTGGAGGTTGTCGCAGACCTGCCGGGTGTTGGACAGGACCTCCAGGATCACATCAGCCCGGGCTCCATAACCGGCTGGGTCAAGGATCCGGATGCCTTTTATAGTCAGGTTGCCTTGAAGTTCGATGATGCCGTAACCGAGTTCGAGGAAACCGGGGGTGGCCTACTGGCAACCCACTATCTTGATGTGGGTGCTTTTATGTCGGTTGACCCCGGCGAGGCTTACCCGTCTTTGCAGACTTTCTTTTATCCGGGGATCTCCGAATTTTTCCGCACGGATGGCGTACCGGATCGACGGAGGTTTGGCATAGGCGGCTACGTCTGCAGACCGGGCAGCCGTGGCAGTGTGACGCTTGCTTCCGGCAGCCCGCTCGATCCACCGATTATCGATCCAAACTACTTTTCCGATCCGAACGACCTGCGCCGGTCAATCGAGCTAGTCCGGAAAGACCGTGAAATCCTGAACGCGGCGCCGTTCGACGACATCCGGCTGGGCAACGCGACGCCTGACACCGACGATCCGAAAGAGATCGCCACCTTTATCCGTCAAAACGCGTTGACCACCTGGCACCCGACCAGCTCTTGCCGGATGGGGATCGATGACCGCGCCGTCGTAGGCCCCGACCTGCGCGTGAAGGGACTAGAGGGGCTCAGCGTCTGCGATGCGTCAGTGATGCCGTCAATGGTTAGCGGCAACATCAATGCGCCTGTCATCATGATAGCTGAAAAAGGTGCTGATATCCTGAGATCGAGACGCCGATCGGCCGCGCTCTAGGCTTGCGTGAGGTCTTCAGATTTGGTCCGCCATTGGCGCATCTACGACCTCGCACGGCTGATCAACCGGTTCGGCCAACATCAGATGGGACGGATTCTGAATCGGGCTTTCCTGATTCTACAACTTACGTCCGTTTGTTGAAGACCTTGCTGTACGAAATGCAGTACCGGAATCTGCTGACGAGTGCTTTGTCAGTCGCGGGTTGCCTCCCACCCAATTTCAGCGAATGCGACCCTGCGTTGTTGCGATTTAGGCGACTCTGATCCAAGTCGCGGCGTCGGCGCTAAACATCCTATTGCGCCTCGAGGCCGAGAGGAAACCACGCGCCGCCCGATCAGATCATCGTGATACTGCGAAGTCACAGCACCGGGCCAGGCCGCCGTCAGCTCAGATCAGCTTGATCTTGACCTCAATGTTGCCGCGTGTCGCTTTCGAGTATGCACAAATCTTATGTGCTTCGCCTACCAGGGCTTTCGCGGCATTGCACTCCACACCTGGCAGTCTGACGTTGAGCCGAGTGCTGAGAAAGTAGCCGTCGTCCCCGAGGTTCAGATCGACCGAGGCATCGATGCTCACTCCCGACGACAGCGTGATTTTTCGTTTGTGGGCCACAGATGCGATCGCGCTTGCGAAGCTGGCCGACCAGCCGGCCGCGATGAGTTGCTCAGGGTTGGTGCCGATGCGCGCCGATCCGGGCATCGAAAGCCAGATGTCCAGAAGGCCGTCGGAACTGCGCGAGGCGCCATTTTCGCGGCCGCCCGTGGTTGCGGTCCTAGCCGTGTAAACAACTCTTGCGATCCGGCTCACGGGCATTTTTTTGGTAGTTGCGGTACCTGCCGCAGGGGCGGCGCTGCGAACCCGATCACGCGTCGACCTCGACAACGGCATCGGCAAAGGCCTGCGGCGCTTCCTGGGGCAGGTTGTGCCCGATGCCGCCCGTGACGACCCGGTGCGCATATTTGCCTGAGAACATCTTGGCATAGGCGCTGGCGTCCGGATGTGGCGCGCCATTAGCGTCGCCCTCGAGCGTGATCGTAGGCACGCTGATGACCGGTGCCTGTGCGAGGCGCTTTTCCAATTCGTCATACTGCGACTCGCCTTCAGCCAATCCGAGCCGCCAACGATAGTTATGCATCACGATGTCGACATGATCGGGATTGTCGAAGGCGGCGGCGCTGCGTCCGAAGGTGGCATCGTCGAAACTCCACTGTGGCGAAGCGAGCTGCCAGATGAGCCTGGCGAAATCCCGCGTGTATTTCTCGTAACCGGCACGGCCGCGATCGGTGGCGAAGTAATATTGGTACCACCATTGCAGCTCGGCCTTCGGCGGCAGCGGCAGCTTGCCGGCTTGCTGGTTGCCGATGAGGTAGCCGCTCACCGAGACCATCGCCTTGCAGCGTTCCGGCCATAGTCCGGCAATGATGTTCGCCGTCCGCGCGCCCCAGTCGCAGCCGCCGATGGTCGCCTTTTCGACGCCGAGTGCGTCCATCAAGGCGACAATGTCGGCGGCGATAGCAGACTGCTGACCATTGCGCATCGTCTCTTCCGACAGGAACCGCGTCGTGCCGTTTCCGCGCAGGTAAGGCACGATCACGCGGTGGCCTTTGGCCGCCAGCAAGGGCGCGACGTCGACGTAAGTATGGATGTCGTACGGCCAGCCATGCAGCAGGATGACGGGCGGGCCGCCGGCAGGTCCCACGTCGGCATAGCCGACGCTCAACGCGCCGGCGTCGATCTGCTTCAAGGGTCCGAAGGACGTTGCAGGCGCTTCGGTCGCCTGCTGTGCTGCTGCCGAAGCGATCAGACCGAGTTGAGTGGCGGCGACGGCCATTGCGGCGGCACCAAAGAACCGGCGGCGATCTTGGTCGATCTCATCCGGGATATTGAGCGAATGCATTTGGGAACCTCTATCGTTGCACAAACGATCAGCCGAACGTGAACGCAAACACCTCCACGCCCGGGCCGAAAAATTCGATCTCGAACTGGCGATCGACAATGGGTTTTGGTTGTCGGATGAGTTGATACAGACGCTGCTCCGCCACCATGCTTTCGCCATTTTCGTCAACGTCAATTCCGCGAGCCGCGCCTGGCGGCTGTCCGTCGATCAGCACGCGAAATCTCACGGAAGTTCCCCTAGCTGTGGGCCCCATGACGAGATGAAGATCGCGGGCGTGAAAACGATACGCGACGCGGCCATTGGGCTTGTTCAGCACGGCGCTCTCCTGCCTTACCGTCCAATCCCCAGACAGCCCCCATTCACTCAGGCGTAGTCGCGCCGGCACTTCGTAGATGCGCGGCTCGTCCAAAACCGGTTCGCCGCCGGAGGCAAAGTTCTGGGTGCGTTCATAGCCGAGATAGTTTTCTGGGGATTTGAGGCTGTCCCAATCGGCCGCCACTTCGATGCCGCGGGCAACTGCCGACACGGGCTCACTGTCGAATCCGCCGGCTCCAGTCTCGGCCAGCAATTCCTGGATGATCTTTTCCGATTGTTCGTATGAGCCCTCGCCAAAATGATGATGCCGAACACGCCCTTGTGAATCGATGAAATACAGCGCTGGCCAATAGTGGTTGTTAAAGGCACGCCATATGGCGTGCCCGCTGTCGACGGCGATCGGATAATCGACTCCCAAATCCGCCGCGGCCCGACGTACGTTGTTCAGGTCTTTCTCAAAAGAGAACTCCGGTGAGTGGACGCCGATCACCACCAAACCTTGATCGCGATACTTCTCCTCCCACACTCGGACATAGGGCAGCGTGCGCAGCCAGTTAATGCAGGTATAGGTCCAGAAATCGATAAGGACGACCTTGCCGCCCAAAGCCGATGCAGTCAGGGGCGGTGAATTGATCCACTCGTCCGCACTCTCGAGAGAGGCAAGCTCGGATTGACCCGCAACCGCGCCAGCGGAAAACCCGTGAAGGAACGGAACCTCTGTCTGTTTGGATGTTATCGGCCGCCCCATATTCGTATCTCCTAGAAAACCGGCAATCGGTGTCCCGATTGCCATCGCGAGTGCCGCGGCTATCCACAGCCTGTTTGTTTTCATCGTGACGCCTCTGTGTACGATCGAGGTTGCGGCGCGTACAGGATACGGCGCGCAACGCGCGCGCCGAACTTTCAAAGCGGCAGCGGCTTGCCGGCGTGTTCCGCCACCATGTATTCGGCATACCAGTCCGGCCAGTTCTCATCACGCTGGCCGCCCGTCCGCTTCTCGTGCTCGCCGTGCGCTAGCGCCGCACGCCACAGCGCGGCGGCGAGCTCGGTCGACGAGGTGAATGTCGTCACGTCACTGTCCACGCGTCCGGGCAACCGCGCGGTAATTTCCTGGAGCAGCCAGCTATTGCCGTCCGGATCGCTGAACGAGGCGAACGAGGCGTAGCTGCGCCGCTCCGGATCCGGACCGCTGAGACGGTCGCCCGGTCCGGCGCCGGGGTGGAATACTTCACTCACGTCGACACCGTGTTCTACGAGCTCGGCACGCGCCGCCACGATGTCGGATACGATGAGCCAGAGCGCCGGCGTGGTACCCAAGTGGATAGAGCCCGGCGAACCTGGAGGCGTGAACTGCACGGCCCGCGACCCGTCGCTCCTGACGAAGTCGGCATCGAGCCTCCAGCCCAGGCCGTCGTAGAATCGCTTGGCGCGGTCGACGTCCGACACAGGGATGACGGCAACTTCGAGTTTCATGTCGACCGTCCGCGATCCGGGGGTCTCGACTGCAGTTTCGCTGCGCGCTTGAGTATCGGTCATGTGGGGCTCCTTGGGTTTGAATGCCTTGCTGAGTTCATCCATGGCGGACCGGCCCCAATGTCCCGATCCGCGTTTTGGGCGGGAAAGGGGCGAGCCGCCCCGCTCTCTTCACTTATCTTGCCGCAGCGGCTTGAACGCAGCTCGAAGCTCGGCGGAGAAGAGCTCCGGCTGCTCCCACGCAGCAAAATGGCCGCCCTTGTCGACCTCGTGGAAATAGATCAGGTTGCGGTAGGCGCGCCTGGCCCATGTCTCCGGGGCGCGATAGCTCTCCCCTGGAAAGACAGTGATGGCCACAGGAAGCGAGATCTCGGAGGTCATCTCCGGACCGGCAAAAGCAGGACTGCGTCCGCCATACTCCCAGTAGATTCGGCTCGCTGAGGTCGCGGTGTCCGTCAGCCAGTACAGCGTGATGTCGTCGAGCACCTCATCCGGCGACTTTTCGGGATCGCTCTCGCTGTATGTCCAGCGCGAGAAGCCCGGATGCCCGAGCATCCATGCGGCGAGGCCGACCGGCGAGTCCATCAGGCCGTAGCCGATGGTCTGCGGTCGGGTGCCCATCATCACGGCGTAGGACCTGTTCCCCATTTTGGCGGACGCGCTGAGCGCGTCGAACGTCGCGCGTTCCTTCTCGGTCAGTCCCGCAGGCGCTGGGCCGCCGGCGGCGAGCACCGCGGCAATCTCGGGCGGTACGATCGCCGGCAGGTTGATGTGGATGTCGAGCAAACCTGCCGGCGCGAGGCGGCCCATCGCGTTCGAGACAGGGGACCCCCAGTCGCCGCCCTGCGCGAGGTAGCGTGTGTAGCCGAGGCGCTTCATCAGCTCCGCCCAAGTTCGCGCGATGCGGTCGGGGGCCCAGCCGGTGTCGGTCGGCTTGCCGGAGAAGCCGAAGCCCGGCAGCGAGGGCAGAACGAGGTCGAAGGCGTCCTCGGCGCGTCCGCCATGGGCGGTCGGGTCCGTGAGCGGACCGACGGTCTTGAGCAGTTCGAACACCGAGCCGGGCCAGCCATGCGTCATGATCAGCGGCAAGGCGTTCGGATAACGTGAGCGGACGTGGATGAAGTGAATGTCTACGCCATCGATCGTTGTCATGAATTGAGGCAGGGCGTTGAGCTTGGCCTCGGCCTTTCGCCAGTCGTAGCTGGCGCCCCAATACTCGACGAGCGGCTTGATCTTCGCCAGCTGTATGCCCTGCGACTGGTCATCGACCGTCTCGCGATCCGGCCACCGTGTTTCCGCGATGCGCCGGCGAAGGTCCTCGAGCGCCGCTTGCGGCACCTGAGCTTTGAAGGGCCGGATCGAGCGATCTTCGGCCGCATTGGCGTTGGCCAGGGCGGAAAGGACGCAAAGCCCGAATGCCAGCGCGGTCGCCAACTTGAAGAGCTTCATGGTAGAATCTCCTTGCCCGGCGAATGGAACGTCACCGTTTGCTCGGTGAAGACGTTGCCTTCGGCGTCCACCACCTCGATCAGCACCTTGTGCTGGCCGCGCAGCATGCCCACCAAAATAATGGTGTTGCTCTGACCGTAATCCGCCCACGCCCAGGGCAGGTCGTCGACGGTGATGTGAAGGTGCCCGACCCGCGGGGACACGTTGCGCGCGGCCGGCCCTCCGACAGGCAGGATGCGCAAGTTCTCCACCCGGTACGGGATGAACACGACGCCTCCGGCCAACCGCCCCGGAAGCGGCGGCTCCACGATCAGCTTGGGCGGGGGTTCCTTGTCGACGGGAACAACCGTGCTCTGGGCGAACGCGCCGCTGGCGAACACCGTGCAGGCCGCGACCGTGGCAAGCGTCTTGATGAGGAGGTCCATTGCAGTCTCTCCCTTTGGAGATTCGCTACGCGCAGGTATCGCGAGGCGGCGGATGACGTGCACGTCCGGCGCGCCATCCCCGCCCAATACTTCACGTCTGCAACGTCTTGAACGAGGCGCGCAGCTCATCGGTGAAGTACTTCGGCTGTTCCCATGCCGCAAAATGGCAACCCTTGGGCGGGCGGCCGTAATGCAGAAGCTTCGGGAACGCGCGCCCGGTCCAACTCTTCGGTGCGGTGTAGATTTCACTGGGGTTCGCACTCACGCCGACGGGAATGGTGATGCCTTTGGCGTCAAAGAAGCCCGCCTTCGCCGTTTGCCGGAATTCCCAATAGAGCCGGGCTGACGAGATGGCCGTGTTCGTCAGCCAGTACAACGTGATGTTGTCGAGGATGTCGTCGCGGGTAAGGCCCTCCGGCTCCCCATCGAAGGAGCGGGCGATCAGTGCATAGCTGTCCGCGTCGTGGTCAAGAATCCATGACGCCAAACCGGCCGGTGAATCGACGAGCCCGTAGAGCGTTTGCGGGCGAAGCGCCATCTCGTTGGCGTAGCCCAGGCCGAACTTGTAGAAAAAGGCGACCTGCTCGTAGGCGCGTTTTTCGTCCGGCCCGAGATCGGCGGGAGGCGGACTGCCGGCAGCAAGCGCCTTCACAATCTCGGGCGGAATGGTCCCCGGCATGTTTGTGTGGATGGCGATCAACTCGGGAGGCGCCATCAGCGCCATCTGTTCGGTGATGAGGGCTCCCCAATCGCCGCCCTGTGCGACAAACCGGTTGTAGCCGAGGCGCTTCATCAGCACGGTCCACGCTTTCGCGATGCGCTCCGGACCCCAGCCGGGTTCGGTCGGCTTGGCGGAAAAGCCGTAGCCCGGCATCGACGGGATCACCACGTCGAACGCGTCGGCCGGGGTTCCGTCATGCGCCGTGGGGTTCGTGAGCGGATCGATGACCTTCAGCAGCTCGATGACCGAACCGGGCCAGCCGTGTGTGATGATGACCGGCAGCGCACCCTGATGCTTGGACTTCACGTGGATGAAGTGGATGTCGAGGCCGTCGATCTCGGTGATGAAATGCGGCAGCGACTTCAGATGCGCCTCGCACTTGCTCCAATCGTATTCGGCTCCCCAGTACTGGATGAGCTTCTGCATCGTGGCGAGTTGCACGCCTTGTGTGTCGCCTGCCGCCAACGTCGCCGAAGTCCGCCGAGAAGCTGCATCGGTGACCAGTTCGCGCTCGGGCCAACGCGTGGCGGCGACGCGCCGGCGTAGCTCGTCGATCTCCTCCTGCGGGAAGCTGACGGTGAAGGGACGGATGGAATCGCTCGTGGATGCGGCGGCCAATCGTGACGGGAGCAGGCTTGCGGCACCTGCGGCGGCGATGCCGACCGCGGCAGTACCCAAAACCCGGCGACGATCTTGGTCGATTACTTCGGGAGTGTTGGTCGTATCCATGGCTCTCTCCTTAAGGTCGTGCATTTGCTCGAGGTGCTTGTGTGCTTCCCGATACCTACGCCCAGAAGAAGGGAATCGCCCGTTATGCGTTGTGAGCCCTTGTTAGTCGCTGCAAGCGCCGTTGTTTCCCGAGCAAATCGGCCGTTGCAGCCGACGTCCCTATGGTGTGCAGGCGATCCTTGATTTAAACTATGGGCTTTGAGGGCAGGCGGCTCCGAAAGAAGACGCCATGACTGCAACGGCAGATCAGACCAAAGACGGATTGTCGTTTGGTCCTTTCCATTTGGCTGCGGGTAAAAGGCTCCTCACAAGAGAGGGCGCTCCCGTAGAGCTAGGCTCGCGTGCCCTCGACATTCTCATCGCCCTGATTTCCACGCCGAATGAAATCGTCGGCAAGAAAGATCTGATGTCGCAGGTTTGGCCCGATGTCACAGTCGAGGAAGGCAGCCTGCGGTTTCACATAACCAGGCTTCGCAAGACGCTGGGCGATGGAAAGGACGGCGCGCGATATATCGCGACTCTTCCGGGGCGGGGCTACTGCTTCGTTGCACCCGTCTCGCGCTCGGGCGGTCCCAGCGACGATGCGCCTGTCATTGCCGCCAGGTTTCCGCATGCGAATCTCCCTAGCCGCTTGAGTCGGATGGTCGGCCGAGATGAGGACGTTCTCAAGCTGTCGGCTCGGCTGAACGCTTCGCGTTTCGTCACTATCGTCGGCGCCGGCGGCGTCGGCAAAACCACCGTCGCAATCGCGGTCGGGCATCATTTGATCGAAGCATTCTCAGGCGCGGTGCTGTTCGTCGACCTGGGAATGCTTGGCGATCCCGACCTGGTGACGACAGCCGTTGCCTCCATGCTTGGGCTGTCGGTTCAATCGAGTGACGCGACGCCCAATCTGATCGCCTATCTGCGCAACAAGCGGATTCTCCTGATCCTCGATACGTGCGAGCATCTCGTCGAAGCCGTGGCGACGCTGGCCGCAAGCATCATCGACGCGGCATCACAGGTCCACATTCTGGCGACAAGTCGCGAGGCGCTCAGGGTCGAGAGCGAGCATATATACCGGTTGGATGCGCTTGCCTGTCCGCCCGACGATCCGAGGCTGTCGGCGGCGGTTGTCCAGACGTTTCCAGCCATTCAGCTATTTGTCGAGCGCGCTGTGGCAGGTGGCGCGCGTTTGGAGGTCAGCGATGCGGAGGCCTTGCTCGTCGCAAGCATCTGTCGAAAGCTTGACGGAGTGGCGCTCGCGATTGAGCTGGCGGCCAGACGCGTCGAGTCCTATGGACTGCAACAAACGGCCGCGCTTCTCGATCAACGTCTGACGCTGCTGTGGCTCGGGTCGCGAATAGCGCCACCGCGTCAGAAGACCCTGCAGGCAACGCTGGACTGGAGCTTTGGGCTGCTTACCGAACTTGAACGCGTGGTGCTTCGCAGGCTCGCCGTGTTCGTGGGGCATTTCACACTCGATGCGGCGCTGGAAGTCGTCACAAGCGCTAGTCTCGACAGATCAACCGTCCTTGCCTCCATGGACAGTCTCGTTGCCAAGTCGATCGTGGCGACGCGTCCGATCGGAGCGATGATGCGCTACCGGCTCCTAGACACCACGCGCGCCTATGTCCTCGACATCAAGCTCGACGACGCCGAGATCGCCGATCTGGCGGTGCGCCACGCCGCCTATTATCGAAGATGGCTGGAGCAGACCGGGCTCGAATGGCCAAGCTTGGCGACCGGCGAGGAACGGACCCCTCACTTCGCCGCCATCAACAATGTTCGAGCCGCCTTGGAATGGTGCTTCGGCACCGACGGAAACACGGACATCGGCGTCGGGCTTGCCGCCGCTGCCGCGCCAGTTTTCTTGGCGATGTCGTTGCTGCCGGAATGTCATCGCTGGTCCGAGCGCGCGATATTCGCGCTCGACGCTGCTGCTCTTGGTGGGCTCGATGAGATGCATCTCCAAGCGGCGCTCGGTGTGTCCTTGATGTTCACGCGGGGAGGGCGCGACGCGGCGCGCGTCGCCCTGGAGCGAAGCTTCACGATCGCGGAAGAACGCGGCGATAAGCTCGATCAGTTGCATCTGTTGGGTCCGCTCAACATGTTCCATCTGCGGACCGGCAACTTTAAAACCGCCCTCCAGTTCGCGAAACAATGCTCAGCCACAGCCGCGACGCTGGAGGATTCGGTCGCGATCGCTTTGGGTCATTCCGTTTTGGGGATATCGCTGCACCTTCGCGGCGACCTTGCCGAAGCCCGCGCCGAACTCGAGGCGGCGCTGGATCGCGGACCGCGCGCTCAGCGAACCACGACGATCTATCTCGGTTTCGAAGGCAAAATCCTGGCCAAGGCTATTCTGGCCAGGAACCTTTGGCTGCAAGGCCACCCGGATCAAGCCATGGAACGCGCCCGGCAGGCCATCGATGAGGCTGCCGCCATGGATCATTCGCTGACGCTGGCGATCGCCTTGATCTGGGGAATATCGGTATTCCTGTGGGCCTGCGAACTGGAGAGTGCTGAGGCATACATAGACATGCTCATTTCCCGCGCCGAATCCCATTCCATGGCTCCCTACCTGCTGGTTGGTCGAGGATTCAAAAGCGACGTCGCGATGGGTCAAGGCGACGCGAAAGGTGGCGTAGAGGGCCTGCGAACTTCTCTCCAGAAGCTCCATGCGGCGCCTTACGAATTGCTCACAACTGCACTCAACCTCTCGCTGGTCAGGGGGTTGTCCGCGATCGGTCAGGTCGATGAAGCAATGGTGCTGATCGACGATTCACTTGGTCAAGTCGAAAAGAACGGCGACCTATTGTACCTTCCGGAGTTGCTGCGGGTGAAGGGAAGCCTTGTTCTCCAGGTGTCGGAACGCAATCGCGCCGAAGCCGAGACATGCCTGTTGCAGGCGTTGGAGTTGAGCCGCAGTCAGGGTGCGCGAGCATGGGAGCTGCGAACCGCAATCGACATGGCGACGCTGATGGCCGGGCGAGGAGAAGTCGACAGCGCTTGCGCGTTGTTACAGCCGGTATTCGAGCAATTCGTGGAAGGCCTGAGTACAGCAGATTTGAAGGCCGCCGAGCGCCTATTGGCGACGCTGCGCTAGCTGCAGCCGATGCACGTTCACATTTTTGCAGACGGCCGGACGTCAGCTTTTGGCGTATCCACGCCTTTTCGACGGGTTGATGGCGGACAAATATCAGATGGGACGGATCGATCTCGCTGGGGCCAGTCTGATCCGTATAAACGCTCGTATTCGGTAGGAAATCGTTTCGCGAAACGCCCCGTTTGATACTGCAAAGCTGTACAATTGTGCCCAACATCAGATTGGATGCAGTCTCAACAAACATGCAGTTCAGACAGTCGATTACGCGTCTTTGTTAAAGTCGCGCCGTACCAAATGCAGTACCGGAACCTGAAACGATTGATGCAGTTCGTCGCTGATCAGCCATAAGCCGCGGGCGGCCTTGTACGGCAGGGGCTGAACGAAACTCCTTCACGTTCCCTCGCTACTCCATGAGACCCCTCATTTCCTTTCTTGCTGCCTCAGTACGGAACTCAAGGTACTTGGCCAAATCGGCGAGATGGAGCCCTTGGCACACTTTTGACTGTCCTCGATCCTCACGAGCGGAAGGGCAATTCTCCCATGAAAATCTTTCGGACCAACTTCGTTGGCGTCAGGTGGAAGAAATAGTCTCGCAGACGTCATCGATCGGGATGATGGCCTTGCCTCCATACTGAGTCATCAAAAGCAGTGCAGTGTTCATTCCAGGTTGCTATCCCCTGTTAGGAGCTTGGCAGACTAGCCAACCGCCCAACGGGTTCAACGGCCGGGCAGGGGGGCGGCGCGTGCAAAGGGTGGGCGCGACGTAAGCCGGCCGGGGGTTCAAGTCGCTAGAGCGCTACATTGCAAGACCCACTATTGAGGGGGTGTTCTTCTGCTATCGTCGGCATGCGGCCTGACAGCACCGGGATCCAGCGTGACGAGCTCGAAAGTACGAGTCGGACGATGGTGAGGAAGCCGCGTAAAGTCACCCGGGAAGGGGAAGACGTTCTCGTAGGCATATCGGTGGACGTGATACATTCTGGCCACCCTTCAGCGGTTTTAAATTTGCCGCCGACCAGGATCATTGACTGTAGCAGCGAACTGGGCTGCATCAAGGGCTCGGCTCTTTCGATGTCGCCGACATCATCCGAGGCCGTGGCGGCAACGATGCGCTGAACGGCGCTGGCACGATGTTACATAAGTCTCGCAAAGAACAACCGATTAAGGACAAGCGGAGTGATGCAGCACGAAGAAGCGAAATCGTGACCCAGCGCAGCTCGATCTACTCGACTGGGCAGCGAGCGCCCGATCGCCAAGATCATCAGCGCCATCCCGCATCGCGAAACGGATGTGGAGGGAACGCCACATGCAGTAACCGAACAACCCGCCGCATATCATGCCGATGCGGAGGCGGGCATGAGCGTGGCGGCCTTACTGATGCAGCATGAGCCGGTCCATGGGCGCGTTTACTTCGGCCAACCTAGCCAGCGCTTGCTCGACTTTTTGAGCCGAGGTGTCAGTGCGCTTGATGTGCCGGATCATTTGCCGCGTCAGTCGCGCGAGCCTGGCGGCGCGATATACATCGCCGTATCTCGCAGTTTCAAGGTGGAGGGTCGCGAGCCTCATGGGCGACAATTCCAATTGTCTAGCGGTAGAATTCGCGAATCCGCCTTTCGTTCCGCTGTCCGACCTTACGCTCGCAAAGAGCTGGCCGGAGGGCCGTGACGAATGAGAGGCCGGCCCTCACATGTTGCTGCGCGGTCTGAGGCGCCGGAGTCGATCCGCGGGTTGCTGCACTCTGCGGCGAGTTCGAAATAGAGATCATCTCCAAGAGCCGCTATCCGAATGATGGCCAAACCCGCGCCGTCGGCTCAGTCCGCCGGCTGATCGACCATCATGGCACCGAGCATGCCCGGCTGAGGGCCGCGGCAACCATGCCCTGATTGAGGAAAGCAGCTTGACGGCCGTCTCGGACTAGCTGCTGGCCTGTCCGGATCTGGTGGAGCAAGGCACGGCTGCCGTGCTCGAGGTTTCGACGCGATACCGCTCGGCGCATACATGGCCATCGTGAATGAGCTGCGCGGCCGCCTTCATCAGGGGCATGCCCTGGCCGGTATCGTCTATGTGCACCTTCGGCGCCTCAGGGAGAGCTCGCTAACGGCAAAGGAGACGATTCGGTCCCGCATGGCCAAGGCTGACGCCAGCGAGGCTAAAAAGGGCCGCCAAGGATTCACCAAGCGCCAGCGCCGGCGCGAGGAACTGACCGCGCTCGGCAAGAGGATGCTCGCGGTAGAGGCGTCATTGCCGCAAGGCGAGTTCGGCCCATGGCTGCGCGACCAGCCTATCCCCTGCGATTTGGCTTTGAAGGCGATGCGGCTGGCCCGCGCTGTTGCCTAGAAGCGATCGGCCCTACCAAAGAAGAGGCGCGCTCCCTTGTTTCGCGCCGTCTCCCCATCTCTCATGATTGCTGACAATGGCCTTTGACATAAGCTGCAGCCCGCCGATCCGATCGGCGGTCGAGGCACTTGTACGGCGGATATGAGGTGCAAGAGGCGGGA
>NZ_JAMYUP010000096.1:0-14128 GCF_040323155.1 Mesorhizobium sp. M0060
TCCGCTCGTACTTCATGCCCAAGCGGGTCAAAGCGGCCCGCATCTGAATCCTGCCTCTGTCAAGCAAGGACAGTCGTGCGGTGCTCGTGACGCTTACGATTGAATCGGGTGGCGACGAGGGCGGGCATGTAGAGTGCCTGCCTGACCGTTTGCCGGCCGCCTGGATGAAGCTCTTGCCCTTTCACTGGCCGGATTGGCGGTCGAACGGGGGCAACACCGACCAAGCTTGCAGTTGCTTGTCTTCGCGGCACCCAGTTCGGGCATGTCGGCGACGATGGCGAAGGCGCTCGCCTCGCCGAGCCCCGGAATGCTGGTGAGAATGTCGAAGCGGCGCCTGAGACCGCCTTTTCTGGCGATACAGGTTCGGCATTCGGTGTCGATCGCTGTGATCTGGCCAGGGAGCTGTTTCAACCGTTGCTCGGCCTGGCGCTTCAGCAGGGGGATGGTCAACGACTTTTGCCGAAGCAGGCGTACACGTATGTAGGTCGCGCATTTGTTAATGGCCTGGAAAATAGGGCGTCGAATGCTCGACGTCGCGAGCAGGCCTTGTCGGTCGCTCGATCCACAGCGTGATTTCAGATCCCAGTCCTCCTTCCTGCAAGTGCAATATTCTTTCTTCCAGTGCCTTATCTACTGTCGTGAGACGATGGTTCAGGCGAAGATAGTCCGTCCAGGTCGGGGTGCGGAATGTCTCTATCCACTGCACAGGCTTCTGAAGGTTGCGCTGGAGCGTCCAGTTCCGTGCACCGACGCGGCTGTGTACATGACGCCGCTGCCGCATGAGGTCGAGGAAGGCCTCAACGTTTCTCTCGCGTATCAGATATTCGATCTTGACGACGATCGGACCGCTCCTCGGCTTCAGGTTGATAGCGACAACTGGGGCATTGAACTCCTCCAGAGGATCGGGTTCAGACTCGAGGCGCTCGCGAAGAGGGAACAGGGTGCCGGCCGCAGCGACCAACAGCAAGGCCCCGGCGGAGCCCTCCAGCGCCCAGGCCACGGAATGGTTTTGCGCGACCGTGCCCCACACCCAACTGCCGGCCGCTATGCCGCCATATATCATAGCATAATATATCGAGATGGTGCGCCCAACAACCCAACGCGGGCTCGCCAGCTGTACGCTTACTCCAATCCCGGACCAGGCGGTGACCCAGCCCGCGCCGCCTAAGGCGAGCGCAATTGCCGCCATCGCAATCGAAGAAGTCAGGGCGAGGGAGAGGGAGCACGCCGCGCAGAAGACGCAGGCGAGCTTCATCAGCCGTTCTTGCGACAAGCTACGCCTGAACAGACTGTTGGAGAGGCCGGCTAAAACCGCGCCTGTCCCAAAACCTGCCATGAGCGTGCCATAGGCAAGCGGTCCACCTCCAAGCTGATCGCGAACGACAATGGGCAGTAGCGCGAATATGGCGATGCTTGCCAGACCAAAGAGGGTTCCGCGGAAGATCGCCGCCTTGATTTCCGATGACATCGCCGTGAAGCGCAGCCCGTCATAGATCGCCGTCCTCATCGACTCGCGCGGCAGAACCGACGCGCGAACCTTCCACTTGCAGCGCCATATGGTGACTAAAGGGACCAGGTAGCTGAGCGTGGTGACGGTGAAAGCCGCCAGAAGGCCAAAAGAGGCAACCACGATGCCGCCGAGTGCTGGGCCCACGGTCCGTACGGTATTGAAGCCAACGGAGAGGAGGGTGACCGCAGCGGGAACATCGCGTCGGTCCACGATATCGCCAACCGAGGCTTGCCAGGCGGGATCGTTGAGAGCGCCGCCGCATGCGATCAAGAAGCTGAAGCCGAGGATCATCCAAGGATCGACAACGCCCAGCGCCGCAAGAGCGGTCAGCATCGCAGAGGCTATCGCCATTAGGCAGCGGCCGGCGAACATGACGCGGCGACGGCTGAAATTGTCGGCCATGACCCCAGCGAAGATAGACAAAATGAACGCGGGCAACGTCGATGAAGCCGGCACCAGGGCCACCATTAGATCAGAAGTCGAGATCGTTGCCATCAGCCAGCTGATGGCAACAGTCTGCATCAACCAGCCGAGACTCGAAACCTGGGTGGCGAGCCAGATTGAACGAAAGGTTGGATTCCTGAGCGGCGCGAACGTGGCTTGCGAACCTAGATCCTCGTTTGCGCCCACCCCGCTGCTCATTTTCTCGAAACTTTTACCTTCTGCCTACCAGTCCCGTTGCCAAATGCACAGAGGTCAAAGCCTCCATCTTGGGGCGAGCATAGCGGCTTGCGTCAGGAAGAATACGCACTCCCAGAGTTCGAAAACCGCATGCAAATCCCTCTAGTCAGACATCACTACTAGGCAGCTTGCGTCAAGATCAGTTTGTATATTTCTATCATCTAGCAGCGAGATGGACCAGATATCGTTAAGCGGCTCTACAAGATGCGGCCGGTTCGCAGCGACCGATCTTCCTGGAGCCGATTGCAGGTGGCTCGCAGAACACTCCGCAATCGGCTCTAGATGGCACCCCGGATCATAGCACCATGGGAACAAGGTACACCTGGAAGCACAGCGTCCAAACGGGAAGCCGCACTTTTTCGCGTGACGGGGTTTCGTTGGAAAGCATAATGGCTTCAAGATCCCATCTCGCCACTAGATGGGGGCAATACACAAACTGCATTTGACGTAGGCGGTCCAACGACACATCGTCCATTGAATGAATGGCGGAACAAGAAACGGCCAGTCAACCTAGTACGGGAGGAGAGATGAGCAATCTTCTTAGACACAGGCGCTTTGTACAGGCGGTGTCTCCCGCTGACGCTGCCGCGGCACTGTCTTCCTTTGCTGGCCAGGCTTCGACGCGACCCTCGGACAAGGTGTAAGTCTTGGTCGACGATGTTGACGCCGGAAAGGCGACCATCAAAGCTTTTGAGGCCGTTCGATATACAACGTCGAGCCTACCGGAAAACCGCAGGAACTGATCCAAAGGCAAGTGCAACAGCTAGCGCCGGCGCTTCTCTAAATGTGCGTCTATCAGAAGGTGCTGCTCGACGCGAATTAACTCAGACAAGGGGAATGGAACATGACAATCTCTCGACGCGACGTGATCAAGATCGGCATGGCCGCCGGAGCGGCTCTATCGATCCCTGCTGTCCTGCGAGCGCAGACGACGGCAGCCGACGCGCGGACGGTGCGCATGGTGAAGGCGGCGGATCTCCGTGTCTTCGATCCGGTTGTCGAAGCCAGTAACGGAACCATCGACCATGCCCTGGCAATCTACGACACCTTGTTCGCGCTCGACTCCAAGGCCATGCCACAGCCACAAATGGTGGAGAAGTGGGGCGTTTCCGAGGACAAGAAGACTTATACCTTCGAACTCCGGGACGGTTTGAGCTGGCATGACGGCACTCCGGTCACCGCTGCCGACTGTGTCGCCTCGGTTCGTCGCTGGGGACAGATATCTGCCGGATCGCTGCTCATGGAGCGAGCCAAGGATATTTCAAAGAAGGACGACAAGACCTTCACCATCGCGCTCAAGGAGCCGTTGGGCCTTCTCATCGATTTGCTTGCAGCGGTGTCGGCGCAGCCTCTCTTTATCATGCGCGAGAAGGATGCAGATCGTCCCGCGACCGAGCAGGTCACCGCAAATGTCGGATCAGGGCCGTTCAGGTTTAATGAGGCCCTGGCAAAGCCGGGCTCGAGTTTCACTTATGATCGCAACGAAAAATATATAGCGCGTAAGGAGCCGTCTGACGGATTTGCCGGCGGGAAGGTTGTCAAGGTCGATCGTGTCATCTGGGATAATATTGGCGATTCGCAGACTGCCTTCGCAGCCTTGCAGGCGGGTGAGATTGATTACGTCGAGCAGCCCCCCGTCGATTTTTATTCCGCGATTGAAAATGATTCCAACCTTGCGCTCCAAGTTCTGGATAAAACGGGCTGGGTCATGTGCCTGCGCATGAACTGTCTGCAGAAACCGTTTGACAACGTAAAAGTACGGCAGGCGATGCTGCACCTGATCGATCAGGAAGCATTTTTACGCGTCGCGGTTCCCGACCCAAGATACGGTCAAACCGTTACATCGCTCTTTGGAAACGGAACGCCCTATTCTAACGACGAAAATACGAAATGGTTTAAGAAGGGTGGCGACCCGGAAAAGGCAAAGCAGCTCCTCAAGGAGGCCGGATACAGCGGCGAAAAGGTCGTCATTCTCCAGCCCACCAACATAGCCTGGATCAGCGACGCCGCGCAGCTGCTTGCGGCAACGCTGCGCAAGATCGGCGTCAATGCCGAGCTTGCGCCCAGCGACTGGAGCGGTCTTGCCGCGCGCCGCTCCAAAAAGGGACCGGTCGAGGACGGTGGCTGGAGCATCTTTTTGACGAGCGATTCCGGCTTCGCGCTCACCGATCCGATTGGAGAGGTCTTCCTAAGCGCAAATGGCGAGAAGGGCTGGTACGGTTGGCCGAAGAACGACGAATATGAGGCTCTTCGGGCCCGATGGCCAGATGTCGGACTCGAAGAGCGTAAGGGTCTGGCCCGCGAGATGCAAAGGATCTGGTGGGATTTCGCCGGCGACGTCTACTTGGGTCAAACGCTTCGGCCGATCGCGCGCCGCAAAACGCTCACTGGGCTGATCGAGGCGCCGAATTTCATTCCCATGTGGAACATGGAGAAGGCCTGAGCGGTGGTTTCCTACATCCTGCGCAGATTGCTCTCGACCATCGCCGTCATGGCGATGGTCGGGATCTTCGTCTTCCTGCTTCTGAGGCTGGCGCCCGGCGACCCGGCAGCCCTCATCGCTGGGGACTTGGCCACGCCAGAGATGGTCGCTGGCATTCGCGAGCAGCTGGGGCTTAACCAGCCGATGCCGGTTCAGTTCGTTCACTGGGCACTCAGCATCGTCAGCGGCGACTTCGGGACTTCAATTTTTAGTGGATACCCGGTTCTCCAACTGATCTCGCAGCGGCTCGAGCCGACCATTTCCCTGTCGATCCTGACGCTGAGCCTTTCGGTGACGGTCGGGATCTCATTCGGCATCCTTGCCGCCTGGCGAACTGGCGGCTTCATTGACCGCGTCCTCACCGCCTTTGCGGCACTCGGTTTTTCCGTCCCGGTGTTTGTCTTTGGTTATTTTCTGATATACTTGCTAGCCATCAGCATGCACTGGCTACCGGTTCAGGGATACGAGCCTATTGACCATGGCTTTTGGCCTTGGTTTGTGCACCTGATCCTGCCTACTTTGGCTTTAAGCTTTCCCTACGTTGCATACTTTGCACGAATCGTGCGTACGAGTATGCTCGAAGTTCTATCGGAAGATTATATGCGGACGGCCGCTGCCAAGGGCGCCTCGTCATATTCCATGCTCTTCCACCATGCTTTGAAGAATGCCGGTGTCCCGATCCTGACCGTCATCGGCATGAGTGTAGCGTATCTGATCTCCGGTGTCGTGATCACGGAAACGGTGTTCAACATACCTGGTGTCGGTCGTTTGGTGGTCGATGCGATCAACAACCGCGATTATCCGATCATTCAAGGCGTGCTTATCCTTGTTTCGGGTCTTTACGTCCTCATCAACCTCGCGGTCGATCTGGCTTATACGCTGATCGATCCACGCATCCGGTACTAATATGGCCCTTCTTTCCGCACCAGTTGCTACCGTGCCGATGGGCCGGCTGCGACTATCAGGCCTTCCCCGTCTCGCAAGACGGCATCCGCTGGTTTTTGTAGGCGGCGGCATCTTGGCGCTCTTGATCATTCTGGCACTCGCTGCCCCGCTTTACGCCGGCGATCCTTTGACCATGGATCCATTCAAACGGCTTCAGCCGCCTTCCATGGCGATGTGGTTCGGAAGCGACAATCTTGGCCGCGACGTCTTTGCACGAACGGTGTTCGGTGCAAGGATCTCTCTCATGGTAGGGTTGTCCGCGGCGGCAGCTGCCGCTCTGGGTGGTCTCCTGATTGGTGTACTTGCAGGCTACAACCGTGGCTTCGACAACGTCGTCATGCGGGTCATGGACGGCCTGATGTCGATCCCGACGATTCTGCTGGCGATTGCGCTCATTTCTCTGACCGGACCGGGGATGGGCATCCTTATCGTCGCCATTGTCATCCCTCAGCTGCCGAGCGTCACGCGATTGGTTCGCTCGGTTGTCCTGGCTGTTCGGGAGCGCCCCTATGTGGAGGCCGCAATTTGCGGTGGCGCACGCCTGCCGAAGGTGCTTTGGCGGCACATCATGCCAAGTACCCTTCCGCCGCTCATGGTGCAGGGCGCCATCGTCTGTGCGGACGCAATCTTGACAGAGGCCGCGCTGAGCTTCCTGGGCGTGGGCGTGCCTCCCGAAATTCCGAGCTGGGGCAACATGATCGCTAGTTCTCGCTTATATCTTGCTATCGCCCCAATGACCATCTTCGCGCCCGGTATCTGCCTTGCCGTCACCGTCCTTGCCGTCAACCTGCTCGGGGATGGCTTGCGCGACATGTTCGATCCCCGCGCGAAGCGGAGACGCTGACATGCTGATGCGAGAATCTGCAGAGGATGATGTCCTTCTCGACGTTCGCGACCTTGAGACGCACTTTTACGGCGAAGAGAGCATCACCCGCGCTCTAGGCGGCATCAGCTTCCAGGTAAAGAAAGGCGAAACGCTCGGCGTCGTCGGCGAATCCGGATGCGGGAAGAGCGTCACCGCCCTTTCCATCCTTCGCCTGCTGCCGAAGCTGAGCGCCAAGACTGTCGGCGGCGAGGTCCGCTTTCACGGACGCGACATCCTTGAGCTGTCCGAACGGGACATGCGAAAGATCCGCGGCCACCGGATCGCCATGATCTTCCAGGAGCCGATGACGAGCCTGAACCCGGTCTATACGGTCGGCCACCAGATTGCTGAAGCGGTGCAGATACACACAAACGCGACCCGCTCGGTGGCGATGGCCAAGGCCGAACAGATGCTCCGTCTCGTCCGCATCGGGGATCCCGAGCGTCGCGTGAACAACTATCCCCACGAAATGTCAGGCGGCATGCGCCAGCGCGCCATGATCGCCATGGCCCTTGCCTGCTCGCCGGAACTGTTGATTGCCGACGAGCCGACGACCGCGCTCGACGTCACCATCCAGGCGCAGATCCTGCGGCTGATCGTCGACCTGAAGGAGCGTATGGGAACGGCCGTCATGTTCATCACGCATGATCTGGGCGTGGTAGCCGAGACGTGCCAACGCGTCATTGTCATGTATGCTGGCCGGATCGTGGAACAAGCGAGCGTCACGGATCTGTTCGCACGCCCCGCGCATCCCTACACCCAGGGTCTCATGCGCTCGGTGCCTGACCGGCGGCGCGGTCGGCAGAGCCGCCTTCCGGAAATTCCCGGCATTGTACCAAGCCTGCGCGAGCCGATTGTCGGGTGCAGCTTTGCGCCGCGCTGCCCGTTCGCGATCGATATTTGCCGCGAGAAGAGGCCCTCCCTCGTTGATGTCGGGTCGAGCCATGCCGCAGCTTGCTGGCGCGCCGAAGAGGTGGTGGGCGCATGAGCGGTCCTTTGCTGAAAGTCGAGAATCTCACCAAGCATTATCCGCTCGGTGCGGGTTTACTGAAGAAGACGATTCCCGTGGTGCGGGCGGTAGAGGATGTATCCTTTTCCGTCGAGGCGGGCGAGACGCTCTGCATCGTCGGCGAATCCGGCTGCGGCAAGTCGACGGTCGCGCGGCTGTTGATGCGGCTTGTCGAACCGACGGGCGGGCGCGTGCTGGTCGAGGGGACCGACATTGCGGGTCTCAAGAAGCACGCGCTTCGCGCGTGGCGCCGTCGGATGCAGATGGTCTTTCAGGATCCTTACTCGTCGCTGAATCCGCGCCTTACCGCCGGACAGATCATCACAGAGCCCGTCGAGAATTTCGAGCGCCTCAGCCGCAAGCAGCGCAACGCTCTTGCTGCGGACCTTCTCCGAAAGGTCGGAATGTCGCCCGAGATGATGCACAGGCTTCCGTCCGAGTTGTCGGGCGGTCAGCGCCAGCGGCTCGGCATTGCACGCGCCCTGTCGCTCAACCCCTCTCTCATCATTGCCGACGAAGCGGTGTCAGCCCTTGACGTATCTGTACAGGCACAGATCTTGAATCTGCTTCTGGATCTCCAGCAGCAGATGGGCATCGCCTTCGTCTTCATCTCACATGACCTCGGCGTCGTGGAGCATATAGCGCATCGCGTGGCGGTCATGTACCTAGGACGGATCGTGGAGCTCGCCCCAAGCGAGGCGCTTTTCGCCAAGCCGGTGCATCCCTATAGCGAGGCACTGATCGCGGCGGCCCCGGTGCCGGATCCGACGCGGGTTCGGCTGGGAGTGCCCGTCGAGGGCGAGGTGCCAAGCCCCATCAATCCGCCGAGCGGGTGCGCGTTTCATCCGCGCTGTCCGCTCGCTGTCGAGCGCTGCCACGTCGAGGTACCGCCTTTGGTGCCGATGCCAGATGGGCGCGTCGTGGCCTGTCATGTGCGCGCTCCGGTCACAGAGATCATCCCCACGCAACCGGCTGTAGCAGGCGAACATTCGCCTGCTCATGTGGCTTAGCCTCATGACCTGCTGTTAGGGCGTTGAGCCCGCAGTCTAATCACGGTAGAACTTACGCTCACGAATGCTGGAGCACAAATGGAATCGCTTGTTAATGCTAATGATCCAGCCCGCGAAGAGCGGGATGGCCTCGACGTGGTTGGCTCAATTGCCACGAATGTTGCTGATGGCTTCACCATGGCGGCAGTAGGCGACCTTCTTTACGCGCGGCCCGTAACAAAGGGCTATCATCCAGGTTTTGCCGATGTTCTCAGGATCTTCCACGGGGCTGAGGTGATGTTCGGCAACCTCGAGACGAACATACTGGACGTCCGGTCGAAAGGTTATCCCGAGGCCGAGTATGGCGGTGCGTATTTGATCGGTGCCCCGGAACTGGGTGCTGATTTGAAGGCGATGGGGTTCAACCTGGTCAGCCGCGCCAACAACCATACGCTCGATTGGAGCGTTGAGGGTATGCGCGAAACCAGCCGCGCGCTCGAGGAGCAGGGAATCGTTCATGCAGGTGCGGGCGAGAACCTCGCGCAAGCCGGCGCTGCTCGCTTTTTGGAAACCGCTCGCGGCCGCGTTGCGTTGGTTTCATTTGCTGCAACGTTCACGCCAATGTCTCGCGCTTGCGATCCCGCCGGCGAGGCCCCGGGCAGACCAGGACTCAACGCCCTTCGCCTGGCAAGAAGCATCGTGATTCCACCGGAGATGCTCAATAACCTAAGGCAGGTGCGCGAAGTGCTTCCTTGGTATTGCGCGCCGCCGAAGAACGGGTCCCGGGTGGTACTTGGCGAGGTGCTCTTCAAAGCAGGCGCAAAAGCAGGATACAGCTTTGAACCCAATCCACGCGATGTCGACGCTATTCTGCGTAACGTGCGTCGGGGTAAGCAGTTTGGCGATTTCTGCATGGCCACGAACCATGGTCACGAGCCCGGGGAATTCAGCCCCGAACCGCCTGATTATGAACAAGCGTTTGCACGCAAGACGATCGACGCCGGAGCAGATGCATACATAAATCACGGACCGCATCATGTCAGGGGCATCGAAATTTACAAAGGCCGGCCCATCTTTTACGGCCTGGGGAATTTCTTCAACCAAGACCTGAGAACCCCGGTCGGAGCTGACATGTTCGACGCACACGGAAAGGATGCACGGGTCGACACTGATGCCGAGGTAAGCGCCCACGAGATGGCCGTAGGATATCCGATGTTGGAGGGATTTATATCCCTCTCTGACGCTATCTACTCTGAGAGCGTCGTCAGCGTGAGCCGTTTCGAGGAAAACCAGATCGCCGAGATACGGCTCTATCCGCTCGAGCTCCGCCGCACCGAGCGGTTAGCGAACCGGGGAGTCCCGCGGCTCGCTCCAGCGCCCCGAGCAAGAGCAATTCTGGAGCGGCTTCAGATCGCATCGAAGCCATTTGGGACTGAGATCGCCATCGAGAACGACGTCGGTGTGATCAGATTGCGTTCGCTGCGATGACCATTCACGCATTGAACCCTTGAAGTAGCCCGCATGGGTTCAGCAGCCATCGTGGCATTGACAGTTGCCTCTTTCACGGATTGCGCCGTCGCCTCGAACAGCGTCGCGTTCGTTGCTTGCTAAGAAAGATGGGTGCCCATTGCGGGCGCGGCCGCCGCCTGGCTCTTAGAGAGGTTTGCCGTTGAGAACTTGAGAACGGCAAGACACAGATCGCAGGATCCGGGTGTTCCGGTTCGGTCGAAGCCAAAGGCTGCGGCGCGGTAAAAAACGTTAGAGCGCGCGGTCCAGATTGTTGCGCTTCTCTCCACGATTGTCGCGCAATAATCAGCGGATCCGCCACTCGCCACCTCAGGATAAAGCGCTTGATCTCGCCCTGGTGTCGCTCATCTGGCCTTCCGAGCGAAGCATTACCATCAGCGACTCCTTACCATCTCTCAGACCGTGAGCAGCTTGGAGTTCAGCGCGACTTTGGTGCGCGGGTTGTCCATTACGCCAGAACGCATCAGGCGTAAGCTCGATCTCGTTTCTAGATGCCGACAATACATAAACAGTGTTGGACGGAAGCCGCCCAGCGATTGATTATCGAACAAATAAACGTGCCAAATGCCACCGAACCTTCGATCTTGGAACTAAAGATGCATACCGTCGTGCCGTACCGCGACCTGCAGGACAAGACAACCGCGTGGCGCCGCTACCCCGAGCAAAATCGCGAGTCCCGTTGTAGGCCGAACAACGCTGTAAACGAAAGATTGGCTTGGCTTTTTAGGCGGTTTGGTTGTCTCGTTAACGTCACGAGTTGGTCGGGAATTCTGGAAAAAGTCCTCTGCTGGCGGCTTAAGTACGTTCGCATTGCGCCTGAGGGATTCGGCTTCGTCCACTTCGATGGCTGGAAAGATGATTCTTCCCGTCGTGACGGGCTTCCTAGCACTGCACGGGAGAGGAGCTTTATCGACAGTTGCTCCATTTTGTCGCTCCGACTCCCCCTTTTGCCGGGCCAATTGCCGGCTTCCTCGGTTTTCCTTGCGGCGCTCGTGATCGTTACCCGTCGTTATTGGCTCGCTGAGCGAGCGGTTTCCTAATGCGCGCCCCTTCCCCGGCGGGGCGCAGGGCTAGGAAAACAAAAAGAATTGGAGCTTAAATTTCCATGAGAGTTTCACCAAAAGCTAGTGAGTTTGTTGAGTCGTCAGAAAAGAAGTCGCTGCCTTCCAAAGCGCGAGCTGTCATAATCGGGGGCGGGGTATCCGGATGCTCAATAGCGTATCACCTAGCAAAGCTCGGATGGAGCGATGTCATTCTACTTGAGCGCAAAAAGCTTACTTGTGGCACAACGTGGCATGCAGCTGGCTTAGTGAGTGAGCCGCCCACTGTTTCAACGCCAAACCTGTATAAGTACTCAATGCAACTGTACTCTAGCTTAGAGGAAGAGACTGGGATTGCGACCGGACTTCGGCGCGTCGGATCCTTGTCTATCGCACTCACCGAAGAGCGCAAGCACGAGTTATACAGGCAGCTGTCTCTCGCGGCCGCAGTCGGTGCCGAGGCGCGAAAGCTCTCTGTAGATGAACTCAAGGAAATGCACCCTCATGTAGATGTGTCTGACGTCACTGCTGCGCTCCATTTTCCCAATGATGGGCAATGTGATCCGACTAATGTCACGATGGCGCTCGCCAAAGGCGCACGTATGCGCGGCGCTGCCATATTTGAAGGAGTGCAAGTCACTGGTGTTCAGACGAGGAACGGCCGAGTGTCGAGCGTGACATGGGAGAAGGATGGCGAGCGAGGGGTAATTGAAACAAACAACGTCGTAAACTGCGCTGGGATGTGGGCACGGGAATTAGGCTTAACAAGCAACGTCGCGATTCCACTGCATGCCTGCGAACACTTTTACATGATTACAGAACCGATAGAAGGGCTGACCCGACTGCCGGTACTTCGTGTTCGTGACGAGCAGACGTACTACAAGGAAGATGCAGGGAAAATTCTCTTTGGGGCGGTAGAACTGAAGGCGAAGCCGTGGGGGATGGATGGCATCCCTGAAAGCTTCTGCTTTGATCAGTTGCCTGAGGACTTTGCGCATTTCGAACCTATTATGGAGAAGGCTCTGAAGCGCATGCCGATCCTGGCGACGGCCGGTATCCGTACCTTCTTCAATGGACCAGAAAGCTTCACCCCCGACGATCACTACCATTTGGGAGAAGCTCCCGAACTTAGAGGCTATTGGGTAGCGTGCGGTTACAACACTGGAGGGATAGCCTCGTCGGGTGGTGCGGGCTTAGCGCTGGCGCAGTGGATGAATGACGGTGAGCCGCCATTCGATTTGTCAGGCGTGGACATCCGGCGGATGCAGCCTTTTCAGAAGAATCGTTCCTACTTGAGAGAGCGGGTATCGGAGATTGTGGGGCTTACCTATGCCGACCAATTCCCCGCCCGTCAGAAGACAACTTCGCGTGGTATTCGACGCTCGCCAATTCATGAGCATCTTAATGTACGGGGCGCGGTATTCGGCGAGGCGGTTGGCTGGGAGCGAGCCAACTGGTTTGCCAGGGAGGGCCAGGAGCGCGAATATCGTTACTCTTGGCACCGCCAGAACTGGTTCGATAATCAGCGCGACGAGCACGTGGCGATACGCGAACGTGTTGGTATTTTGGACTTGACTTCATTCGGAAAAATCCGTGTGGAGGGACCAGACGCCTGCAGCTTTCTCCAGCGGCTTTGCTCCAATGACGTTGACGTGCCGGTTGGCCGGATCATCTATACGCAAATGCTAAATGCGCGCGGCGGGATCGAGAGCGACCTCACCGTGAGTCGCCTCACGGAGACTGCTTACCTGCTCGTCGTTTCGGCCTTCACATTGCATCGCGATTTGTCTCGGCTCCGGCGGTATATAGGCGACGAGTTTGTCGTTATCACCGATATATCGGCTTCGGAAAGCGTTCTGGCGGTGATGGGACCGAGTTCGCGCGAACTGCTCGGAAGAGTAAGTCCGAATGATTTTTCCAACAAGAACAATCCGTTCGGCACCTTCCAGGAAATTGAGATCGGCATGGGTCTGGCGCGGGCGCATAGAGTGACTTATGTTGGCGAGCTGGGCTGGGAGATTTTCGTCCCAACTGACCAAGCCGCGCATGTCTTTGAAGTAATCGAGGCGGCGGGCGCAGATGTCGGTCTCAAGCTGTGTGGGCTGCATTCCATTCTCTCGTGCCGCATCGAAAAGGCATATCGGGGGTTTGGGGAAGACATTGGCAGCGACGATCATGTGCTCGAAGCGGGATTGGGCTTCGCCGTAAAAACAGCAAAGCCTGGATTTATCGGCCGAGATGCCGTGCTGAGAAAACGTGAGGCGGGGCTTGAGCGTCGGCTGGTTCAGTTTCTGCTCAAAGATCCCACTCCAACGATGCATCACAACGAGGTCATCTTCCGAGACGGTCGGGTCGCGGGAACAATCACATCCGCTGATTATGGGCATACGCTCGGCGGAGCCACAGGGCTTGGATATGTGCCTTGCAAGAATGAAAGTGAAGAAGAGCTGCTCTCCTCCTTTTACGAAATCGAGATCGCAGGCGAGCGGTTTGCCGCGGACGTCTCGCTTAAGCCGATGTATGATCCAGGCAGCGAGCGGGTGCGGACTTGAGCTGCCATTTAGAGCGGCTCAATACAACGGACTCGGGTGCAAAATTCGGTGGGCAATACGCAGCTTTGGTCCGAAGTAAAGCGGCGCTGGGAGTTGGCCTTGTACCATCCGGTCCTCCTCGCGCTGAAATGGAAGGCGGCGAGAAAGCGTTCGAAATACTGCAATTAATATGGTCGCGCGCCAGATCTCACCTTCCGACGGCCTTAAGTGTCCGATCCACTCCCTGTTTTGATGATAAACCTAACGCCAGTAACTGCGATGGCCTCATCGTTTTCGCTAGAAACTCTTAAAAGGCATTTAGGAGTTTAGGGGAGGCAGACGACTGTGACCTCTCGCGTACCAGGCCATGGAAAGGCGGCGTCCAGACGCCGGCCCTTAAGGAGGCCATCGCGGCGTTAGTAGAATGCCGCGTCGTAGTCAACGACCGTAAGCGCTCATTTCCCCGCACGTCGACGGCCCTTGCAACAGCTGATCGCTTTCAGACGGACGCGTCCGAGCGGATCAGGCTGCAGCGGTTTTGAGGAAGTT
>NZ_JAMYUP010000097.1:0-13670 GCF_040323155.1 Mesorhizobium sp. M0060
ATCATCAACGGCCATCCACAGAGCCAGATCGAGGAACTCATGCCCTGGCGATTCCGGAAAACATCAAGCCCAAACCCATAGGTGATCGGCGAGGCGCTTACGCCATTCCGCGCGCGGCCCAAAGGCGACACTTGGACGTTTGGCTCGGCGAGAACAGCTCTTGGCGCAAGCACGACAACGCTGAAGTCGTTTCGGTTCCCCGGAAGAAGGGCCACTTACAAAGTGGCCAAGTCCGCGTCGTGCGATACGCACTGAGATACAAACTGTGATACAAATCGCTATGGAATTCTAGAAAAAATCCTTTAAAATCAACTTGCGAGGCGGTGCAGCATTGCATCTCGGCCGCACCATCAAATTCGAAAGCGGAACCTCTAACCCGTTGAATTCGAGCACGGCAGAGAGCGTCCTTGTCAAGGCACGTGGCTTTCTTGCCTATTGCGATCGCTAGTTTGGCCCATGCGAAGGGGCCATCGGCGGGCGTGGCCATCTATGCGGTTGGCGTGCATAATTATTCGCGCACCAAGCGTCCAGTCGCCCACCAGATGACAGACACAATAATGATCGATGCGTAGCCGTCCACAGCATAGTGCCATCCAGTGTACACCGATCCGTACAGGATCAGGGCTGCGAAGGTCCAACCCAGAACGCCAAGCCAGAGATTGATTGAGGAAAGCAGATAGGCGTTCAGTGTGACAAAGGCGACATGCATGCTTGGCATGGCTGAGATGCCGCCGCCAAGACTTGGCCGGCCGCTCTGGTAAGCCATCAGGAGATATGCAGCGGGTTTCCGCACCATGTAACTATGGTCCAGCCTGTCCATGACTGCATCGAGTCCGTGGAAGCGATCCACGCCAACAAACTGGTGGTAGTAAACCGGCCCGACCGATGCCAGCGCCAAGGCCAAGACAGTTCCGAGAGCGCACAGCGTTAGCGCTGCTGCGCAGAGATAGCGGATGCGGGCAATCTCGTCCGACCAGAGCGACACGAAAAGGATGGTGCCGAACCACTGGTAAAACCAAATGACTTCATAGCTGTTGAAGACGACGAGCGACCAACTGTTGCTGTCGAGCTTATGGACGATCTCCCATGGCGGCATCCCATGCAACCATTCATCAGCGTCGGCTAGCCAGTTGTCGGCATAGTATGGGACGACCGACGGGATAGCGATCTTGTAGGTAGAGAACGCGGTCAAGCTGGCAAAGAAGAACAGGAGCACCAACAGACAGCCGCGCCATCGCCCTTGAATCAAATCTAGGGCGTAGCGAATTGGTTGTCGTCGGCCATAGATGAGCGCGGCACAGCAGACACCGCCGATAAACAAGATCGGAATGCCAATAAGAAACTTGTGAGAATAGATTATGGCTGCGGTAGAGAAAATCTCTGGAAATAGTGCAGATGCGCCTAAGACGTAGATTGCCATAAACAAAGACAGGCGCAATTGCCATATGGCGGCTGGCCTATAGTGAGAGGCTTCCGTAATTAAGTCCAAACCAATTTACCCATTCTAAATGTTTCGCCAGAGAGAAATATACTCCGATAAGGTAAAAACCTTGCCGTCAGGTTTACTTTTTCCCCGGTGGTCGACACCCGCCATGCGGCGATTTACGGTGACAGTGCACTTTTTCTTTCCCCACCAACCGCTGGTTTGCTCGGCAATCCGGTCCAGAAGTGCGTCGTTGGCGCGCCCGTTACCTCGCTGCGTCACGTGGTGTGGCAGAACGACAATACGGGCAACGCGAGCCCTACGGTCAACCTACACCCACGACGGCCGGGCGAGCATGGTAAAATGCACTGTCGCCGTAATTCCGCGCTTGTACAGCATCGCTCCCGGACCGCGTGATCCGTGATGGGTTATAATAGCCGGCTGCCCGGTCGACCGCAGATGACCGACATACAGGAAATGGTTGCCATCGCCCTGTATGCCCATATTGCTGTCTCCGATCGGTGCTCCTGGACGCCAACAGGCCCAAGTGTCGGGTGCTTCGCTGTGGCATTTTTGGGATGAGAGCTAGCGCGACTTTTCTGCGCCGTGACGATGAGACCTGACTGCCTCCAGCAGTTTGCGTTCATCGGTGTGAGCATTTCGAAAAATCGCAACGACGGTCGCCGCTAATTTTTCGGCGTCTTGGCTTAAAGGGTCGAGATGTTCGTCTGCGCAAACCCGGTCGAACACGCGTTGGCAAATAGCCAGGTCGTGGGGGCTAAGAGAGGTGCGATTGGCACGCTGGTTTAGCATGTCGCGAACCCTCAGGTCCGCTGCCCATACAAAGCAGTGGACCTTCTCAGGCCGGAGGGAGGAGCCGGCCGGCCTTAGCGCTAAAACGTACATGGTTGAGGCGTCGTTCCCGGCTAATGAAATTGGTTGCTTTTGTACAATGCAGATGCCCATCAGCGAGCGCTTACTCGCTGGTCTCAGTTGGGCACGCTTCCTCTGTTGACCAATCATAAGCTTTAGCTTATCATAAGTCATGGTTTATGATTACGCAGGCATGGTGGCCTTGGCCGATCCGACACGCCGCAAGGTGTTCGAACTCATCGCCGATCGGCCGCGCTCGGTCATTGATTTGACGCGGGTGCTTCCGGTCTCGCAACCGGCCGTATCGCAGCACCTCAAAGTGTTGAAGGAAGCCCGGCTGGTCCGTGCCGAGCCCAAGGGTGCCAGCAACATCTATCATCTCGACCCGCATGGGCTCGGCGAGATGCGCGCTTGGCTCGATCGCATGTGGGGCGATGCGATCGATGCCTTCAAACGGGAAGTCGACAACAGCAAGGAGAAGAGGAAATGACGACCATGATCAAGCCCGCACCGGTCAGGAAATCCGTGACGGTGGGGGTGCCCCTCGACAAGGCATTCGATGTGTTCACGACACGGTTTGGCCGGTGGTGGCCGGCTTCGCACTCGATTGGCAAATCCGCGCTGACGACTGCAGTGATCGAACCGAAAGCCGGCGGGCGCTGGTACGAGATCGGCGAAGATGGATCGGAATGCGATTGGGGCGAGGTTCTCGCCTGGGATCCGCCGTCCAGGCTGACGCTCGCCTGGCGTATCGGAGCCGACTGGCGCTTCGATCCGGAACTGCTGACCGAAGTCGACATCCGCTTTGTCGCGCTCGGCGAGAACGCGACGCGGGTGGAGCTCGAGCACAGGCTTCTGGAGAACATGGGCGAGGCCGCGGAAGCAGCGCGCCAGGCCTTCGAATCCGAGGGTGGCTGGAGCGGACTCCTGGACCGCTATGCGGCTGAGTCCAAGCGCGACGCAGCCTGATCAAGAGGCGAGGCTCTTAGCCGTCCGATATCCAGCGAGGCCGCCGCATCGTCGGCCTCGCCCTCATTCCCCGTGCAGCATGTGCCGTGCTGCGGGCCACTGGGACTAATGTTGTTGGGCGAACGATGCCCGAACCGGAACGGCAATCTCTGCTTTGGCTTCTTTCGCCTGACCTTGCCACAGCTTCTCCGCAGCGACCGTAAATTATGGGTCTTCATCTGCCAAATGCACTCAGTCTTCCGCTTGCGTCTGGGGTTTGCCAGGAAATCGGCCGCGACTTCGGATCCGCACGGATCGGAAATCGATCGCATCGTGCCAATTCCCCGAAGAAAATCACTTGCCCGAGAGGAAGGCCTTTAGCCGCACGATGCGCAGTCTGTTGCTGGATCATATTCTCCCGACAGCAACAGAGTAGGGATGTTCGAGCGGCGGGATGTGTTTGCGAGACTGTTCCTCTTTCAGGAAACCAAAGCGGGCACACCACACCTAGCGTTGTCGCGGACTACTCGGCAGTTGGTCAGCGGCGGTACCAGAGCTGGATTACCGGTGCTTCTCGACGAAAGCCTTGCAGGCGGGTGACAACTGCTCGATCATGCTCTGAAGATCGCATTTGCCGATCGGTGTCATTGGGCAAAGCCGTTTGTAGTCACGGTTGCATTCCTTGCCCTGAAAAGATTTGAAGGATTTTGCCTCGGCGGCAATCGGGTTCAAAAGTATTCCCGAACAAACCAACGCAAGGCTGGCAAGCAGATACTTCCCCATAAACACCCTCCATTTATTAGCGGTAATTATAGACATACTAAATTAGAATATTCTAATTATCAACCCTGGGGCAACCGGCAGCTCGCAAGGTCGTTTGACGCCATCCGTTGCGCCTAGAGAGGCCGATCTCAAGCCAAATCGTGCCCCCGCTCCATCTTTGTGTTTGACCATGATCTTTTCGGAAAACCGGTTTCCACTTTTCAGGATCATGGTCTAGACCTGACAGGCACCTTATCCGGAAATCCGATGGCGGGAGGCGCTGGTGGAAGGCCAGGACGAACACATGACCGGCGCCAGGGCCGCTGAGGAGCACCACGCCGACATCTATGACGAGGACGGCGTCATCCTGTCGTCGTTTCTCGCCCAGATCGGTGCTGCGATCGCCGATCGCGACACGCTGGCGCTGAAGCGTGAAGTCGACGATCTGCACCAGTCGGAACTCGGCCATCTGCTTGAGGCGCTGCACCCGGAACAGCGCCGCGCGCTGGTCGAATTGCTAGGCAAGGATTTCGATTTTTCCGCGCTGACCGAGGTCGACGAGGCGATCCGGCGCGACATCGTCGACAGTCTGCCCAATGCGCAGATCGCCCAGGCGGTGCAGGAGCTCGATTCCGACGACGCGGTCTACATTCTCGAGGACCTCGACCAGGAGGACCAGGACGAGATCCTGTCGCAGCTGCCGTTCACCGAGCGGATCAGGCTGCGGCGTTCGCTTGACTATCCCGAAGAGACCGCCGGCCGCCGCATGCAGACGGAGTTCGTCGCGGTGCCGCCCTTCTGGACGATCGGCCAGACCATCGACTACATGCGCGAGGACAACAATCTTCCCGACCGTTTCAGCCAGATCTTCGTCATCGATCCGAGCTTCAAGCTGCTCGGCGCCATCGACCTCGACCAGATCCTGCGTACCAAGCGCTCGGTCAAGGTCGAAGAGGTCATGCATGAGACCAGGCATGCCATCCCGGCCACCATGGACCAGGAGGAGGCGGCACGCGAATTCGAACAATACGATCTTCTGTCCGCCGCCGTCGTCGACGAGAACGAGCGGCTGGTCGGCGTGCTGACCATCGACGACGTCGTCGACGTCATCCAGCAGGAGGCCGAGGAAGATCTGCTGCGCATGGGCGGCGTCGGCGACGAAGAACTCTCGGACAGCATCTTTTCGACCTCGCGCTCGCGCGTGCCCTGGCTGCTGGTCAATCTTTTGACGGCTTTCCTGGCGGCCTCGGTGATCGGCCTGTTCGACCGCACCATCGAGCATATCGTGGCGCTGGCGGTGCTGATGCCGATCGTCGCCGGCATGGGCGGCAATGCCGGCTCGCAGACCATGACGGTCACGGTGCGGGCGCTGGCGACCAGGGACCTCGACATCTACAATGCCGGCCGCATCATCCGCCGCGAAATCGGGGTGGGCTTCATCAACGGCATCATCTTTGCCATCCTGATCGGCCTCGTGGCTGCTGCCTGGTTCCACGATCGCAATCTCGGCGGCATCATTGCGGCTGCGATGATCATCAATATGTTCGTGGCGGCTCTGGCGGGCATCCTTATCCCGCTGCTGCTCGACCGCTTCAAGATCGATCCGGCTGTGGCTTCGGCGGTTTTCGTCACCACGGTCACCGACGTCGTCGGCTTCTTTGCCTTTCTCGGGCTTGCCACATGGTGGTTCGGCGTGCGCTGAACCCTCTCAATTGACTTTTACGTAAATGCCGTGCGAGGTTTTGGAAGGTCCCTGCCTGCCGATTCTGGCACACGTCTGGACGCTGGCGAAGCCGCATGGGGAACTCGCGGCGTGGCCGGGGCATTGGAGTAACGATGCGGGAATATTATTCGATAACGGAGCTGACCCGCGAATTCGACGTGTCGACGCGGACGTTGCGCTTCTACGAAGACGAAGGGCTGGTGCAGCCGGTAAGGCGCGGCCGCACGCGGCTGTTCCGCCCGTCGGACCGGCATCTCATCCGCCAGATCATGCGCGGCAAGAGGCTCGGCTTCTCGATCAACGAGATCCGCGAAATCATCCAGATGTACAGGGAGCCGCCCGGCGAGGTCGGCCAACTCAAATTGATGATCAAGCGCATCGAGGAAAAGCGCGAGGATTTGCGCCAGAAACGCCGCGATCTCGAGGAGACCCTGGCCGAGCTCGACCAGGCCGAGGAATCCTGCGTCGAGCGGCTGGCAGAACTCGGCGTCAACACCTAAGGCTCAGATCCAGCGTCGCACCTTTTTGGCGTAGTCCCGGTACTTCTTGCCGAATTTGCTCGTCAGCACCTTTTCCTCGCTCTCGATCGTCAGCTTCTGCGTCAGGAAGGCCGCTACGAACGCCAGCAGCAGGAACCAGGCGCTCCCCAAGACAAAGGCGAGGCTGACCAGCAGCAGCGTGTTGGCGAGATAGATCGGATTGCGGCTGACGGCGAAGGGCCCGGTGGTCACCAGATGATCCGGCACGCCGTTCGGGTTGAGCGTCGTTTTCGCGCGGATCATGGTGCGGATCGCCGTGAACCAGAGCGCGGCGACCGCCAACAGCGCCACAAGGCCGGCGGCGAACAGGATGTCGCCGAGAAGATCGCCGATCCATGGCAGCGGATAAAACAGCCCTAGCGCGACGCTAACGGCGATGGCGGCGATATAGATCAGCGGCGGCCATGGTATGTGCCCCAATTTCGGCTGACCAGGACTCTGCTGCACGGGTTTCGGGTGACTGTCGGTCATTGTTGTCCTCCCAGCGTGCTCTCGGTCCTGGCCGTGCAGGTGCCGGCGAGCTCGCCAATATGCGCCTTCCACTCCGGGGACTGGTCATTGCTGTAAAGCCGATCAAGCGAGGCTTCGCCCTGGAGAGTGTCCAGCATGCAGACACAATAGCTGGAGCAGAACTCGGTGTCGCGCGTCTGCTCGCAGGATATTTGGCAGGATTTCAGGAAGTTCATCTCCCTGGTTTCGACTTGCGCCGGCATGACTTGCGAAAACAGCCAGACCGAGCCGATCAGCACTGGCTGATGGATCAGATAGAAGGCAAGGCTGTGCCGGCCGATGAAGACCAGCGGATTTGCCCAGCGGCCGGGCGCCAAGGTCGACAGCCGCGTCAGCACGCCGGAGGTGGCGGCGAGTTTGGTAGCCGCGATGCCGGCAAGCACGGCGCCGAACCAGGGCAGCAGCGGAACGTAGTCGTTGGAGCGCGGATTGGTCGCCGACACCCCGACCCACCATAGGGCCGGATGATCGAAAACCGCGGATCGCAGATAGACGGGCGCGGCGACGACAAACGCCGCGACAAGCAGCGTCAGCAGCGCTGGCAGCCGCAGGAACGCCAGGCCGAGCAGGCTGGCCAGCGCAATCTCGTGCAATATGCCGAAGAAGATGAAGCCATCCGGCGTGGCGATGCGAGTGACCAGCGATATTGCGAGGGCGGCCCCGGCAACCATGGCGAAACGCTTCCAGAAGCCGGTCCAGTGGATCTTTCTGCCATGGGCAAGATAGAGGCTGACGCCGACCAGGAACAGGAAGCTTGAGGCGATGCAGCGCGCGTAGAATTTCCACCAGCCGAAAGCGGTGAGGCCGGGATTGGTGTAACCGAAGAATTCGAGATCCCAGGTGAAATGATAGCTCGCCATGGCAAGCAAAGCGACGCCGCGTGCGATGTCGATGGCGGCGATGCGCTTCAACTTTGGTTGGTCCTGAACGGAGGCGGTCGGCGTGTCGATGCTCATTGGTCTCGTTGTCTTGGTTCAGCCCCGGCAAGACGACTATCACGGTTGCCCCCGACAAAAGAAGCAGGCCGTGCCTCGCGTTGTACCGGCTGCGGCCGTTCAGCATCATGGCTCGCTTTAGGCCAGAGCCGGAAAGCCTTTGGCCGGCTTCGCTTTTTGCCGTGAAGGCGTCGGTTTCCTGTTACCCGCCGAGGCAACGCCACGGCAGATTTGTGCTCCAAACCTGCTTCGGGCGATTCTGCTTCGGGGAAAGCAATGGCTACACATGTGCGCCATCCGATCTGGCTTGCGGCCTTGCGGCCGGCGGATGCACGCACCTTCGCCTCGCTTTATGCGGTCGAATCCTTCGCGCGCGCCACCGTGTCCAGCGTCATCCCGATCCAGGCCTATGAGATTCTGCACAACGAGCAGATCGTTTCGATCCTCTACACGATCGTTGCGATGCTCGGCCTGTCGGCGACGCTGTTCATGCCGATGCTGATCCGGCGCTTTGCCCGGCGCTGGGTCTATACCGCCGGCGCCTGCCTGCTGGCCGTCGGCTCGCTGTTCTTCGTCACCCATACGCTGGCCGGCCAAGTGGTGGGCATGCTCTGCCGCGTCGTCGGCGCCGGCGCGCTGGCGATCACGCTCAACCTCTACATCATGGACCATATCCGCAAGACCGACTTCATGCAGGCCGAGTCGCTGCGCATGGCGTGGTCGATGCTTGCCTGGACCGCCGGGCCGACGCTCGGCATTTTCCTCTACACACGTTTCGGCATCTATGCGGCGCATGGCGCGGTGGCCGTCTTCGCCATGGCCTTGCTGGCGCTGTTCTGGACCTATCGGCTCGGCGACAACCAGTCGATCCGCCCCGGCAAGACACGGCCGGTCAATCCTCTGGCCAATATCGGCCGCTTCGTCGCGCAGCCAAGGCTGAGGCTCGCCTGGCTGATCGCCTTCGGCCGCTCCTGCTTCTGGACGACGTTCTTCGTCTATGGGCCGTTGTTTATGGTGATCACCGGCGAGGGCAAGCTGGCCGGCGGCCTTTTGGTTTCGGCCGGCAATGCGCTGCTGTTCATGGCCATCTTTTGGGGCAGGGCAGGAAAGCGTTTCGGCGGCCGGCGAACCATGACGTTCGCCTATTTCGCCATGTCGGCGACGCTGCTGGCGGCCGGCGCCGTCGGCGAGGCGGCACCGCTCGTCAGCGGCGCATTGCTGCTTTGCGGCGCCTTCTTCACCATTGCGCTCGATGCGCTGGGCTCGACCGCCTTCATGCGTTCGGTGCGCTCCTATGAGCGGGCGCAGATGGCGGCGGTCTACCGCACCTATCTCGACTTTTCCGAGCTGACGCCGCCGCTGGTCTATTCGGTGGTGCTGGCGTTCTTCGGCCTGGGCGCGGTTTTCGCGACGCTCGGCGTGTTGGCCGCTGCCTGTGGCTTCGTCACCTGGCGCTATCTGCCCAAATCGCTTTGATGTTCAAGCGCCGTATGCCGGTCGCGCACCCAGTTGTGGAAGCGGTGCAGTTCATATTCCTCGGCATCAGCACGCCGGCCTTGTGGCGCATCGAGCGGAGGCCCTTCTGGTTGACCTCGCAGATATCAGCGTCTTCCTCCAGCACCTGGGTACCGAAGGCGACGATATTGTCGATGTCCGCCGCCGGATCGGCGAGCGCTTCGGGCGAAAAAAGCCATTCGGCGGTGAGTTCGGTCTGCTCCGGCCCAAGCGGCACCAGCCGCACGGTCCTGACATAGTCGACATGGCCGACGATGAACATCGACGGCAGGCTGGTGGCATAGGTCTGCCCGGCGGTACGCTCGGCCGGCGTCAGGCCGGAAAAGACCGAGCCGTGGACGCGCCCGTCGCGCGACCAGGTCTCGGCTCCTGCCCGCAAGCCGCCGGAAAATTCCGGCGCGTCATTGTCGGCATGGCGAGCCCATTCGGGATCGTCGTGGCGGCCCATCAGGCCGCGGCCATAGATCGGCACCAGCCGCGACAGGTTCTTGTGGACGCCGGGGCAATGCAGGCACTCGTTGAAGTTTTCCCAGAAAATCTTCCAGTTGCAGTTCATCACCTTGCGCAGCATATGGCCGCTCAGCAGCGTTTCCAGCGGCCAGTTGGCGAGGTTGCCGGATGCCGGATCGAAGGATGTTTCAGCCGAGCCGGCAGCGTCTTCCGCGAGGTTGACGAAGACAAAACCACGCCACACCGACAGCGCCACCCGGTAGAGCGGATGATCGGCCTTATCGAAGCGGTCAGGCAGCGATTTCGACGGCACGCGCACCAGATCGCCGCGCAGCGAATAGGACCAGGCGTGATAGGGGCAGGTGATGAGCCGCGCCTTCAGCCGGCCCTCGCTTTCCTGGCAAAGCTGCGAGCCGCGGTGCCGGCAGGTGTTGTGGAAGCCGCGCAATTCGCCGGTCTCGTCGCGCAGCACGACGACCTCTTGCGTGCCTATACGGAACGTCCTGAAAGCCAGCGGCTGGGCAAGGTCGGCCTCTCGGCAGACGAGCACCCACTTGCGATGCCAGATGGCGTCGAGATCGCGCTGGTAGCCCGCGATGTCCCAATAGGCGGGCGACGGCAGCGTCGGCTCGGCCCGTGTCAGGCCGTTATAGGGACCGCGCTCGTTCGGGCTGGGTTGCATGGCCGGCTTCCTCCCATGCGGCAGCCGACACCCGGCGGTGAAAATTGTCAATCAGGGGCGGGGCGCCGGCGGCTTGGCGAGACGGCGCATTCGCCACACGATCCGGCGGAATTTGGTTTGCCGGGCGCGGCGATTCTGCCTATAGTCCCTGATGTCGTCGGTTCCATTAGGGACCAAGAGGGAATGCGGTGCGGGCGATTTTTTGCCCAATGCCGTGGCTGCCCCCGCAACTGTGTGCGGTAGTCCTCTCCATATGCCACTGAAGGTGCGCCTTCGGGAAGGTGGGGAAGGGCGCTGATCCGCGAGCCAGGAGACCTGCCGGCGACAGGAAACTGACTTCTATGCCCTCGGGTGGAGGGCGAAAGGACAAGACATGAATACCGCTTCCGTTTCGCTCGGCGCTTCCGTCTCCTCGCAGTCGCGTTTCATGCAGCTGGCGCTTGCTGCATTCCTCGGCATTTTCGTCATGGGCTTTGTCGGCTTCTCGCATATCGATGCGGTCCACAATGCCGCGCACGACTATCGCCACTCGATGGGCTTTCCCTGCCACTGACAAGGGGTGACATCATGACACTGTTTCGCAACGTCGTGTTCATCGCGGCGATCGCAGGGCTTGTGGCCGGCATCGCTCTCGCCTGCATGCAGGCCTATGCGACGGTGCCGCTCATCCTGAAGGCGGAAGTCTACGAACAGGCCGGCGGCGGCCATGACCATGCCGCGGCACCTGCGGCACCGGCCGAGAACGCCGCGGGCACGACGGCTATGAGCAGCGCCGCGCCGGCACCGGCTGAAGCAATGGCTCCGGCTGAGGACGAAGGCTGGGCGCCGGCCGATGGCTTCGAGCGCTTTGCCTTCAGCGTCGTTGCCAATATCGTCACCGGCATCGGCTTCGCATTGGTCCTGGTCGCGGTTTCGGAATTCGCCGGCGGCATCGGCAATTGGCGCCAGGGCCTGTTCTGGGGGCTGGCCGGCTTTGCCGTGTTCACGCTGGCGCCGGGCCTCGGCCTACCGCCGGAATTGCCGGCGATGCCGGCGGCCGACCTTGTCCAACGCCAGATCTGGTGGTGGGCAACAGTGGTGGCGACCGCCGCCGGGCTCGGCCTTATCGCCTTCCGCAGATCGTTGCCGCTGGCGATCCTTGCCGTAGCGTTGATCGTGGCGCCGCATATTGTCGGCGCGCCGCAGCCCGATAGTTTCGAAACGGCGATCCCGGAAGGCCTGCATCATCAGTTCGTGGTGGCGGTGACGCTGACCAATCTGGTGTTCTGGCTGGTGCTCGGCGCGGTCGTCGGCGTGGTGCGCGGACGCTTCACCGGCACGGCGACCAGCCTGCGCGACAGCTTTGCCTGACCGCGCTGCCGGGGCACTGACCCTGGTCATCGGCGGTGCGCGCTCCGGCAAGAGCGCCCATGCCGAGAGGCTGGTAACGGCTTGTCCGGCGCCGTGGAGCTATATCGCCACGGCGCAAGCCTATGACGAGGAGATGCATCAGCGCATCGCCCTGCACCGCTCGCGCCGCGGCGGCGCGGGATGGACGACCATCGAGGCGCCGCTCGATCTTGCCGGCGCGATCGAGGCGCTGCCTGACGGCCGGCCGGTGCTGATCGACTGCCTGACGCTGTGGCTGACCAACCAAATGCTGGCCGAACATGATTTCGAGGCCGAATGCCAAAAACTGGCGGACGTGCTGTCACGGCAGCGCGGACCGTGGTTCGTGGTTTCCAACGAAGTCGGGCAAGGTATCGTGCCGGACAATGCGCTGGCAAGACAGTTTCGCGACGCCGCCGGCCGGTTGAACCAGGACGTCGCGGCGGTCGCGGACACTGTGCTTTTGATGGTGGCGGGGCTGCCGCTCAAGGTGAAATGACATGGCTGATATCAGGGACAAAGGCATCGATCCCAAGGACGAGGAACGCCACCGCGCCAAGATGGCCAAGCGCAAGGCGGTGCAGGATGCCGAGGTCGCGGCCAAGACGGTCGAAAAGGGGCTGCTGATCGTCAACACCGGGCCGGGCAAGGGCAAGACCACGGCCGCCTTCGGGCTGGCGCTCAGGATGCTCGGCTACGGCAAGCGCGTCGGCGTCGTCCAGTTCATCAAGGGCAAATGGCACACCGGCGAGAAGGACGCCTTTGCTTGCTTCGGCGACCGCGTTGTCTGGCACGCGATGGGCGAGGGTTTCACCTGGGAGACGCAGGACCTGAAGCGCGACATCGCGGCGGCCGAGGCCGCCTGGGCGAGGGCGCTCGAACTGATGGCCGAGCCGTCGATCAGCCTTGTGGTGCTCGACGAGCTGAACATCGCGCTGCGCTACGACTATCTCGACCTCGAAAAAGTGGTCGCGGCGCTGAAGGCCCGGCGCGAGGGCCTGCACGTCGTCGTCACCGGCCGCAACGCCAAGCCGGCATTGGTCGAGGCGGCCGATCTGGTCACCGAGATGGGCGTGACGAAGCACCACTTCTCCGCCGGCGTGAAGGCGCAGCAGGGGATCGAGTTCTGAGGGGTTGCCTCGGGACATTTCGGACGAAGGTCCAACTCGGATGACGCTTGCCAAGGCTGCCCACTGACTTCTCAAGACCTGGGTTCCTCGCCCTCCGCGAAGCGGCCGGAGAGGGGGCTTCGTAGAGCGCGGTTCCCCTCTCCGTCTCGGCTTCGCCGAGCCACCTCTCCCCACTTCGTGGGGCGAGGAAACCAAGCTGGAATGAAGCCGGGTCCAGCGCTGACGGGCAACTTTGTTCTTGCTTTGTGCCGGCACCTATGCTACTAATTTAGCTATGGAGCTGATTCGCGCCGACGACCCGCCGCTTGGCGGGTTTTTTGTTTCCGCTCGATCTCAAGCGAAGGTCACGCCAGGATGACGAGCGCCGAGATTATCCCGAACAGCGCGATCAGCAGAAAGTCGGCGACCCGGTAGAGTTTCAGCGCCCGCCTGATGTCGGTGCTCTCGATGTCGTCGCGCCGGCCGCCTTCGCCCATCAACGCGTCATCGACCAGGACGCCGTCATAGGAGCGCGGGCCGGCGAGCGCCAGGCCGAGCGCACCGGCCATCGCCGCTTCCGGCCAGCCGGCATTGGGCGAGCGGTGCTTCTTCGCATCGCGCCGCACGGCGTGCCAGGCGCCTCTGGCGTCGGCGCCCTTGACCAGGAAAGCGGCAAGCACGATCAGCAGCGCCGTCAGCCGCGACGCCGGCAGGTTGATCCAATCGTCGAAGCGCGCCGCCGCCCAGCCGAAGGCCTCGTGGCGCGGGGTGCGGTGGCCGATCATCGAATCGGCGGTGTTGGCGGCCTTGTAGGCGACGCCGCCGGCCAGCCC
>NZ_JAMYUP010000098.1:0-12682 GCF_040323155.1 Mesorhizobium sp. M0060
CGAAGCCCCGAACGACCGGCCAGCAGACGCGACCAGGACGCTTCGACATTGGCGGCAAGCGGGGTGACCGCGCCCATGCCTGTAACAACAATCCGTCGCATCTGTTGTCCTATCGCATGGATGCGTCGATCGCGCTGGCCACGCCGTTCAAGCCGCAACTGCTTTGCGAACCTGATCGGTCGCGGCATCCAGAAAAGCCTGCGCGAGGTCGGGGTCGTTGACCGCCCGCGAGAGGAGCACCGCACCGACCATCGTCGAAAGAATGGCCATGGCCTTGCCGCTGGGCGCATCGACGTCGGCCTCGCCAATCCAGGGGCCAAGCATCCCGAGGTATTCTCCGATCCCCGCTTCGAATGACGCCTTCACCTTATTGCCCTGTCTGGCGGCATCCGAGCCGAGCGCCACGACCGGGCAGCCCTCCATCCTCTCTTCGCGATGTCCCCTGCTGAGATAGAAGTCGATCACCGCGCCAAGCGGATCCTCAGGTTTCGCCGCGATGGCAGCCAACCATCTGCGGGTCGCATGTTCCATCGCCCGGCTAGATGCCTGTGCAGCCAAGTCCTCCTTGGATGCGAACTGCTTGTAGAAAGCGCCTTGGGTCAGCCCGGCACCCTTCATCAGATCCTTGAGGCCGATGCCATCGAAGCCGTGCTCGCGAAAAAGGCGACTTGCCACATCGATCACGTTTTGCCGGTTTTGCTCGGCCTGGCTGCGACTAACTCGCATCATCGATCTCCTTTTTAGATTGCGTTCGTAATCAATAGCATGTATAGCGTACGAACGCAATCTATTTCGACATGAGGCGATGGGCATGAAAAAGCGACTTGTCATTGGGCTGGGGGGCATCCTGGTCGCGGGGTTAGGGGTGGGCGCGTTTGCCACACTTCCCATTCGCACGCAGGCGGCATCCGCCGCGGGCGACCCGAGGCAGGAAGCACCGATCGTCAGATTGGTGACAGCAGTGCCGGTGGCCGGATCCGAACGCGGCTTCACGGGCACAATTGCCGCGCGGGTGCAGAGCAATCTTGGTTTTCGCGTACCCGGCAAGATCGTTCAGCGTCTGGTGAATGTCGGTGAACGGGTCAAGGCGGGTCAACCGCTGCTGAGGATCGATGAGACCGATCTGGCCCTTGCGCTCACGCCAAGCGCAACGCGGTCGCCGCGGCACGCGCTGTGCTGGTTCAGGCGAGCGCGGACGAAAAGCGCTATGCCGTTCTGGTCAAGAAGGAATTGGCAGCAACCCCGCAGCGCTACGAGCAGGCGAAGGCCGCGCTGGATACCGCGACCGCACAGCTCGCCGCCGCAGAAGCGGAAGCGAAAGTCGCGGAGAACGAAGCGGCCTATTCCGTCCTGGTGGCGGACGCGGATGGGACGGTGGTCGAAACGCTCGGCGAGCCGGGACAGGTCGTTTCCGCCGGCCAGACAGTGGTTCGGATCGCCCAGGCCGGCCCCCGTGAAGCTGTGGTCGCGCTTCCCGAAACGATCCGGCCGGCGATTGGCTCGGCGGCCGAGGCCGGCGTGTACGGCGCCGCTGGACGCTATACAGCGCATCTGCGGCAGTTGTCGGATGCCGCCGATCCCCAGACCCGTACCTACGAGGCCCGCTACGTGCTCGACGGCGAGGCCGCGGCAGCACCGCTTGGCGCGACCGTCACCATCCGGATTGCAAGCCAGGCCAGCCAGCCGGAAGTCCAGGTCCCGCTGGGAGCCGTGCTCGATGACGGCAGCAAGACCGGCGTCTGGGCCCTGGATCGAGCTACCTCGACCGTACACTTTCGGCCCGTCAACCTTGTTCGTGTGACCAGCGAAACCGCCGTGGTCTCCGGACTGAGTTCGGATCAATCGATTGTTTCGCTCGGCGCTCATCTCCTGAAGGAGGGGGCCCGCGTCAGGACTGCTTCCGAGAGCGGGAGCAACTGACGATGAACCTCAATTTTTCCGCGATCGCCGTTCGCGAACGGGCCGTCACCCTTTTCTTCATCATCCTGCTGGTCGCGGCCGGCGCCCACGCCTTCCTCATGCTTGGGCGGGCTGAGGATCCTTCCTTCACGATCAAGACCCTCACGGTCACGACCGTATGGCCGGGCGCGACGGCGCGCGAGATGCAGGACCTCGTCGCCGAACCGCTGGAGAAGCGGCTTCAGGAGCTGACCTGGTATGACCGGGTCGAGACGACGACACGACCAGGCTATGCGTATTTGACGGTTACGCTGAAGGACAGCACACCGCCATCCAGCGTGCAGGAGGAGTTCTACCAGGCCCGCAAGAAGCTCGGGGATGAAGCCCGCAACCTGCCGCCCGGCGTGCTCGGTCCCTTCGTCAACGACGAATATTCGGACGTCAGTTTCGCCCTTTATGCGTTGAAGGCTCAAGGCATGCCGATGCGGGAACTCGCCAGGCAAGCCGAGACCATTCGCCAGGACCTCCTGCACGTGCCCGGCGTCAAGAAGATCAACATCCTCGGCGAACGTCCCGAACAGATATTCGTCGAGTTTTCCTACGCCAAACTGGCCACCCTCGGTGTGTCGGCCCAGGATATCGTTGCCGCCTTGCAACGGCAGAACACCGTCACACCGGCCGGCTCGATCGACACTCAGGGGCCGCAGGTCTTCATCCGGGTCGACGGCGCCTATGACAGTGTCCAGGCGATCGCCGACACGCCGATCGTCGCCGCGGGACGGACGCTGAAGCTCTCCGACATCGCCGAGGTCCGCCGCGGCTACGAGGATCCCCCCACCTACGTCATCCGGCATCAGGGCGAGCCGACCATCATGCTCGGGGCGGTGATGCAGGAGGGCTGGAATGGTCTTGAACTCGGCAAGGCGCTGGAGGAGAGGTCCGCTTCTATCGCACAGACGCTGCCGCTCGGGATGACGCTGGCCAAGGTCAGCGACCAAGCCGTGAACATCGACTCGTCGGTCAACGAGTTCATGCTCAAATTCGCTATGGCGCTCGGTGTGGTGCTCCTGGTGAGCTTGCTCAGCCTCGGGTGGCGCGTCGGCATCGTCGTGGCTGCCGCCGTCCCCCTGACGCTCGCCGTGGTGTTCCTCATCATGCTGGAAACCGGCCGGTTCTTCGACCGCATCACGCTCGGCGCCCTCATCCTGGCGCTCGGCCTTCTCGTGGACGACGCCATCATCGCCATCGAGGTGATGGTGGTGAAGATGGAAGAGGGCATGGACCGCATCAAGGCGGCGGCCTATGCGTGGAGCCATACCGCGGCGCCGATGCTGTCAGGCACGCTCGTGACGATCGCTGGCTTCCTGCCGGTGGGCTTCGCGCGTTCGACGGCCGGCGAATACGCCGGCAACATCTTCTGGGTCGTAGGCTTCGCCCTCATCGTCTCCTGGATCGTCGCTGTGGTCTTCACGCCGTATCTAGGCGTCAAGATGCTGCCCGCGATCAAAGCGGTCGAAGGCGGCGTCCACGCCATATACGACACACCGAACTACCGGCGCCTTCGCCGGCTCATCACCTTTGCAGTGCGCCACAAGTTCGTAACCTGCGGTGTCGTCGGCATCGTTTTCGCGCTTTCGGTTGTCGGCATGGGCGCGCTCAAGCAGCAGTTCTTCCCGACATCCGACCGCCCCGAAGTGCTGATCGAGGTTCGCCTGCCGGAAGGCACCAGCATCGAGACGACGACCGCCACGGTGGAGAAGCTGGAGCACTGGCTTGGCGACCAACCCGAGGCCAAGATCGTGACGAGCTACGTCGGTCAGGGCGCTCCCCGCTTTTTCTTCGCGATGGCGCCGGAACTGCCTGATCCTGCCTTTGCCAAGATTGTCGTGCTGACACCGGACGCGGAGGCACGCGAGGCTTTGAAGCAGCGACTCCGTGCGGCGGTGTCACAAGGGCTTGCGCCCGAGGCCTATATCCGCGTTACGCAGCTTGTGTTCGGCCCCTACACGCCGTTCCCGGTCGAGTTCCGGGTCATGGGACCTGATCCCGCGCAACTATACGCCATCTCTGAAAAAGCCCTCGATATCATGCGAGGCGTTCCGGACGTGCGGCAGGCCAACCGCGACTGGGGAAATCGCACGCCCGTACTACGCTTCATCCCGGATCAGGATCGACTCAACCTCATCGGGCTGTCGCCGGCGGAGGTGGGCCAGCAGCTGCAGTTCCTGCTCACCGGTATCCCCGTCACGCAGGTCCGCGAGGACATTCGCAATGTCCCCATCGTGGCACGCAGCGCCGGCGGCGAGCGGCTGGATCCGTCGCGTCTGGCGGATTTCTCGCTGATGAGCCGGGATGGCCGCCAGATTCCACTTGACCAGATCGGTCACTCGGAAGTCCGCTTGGAAGAGCCGATCCTGAAGCGCCGCGATCGCACACCCGTCATCACGATCCGCTCGGACATCAACGAGGCAACCCAGCCTCCGGAGGTCTCCAAGCAGATCATGACCGCCCTTCAGCCGCTGATCGCATCCCTTCCGGCCGGCTATCGCATCGAACTGGGTGGATCGATCGAGGAGGCGATCAAGGCCAACACCGCGCTGGGTAAAGTCTTCCCAGCCATGATCGCCGCCATGCTGATCGTCATCATACTGCAGGTGCGATCCTTCTCGACGATGGCGATGGTCGTGCTGACGGCGCCGCTCGGTCTTGTCGGCGTCGTGCCCATTTTGCTCACCTTCAACCAGCCCTTCGGATTCAACGCCATTTTGGGCCTGATAGGACTGGCTGGCATCCTGATGCGCAATACGCTGATCCTGACGGAACAGATCAAGGAGAACCGTGCTGCCGGCCTTGACGACTATCACGCCGTCATCGAGGCCACGGTGCAACGCACGAGGCCGGTGATCCTGACCGCACTTGCCGCCGTGCTGGCCTTCATCCCCCTCACGCACTCGGTCTTCTGGGGATCGATGGCCTACACGCTGATCGGCGGCACGGCGGCCGGCACGGTGCTGATCCTGCTGTTCCTTCCAGCACTCTATGTAGCGTGGTTCCGGATCAAGCCGACTGCGGATGAGTCCCATGAGGATTCGACGAAGGAACCGGAATTGCAACCAGCAATGGCGGCCGAGTAGGGCTCCGTTGTCGGAGGAGACGATTCAAGTACTCGCCCGCTGGCTTTGCCTCACATAGGCAAGGCCAGCCGTACGATCTTACCTACCGATGATCGGACACGCGAGCCCGGCGGGTTGGATTCATCAGCTCAGGAGATGTCCATGAATCGTCCGGTCCGAACGCGAACCGATCCCGACGAGGTGCGCGCGCGCATCCTGGAGGTGGCGGAAGAGCACTTTCGCCGCATCGGCTACCATAAGACGTCGGTGGCCGACATCGCCTCCGAACTCGGCATGAGCACGGCAAATGTCTACCGTTTCTTCCCCTCCAGGGACGCAATCAAAGAATCCATCTGCGGGCGAGTTGTGAACGAGGTAGCTGACATCGCCCTCGCAATCGCACACACGAACGCGCCGGCCGGGGAGAAACTCGGCCAGCTACTGACCGCCGTTCACCACCACAAGAAGATGACGCTGGTCAAGGAAAAGCGCATGCACGACCTGATTGTCGCCGCCATGCAGGAGAACTGGGCGATCATCAAGGTGCATATCGAGCGCATGGTAACGACTTTAGGGGTCATCATCCGCGAGGGCATCGAATCGAGCGAATTCAAAGTCGATGATTCCGCTGGGGCGGCGCGTGCCGTCCACACCGCGTTCGCGCCGTTCCTCCACCCAATTCTGATTGAGCACTGCCTCGAACACGGGGAGGATACCGAAGTGGGCTTGCGCGAGCAGATTCGATTTTGCCTGAAAGCTCTTGGCAAGTCAGCCTAACATGCCAGCACAGACCTTTCGCTGCGCTAGTGGAAGCTGAAGTCGAAAATAGGTGGTGGTTGCATGCGGGTGTGGTGGAATTGGTAGACGGCTGGATTCAAAATCCGGTTCCGCAAGGAGTCGGTTCGATTCCGACCACCCGCACCACCTCTTCAGAACGAGCAGATTTGATTTAGAGACGGACAACAGCACCGGTGTCCCTCGAGCGCCGTGCTTGGTCTGACGTTGGCGCAAGGCGTTCGAGGCAGCGCAAACAAACCCTATGGAGAGCCGACGCCGCGAGCGCCCTCGGAACCGTCAGCTTACCCTTTATTCCTGGTCCAGGATTCGCGCTGGGCAAAGACGCGCGTGACCTCGGCCATGTTTTCCGTGCCCCAGGAGCAAAGCGGCACCAGCGCCTCGGCAAGGCTCCTGCCCAGCGGAGTGAGGCTGTAGTCCACCCGCGGTGGGATCTCTCTGTAATCAGTCCGCTTCACAAGACCGTCGGCCTCCAACTCTTTGAGTTGCTGGATCAGCATCTTGTCGCTGACGTCGCGCACGGCTCGCCGCAGCTCGCCGTAGCGGGTCGGGCCGTCTTGGGCGACGAAGTACAGGATCAGTGGCTTCCACTTGCCGGCGATGACCCGCAGCGTCGCGTCGAGACCGCAGGTGAAGCCGGGCAGCGTCGGGGTGCAGGTCTGGGCCGGCGGCACAGCGCGCGCTGGCGGCAAGGTCGGTTCCGAACGATCTGATGACATTTCTAGATACTTACCAAAAGGTGCATACTTGTCAATAGGTGGGTGTGCCGCCAGCTTAGTGCAACCTCAATGAAGGAGCACACCATGAGCAGGCTACAAGGTAAGACGGCAGTGATAACGGGCGGCGGAAGCGGCATCGGACTCGGGGCTGCCAAGCGGTTCATCGACGAAGGCGCGTTCGTCTACATCTTCGGACGACGGCAGGAGACGCTCGACGCTGCCGTGGCGCAGTTAGGGTCCTCGGTGCGCGCCGTTCAGGGCTCGGTTACCGATTTGTCCGACCTCGACCGGCTGTACGAGACGGTGAAGGCCGAACGCGGCAGTCTCGACATCCTGTTTGCCAACGCCGGGACCGGCTCGTTCGCATCGCTCGGCGAAATTACGCTCAAGCACTACGACCAGATCTTCGACATCAATGTGAAGGGGACGATCTTTACCGTGCAGAAGGCCCTGCCGCTGATGACTGATGGGGCGTCGATCATTCTGACCGGCTCCAGCACGGGGGTGATGGGGACGCCGGCGTTCAGTATCTACAGCGCGACCAAGGCCGCGATCCGCAATCTGGCCCGTAGCTGGGCGCTGGATCTGCGCGGCACGGGCATCCGTATTAATGTGCTGTCCCCGGGCCGACCACGACCGAGCTGGCGCTCGAAGTCTTGGGTGAGGAAGGGATTGCCGCGATGGGCGCGTCGACCGTGCTCGGCCGCATGGGCGACCCGTCGGAGACGGGAGCGGTCGCCGCGTTTCTAGCGTCGTCGGACAGCAGCTTCATGACTGGCGGCGAGGTGTTCGTCGATGGTGGCCTGGCGCAAGTCTGAGGCCTTGACTGTCCGAGCATGAGGATTTCGTGGGCCGGAATCGGAGCCCTCATCGCGCTGCGTCAAACTGCAAATTTCAATGTAGACGCTACGCTCTCAGCCCGGCCCATTCGCGCAACCGCATGTTCGCAGGGGAGCGGATGCGGTCAAGCAACCAACGAGCGGCCCGACCAGGAAGGCTGTCGGCCTTGTAAATGGCCTGCATCGATAAAAGGCCGCGTCTAGGTCCTTCCAGCAGGATCTGAACAAGCTGTTCCGCTACGAGTTCATCAGCGACGATCGGCAATGGCATATGTTCCCAGCCAAGGCCGGCGATTAGGTTGGCGGAGTTCGCCCTTCCTTGCCGGCTTGGACAGGTCGATTTGAGGGATGTGTTGGCGGGCCGTGGGGCTTCCGAACTAACTCCCTGCTGCCCGAGGATGATGTTCTTCATCGAAGGTGCGGCGTGCGTCTTCGATGAGAGGCCAGTGCTCCCTTATCCAGCTGGTGAAGCCCTCCAAGGCTGGCAACAGGCTCGAGCCCATGTCGGTAAGCTCGTACTCAACGCGCGGTGGAACCTCCGGAAAGTAGTGTCGGACAAGGAAACCATCCCTCTCCAAGTTTCGGAGCGTCACGGTCAACATACGCTGTGGGGCGCGCAGGGCTTCAGCCGCGGTCCTAGCTCTGTTTCCTCGTAGTTGCGACCATGGATTGTGTTGACCATAAGTATCCTCCGTGTGCCCCAAGTACAGAAATGTGCTGTCTTCCGCGGGCTTCTGCAACAGTATACATTCGTAACCATCGAACTGCGAGATGGTTGGAACAATGCTGCTGTATCAGTTTCGGAAGGGTACAAACCCTCGACGGGTCATCATTTACCTGGCGGAAAAGGGGATCGACGTCCCGCGCTACGAACTCGATTATGCGAACGGTGAACACCGCTCCGCCCGTTACGTGAACATCAACCCGGCGGGCCGGGCCCCGATCCTGGTGACCGACTCAGGTCTTGCGATCACAGAGTCGGCGGCGATCGTCGAGTATCTGGAGGAACTCTATCCCGACAGGCCGATGATTGGCTCGGACCCGCTGTCCCGTGCACGGGTGCGGTCTCTTGAACGGCTTGGCAATGATCTGATTGCGCGCGGTCAGTTGTGGCTCTGGAACCGGACCGACGCCTTTCCAGCAAAAGAGCCGGTTCCTTCCCAGGAGATGGCGGATCGCACGCATCGCTATGTATCGGAACTTCTCGATGTGCTGGAGAAGGAGATCGGGGAGAACGCTTTCCTAGCTGGTGCTGAGCCGACGATCGCGGACTTTACGACTTTCACGATCTTTCAGACAGCACGCGAGAGGTTCGACCTGCTATTCGGAAATTCTCATCCGCGTCTCGACGCTTGGTACGACCGCTTTCGGGCACGTCCGAGTGCAGATTACTGACGACGCTGGCTTCCGGTCAGAAATCACGGAGTCCCGCATGTTATATTCGTATAAAATTGGCGATTGATCTTCTGCGTATTGGTGTTCGCGGCTGTCTATCCACTTGTGACAGCGCTAAGTTACCTGATGCAGGGGTCGGCCGAGAACTGGCCGATATGGCAGCGCCATCTTGTGATCGTGCCGGTCATCGTGCTGGCAATGGTGTTTGTGATCATTCCGGCCATACAAGCGTTGCTTAATCGCTTGAACAATGACGGCCACTCGCCGGAACGGTGCAACGAGTCACCTAAATCTTAGTTTCCCAAGAACCCCTTTGCTTCGCGGTTTCACCAAGTGCCGTAGACCGTCGGCAGGGTTAGCCGCCTTATGCCCCGATATAGGCCGCCAGTTCGTCAGGCGTTCCCTTCGGAAAAGCTTCCTTCAAATGCTCGAGGAAAGCCGACACGCGAGCGCTCAAAAGCCGCCGTGACGGATAGAGCGTCCATAGGGCTATTTCTGGTCCGTCCACATCACCCCAGTGCACGAGTGTGCCAGCAGCCAAGTCGTGACTTACGAGTGAAATTGGAAGGCGAGCGGCGCCGGCGCCAACGCGAACCGCATCGCGCACCATGATCATTGATGACAGGCGCAGGATCGTATCCACAGCGACGCGCGATCTTCCCGCTGATGTCGTCAAATCCCAGACAGCACTCTGATCGCCCGCGCCGCGCACCACGGCCGGGACAACCACATTACCCCTTGGCCGCGTCACGGCCGGACTCGCCACAGCCACCAGCCGGTCGCGCAAAAAGATGCGTCCGACAAGACTTTCATCTGGCTCCGGATTGACCCGGATCACCAAGTCGTACGTTTCCTCTACCATGTCGACTGCTCGATCTTCGGTCGTGATTTCCAGCCTCACTTCTGGGTATTTGACCGCGAACTCAGCGGCGAGCTTTCCCATTGCAATCTGCGAGAAGAGCAGTGGTGCACTGATGCGCAATCGGCCTTGCGGCCGGTCCCCACCCGAGGCGATCGCCGCCGCGGTTTCGTCGAGCTCGGTAAGCAGCGCCCCCGTCCGCTCGTAGAGCGCCCGTCCTTCCTCGGTGAGCTTCAGCGCGCGACCCCCGCGCTCGAACAGGCGCAGGTTGAGGCTGGCTTCCAGTTCCGCGACACGCCGGGACAGGGTTGCTTTCGGACGCGCTGCGGCCCGCGCGGCCCGTCCGAACCCGCCGTGCCGGGCAACAAGGTTAAAGTCAGCGAGAGCAAGTAGATCCATTTGTTCCACTCGTGAGACGGTCTGTCCAAATATAACGTCTATTGCCATGAATGTGGATCACTAATTTACAGGGTGTCTTTTGCCCCCAAATCGGAGTGATCCCCATGACCATCCTCGTAACCGGCGCGACCGGCAATGTCGGCCGCAACGTCGTCGAACAACTCGTGAACCGTGGCGCCGATGTGCGCGCTCTGGTCCGCGACCCGTCCAAGGCGAGTTTCCCGGCCAGCGTCGACGTCGTCCAAGGCGACCTGCTCGACGTCGACGCGCTGCGCAGCGCCTTCTCGGGCGTGTCCACGCTGTTCCTGCTGAACGCAGTAGTGGCAGACGAATACACCCAGGCGCTGGTCGCGCTGGCCGTTGCCCGCCAGGTCAAGATCGAGCGGATCGTATACCTCTCGGTGATCCACAGCGACGTGTACGTGAACGTGCCGCACTTCGCAGGCAAGTTCGGCGTCGAGCGGATGGTCGAACAGATGGGCCTCAACGCCACCATCCTGCGCCCGGCCTACTTCATGGACAACGACATCACGATCAAGGACGTGGTGAGCGTCTACGGCATCTACCCCATGCCGATCGGTAACAAGGGCCTCGCCATGATCGACGCGCGCGACGTCGGCGAGATCGCCGCGATCGAGCTGATCCGCCGCGAGCAGTCTGCCACGCCGCTGCCGCTCAACCGCATCAACCTGGTCGGCCCGGACACGCTGACGGGCGCCGATGCCGCAACGATCTGGACGGACGTCCTCGGGCGCCCGATCGTCTACCCGGGCGATGACACCGCGGCGTTCGAGCAGAACCTGCGGCAGTTCATGCCGAGCTGGATGGCGCTCGACATGCGCCTGATGGCCGAGCGCTTCCTCACAGACGGCATGGTCCCGGACGCCGGCGATGTCGATCGGCTGACTACCCTGCTGGGCCGTCCGCTGCGCTCCTATCGCGATTACGCCGCCCAGATCACGGCTTGATCGCCGCGGGCTACGGCATCCCCATTCAAGGAGACAAACCATGATCTATTCGACCGCCACCGTTCCGGTGAACCCGGACGGCGAAACCAAGCTCACCCGTGAGCAAGCCTGGAAAGGCCTTGAGCTGAAGGCGCGCGATGCGAAAGCGCCCTGCTATCCACGCTGAAGCGCATCCGCGAGATGCTCGCGGACGGCAAGCTCTGACCCTCGACAACTGAACAGCGGGACCACGTCCCCACGCGTTCCGCCACCAGCGACATCCACGCAAGAGCCGCCCCCACAACCTGTTTTGAAACGTACAAACCCAGAAGGATTAATCCCATGCAGACGACCGGAAACACCATCCTCATCACCGGCGGTGGAACGGGGATCGGCGAGGCGCTCGCTCACCGCTTTCACGACCTCGGCAACACCGTAATCATCGCGGGCCGACGGATCGAAACGTTGGAGAAGGCGATCGGCGATCGGCCGAATATCCACGCTCTGACGCTCGATATGGACGATGCCGCTAGCGTCGCGGCTTTTGCCGAGAAGCTCGTCACCGATTTTCCAAGCGTCAACGTGCTGTTCAACAGCGCCGGCATCATGCGCATGGAAGGGCCGCTCGATAAATTCCGCGATCTGAGCGATGCGGAGGCCTCCATCACCAGCAATCTGCTCGGCCCCATTCGGGTGACCAATGCGCTGATCGAGCATCTGGGCCGCCAGCCCAATGCGGTCATCGTCAATATCAGCTCGGGTCTCGCCTTCGTGCCGCTGGTGATCGCCCCGACCTATTCGGCGATCAAGGCTGCCATCCACAGCTACACGGAATCCCTCCGTGCCGTCCTAAAGGGCAAGATCGAGGTCATCGAGCTGGTTCCGCCCGCCGTGCAAACGGACCTGACCCCCGGCCAGAAGACGAACGAGCGCTTCATGCCGCTCGACACGTTCGCCGATCAGGTCATCGCGCTCTTCCAACAGACGCCCACGCCGCGCGAGATCTTGGTAGAAGGCGTCGACTTCATGCGCAATGCCGAGGCTGAGGACCGCTTCGACGATACTTTGGCGGCGATCAACCCGTTCCTCAAGTAGAGGCGCGAAAACCGAGCCGCGACTGCGCAAGGCGCCGAAGCCTCGAGCTTCCTATTCAGGGCTTCGTTCGTGTCTCAGGGGCGGACGGTCTGTTCAAAAACGCAGGCTGCCGCCCATTGCAGTGCTGTTACCTCTAGGGCCACACCATTCGGGAGAAATGTCATGACGGACGATACTGATCTTCACCGCGCCGCACGGCTGAAAGTGGCGGTCACGCGAGAGGTGTTCATCTCGCACGCGATCCAGGACGTCTTCGACTTCGTTGCGGCCGAAGACGTCCTGCCTAAGATCCTGACGGGCTACGGGATGGTGCCCGGTGTTGCGTCGACCTCGGACATTTCGGGTCCGTGGGATCGTCCCGGCTCCCACCGGGTCGTTCATCTGGCGGACGGCAGCACCGCGAACGAGGGCCTGACGCACTACGACCGGCCCTCCTACTTCGCCTATCGGGTGAGTGATCCGAGCTTTGCGCTGAAGCACCTCATGACCGAAGCGCGCGGGCAATTCTGGTTCGAACCGGCTAGTCCCTATGATTGCTGGGCCTGAGGGCGGCCCGTCATCCGATATGCAACGGTACGAGGGTTAAGCCGGCTGGCCGGCGCAGAGCCTCATGCATAGGAGA
>NZ_JAMYUP010000099.1:0-12224 GCF_040323155.1 Mesorhizobium sp. M0060
CGTGATCTGGCATCTGTTGATGAAGGGCGAGAGTTACGCGTGGGCTCGACCCTCCCTGCATGCCAAGAAGCTGCGCGATGTGGAACTCAAGGCCGGGAGCAAGTCTCTCGATACGGCGGTGGTGGCCTTCTCGTGCAGTTCGACGAAGGCGAACTTCGAGGTGCGGTCGAGGGCGACGAACATGTGCAGCCTACCTTGTTCGGTGCGCACCTCGGCGACGTCGATGTGGAAGTAGCCGATCGGATAGCTCTTGAACTTCTTCTTTGCCGGCTTGTCGCCTTCAACGTCCGGCAGGCGGCTGATGCCGTGGCGTTGAAGACAACGATGCAGTGACGAGCGCGTCAGATGCGGGAGGCTGTAAGGCATAGAGGCAGTCATCGAGCGGCAACAGAGTGTAGCGCCGGAAGGCAACGATGACAGCTTCCTCCTCGGGCGAGAGCACGGTCGACCTCGGCTCTCTCGGACCGGTCGGCAGATCGGCCACCGAGGTCCGCTCCCGCCATTTGGCGACGGTCTTCTGGTTAATCCCGTAGCGCTTGGCCAGTGCCCTCAGGCTCTCTTGACTATGCTGTATCGCTCGACGGACTGCCTCAGTCGTCGTGGCGCTCCCATGGAGAACCTGGCCCATAGCGCATCCCTTGATTCGGAAGACAAGGATGCCCCATCAAAGCCTGGGATCAAACATCTAGCGCCGGCGCCAATTCTGATGCGCCCGCACGATGGTCGAGTCTATCATCAGCCATTCCAGATCAGCTTCGCGTGCCAGGACCGCAAGCATGTCGTCGAGCACACCCATCTCAATCCAGCGATAATAGCGCCGCTTCACTTCCGGCGTGGTCGCCAAGCCTTTCTGGCAGGTCGCGCCAGCGGCCGCCCGAACGCGCCATCCACAACAGCGCATCCAAAAACCGTGAGTTGTTCGTGCGAGGATCGAATTTGCCTTTCGTTCTTCCGGGCACAACCCTTTGATCCGATCCCACAGATCGTCTCGAAGCGCATCGCAGTCCATCGCTGACCTCCAAAAATCAGCGTTGAATCTGGAGGGTTCTGTGTGGTCGCGGGCGCGATGGTACGGGCTCGCACGGGTCGCGACTACATTGAAGCCTGATTGAACTGAACCGCGGGATGGCGGGCGGGGCTATGGGGATTTAGGGCTCGACAGTGTGTCCGAGGCGCCGGAGCGGGCTCGCCGATCGCTCTTGGGCGGTCGCCCGTCGTCGCGATGCAGGACCATCTGCGACGCGAGAGACGGCGCCATTGGGTCGTTGACGCTGAGGTGCAGCGTTGCTGGCGACAGCCAGGCTGCGACTTTGACTAGCGGCGCGCAAAGGCCCTTCGGCGACTGTAGCAGACGCCGGGATGGACGGTGCGAGCGTGTCGGTGCGCAGCGTGTCATGAGGTGTCTGGCCAGGTCGGGGCCTTGCGCGGGATCGGGCCGAGCGAGGCCATGGCGCCGCACTTGCCGCTTGAGTTCGTCGACAAAGCCAACGGAAGGGTCCTCCATGTCACCTGCTGAGATCGAGCAATTATGAAATCTTCATGTATTAAAATCTTAATCAAAGCTAGAGAATTGCAATATCGATCAACAAATTTTTAATTTAACTTATATGGCACTCGCGCACGATGCTATGTATATCTGGTGATAAGGTTCATGCAAAACATATACAGCATCCCGTGGTCTTACCTGTGAAGAGAACTCCATGTCTAATTTAATCGATAGGAATCGCCGTGACGAGAGATGCCCCGATAGGGCCGACAAACCCGCGTTCCCGCCATATCCAAGGCAATGTCGAACTCATGAGTCGCTCCCCTAATACACCAGGCGAACTATCACCTGACGGTCTGCAGGGGTGTCTTCAGTTCGGGCATGCCCGAGCCGGATTGGCTGCGCGAAATGGCTCGTGTCGCGCGCCCGACCGAACTATCAGCGTTAGTGCTCCTATGGGGCGGCCACATCCTTGGATGACGAGATGAGCCGCAACATACGGCCGTTCCTATGTCAGCACACTGTCTGGACGACGGCAGGTACCTCGCGATCAACAATGTGGACTACAAGATTTTCCAGAAGCCCCACAGGGGCAAAGCACCAACGAAGGAGCGACTATGACCACATTACCGCAAATCTCACTGGCGAAACTGTCAGCCGATGCAACGCGACGTGAAGAGCAACAGCACTTACGCGTGGCCTGCGAGCAGTACGGGTTCTTTTACCTTATCGAGCACGGAATCCCGAAAGAACAGATCGCAGCAGCGATCGACGCTTCCCGGCGGTTCTTCAAATTGCCACAGTCGGTCAAGGAACGCTATGGTCCCGCCGCCCAAGATGTGTATCCCCCTATTGCCCGTGGATACATTCCGATGCACGGCGAGGTGCTGCATCCCGAGGCTGGCCCCGATCGAAAGGAACTGTTTGACCTCGGAACAGAGGACGAAGACGACCGGCGTCCATTTGCCGGACTCACGCGCTTCCCGGATGACGCCTTGGCTCCTGGTTTCGCGCGAAGCCTGCTTGCTTTGCAGGCTACTGTGCTTGACGGGGTTGTCCCGCAGCTCGGAAGCGCGCTTGCCGACCTGCTCGATATGGAACAGGGCTGGTTCCAACGCTATTTCAGCCCGCCAACAGTCCTGCAACGGGTGAACCGGTATCCAGCTAGCGGCGGCGTGGCCGGCAAGCATACCGACACTGGCTTCTTCACGCTACTACTGCAGGAAGAACTCCCTACGCGCTCCTTGCAGGTGTGGTTCCAAGAGCGATGGACCCCGGTGCCGAGCCTGCCCGACAGTCTAGTAGTCAATTTAGGCGACATGCTTCAGGTCTTGAGCGAGGACCGATTCAAGAGTACGCCGCATCAGGTCGCACACAATGGTTCGACCGACAGGATTTCGCTGCCGTTCTTTATCTTTCCCAACATCGACGCTCGCCTGATCTCGCGGCAAGGGAAGCACACCTTCAGTGTCGCAGAAGTGATGGTGCGCAACAGCAACTCACAAGAAACCGGGAATGGCGCCGGACGCGCCCGAGAGTTGCAATAAGTGTTCGGCTTTCTGAGGTGTCAAGCGAAGCGAGAATTTGACTCCTCCTATTGCCTCACTGGATAGTGTTACCGAGTACTGTGGCTTCGAAAGTGCCCGTATCACCGATCGGCGCGGCGGCCGATGATACGGGCGAGCTTTTCGTTCATCCCCCGTCGAGCATGATCAACCGGGCCTTCACAAGCCGTTGCACCATCCTGATGTTCCTTTCTTGGAAGCCGGCCGGATCGATCTCTGTCAGGCGTTGCAGCATGCTTACTGCCGAGAGGGCTCGCTCTTCCTTCAGCCAATTCCTTGATCTTCGCCTCGAAGGGCTCGTACCTGCTAGGTCTTTTCGGCCAGGGTTTAGTCCGTCGATACGGCCGCCGATGCGTTGGTCGTGTCTCCCCATCCTTCTAGGCTGTCTTCAGGTTGGCAGCGAAGGGCTGGGGGTCGATAACGACTGGCTCCTCAATCCTCGCATTCAGGGCGCAACGATCAATCCGCGGCCCAAGCTCTTCCTGCGCGGCGCGGATCCCAGCAAACAAAAGCACGTTCCCCTGTTTAGCATTTCCGATCGCGTCGCCATACTGATCCGCCCTGCCATCCCCCAAAGGGATGGCACGACTTGTCCTTCCCTTTCGGGACAGCGACACTCTGGTAACATTTTTTTGCTTGAGGCAATGCACCTAATGGAATGACGGTGCGCCCGATACCGCTTTTTTGACCCTGGCATCTTCGTCGGCGCCGACCACCTGCCTGAAGGTTCGTGGCCAGCGCTGCGATGTCCGCTGCCAACGAAGGTGAGGGATTCGGCGTTGCCACATCATTCGCGGCGATCTTGCTTTCGATCTCACCAACAAGCGAGAGGGCAGTTTCCATCGCATCTCCAGCTCTGCAATGAACCGCCGGTTTCGGGATCGGCGTTATGTTATATTGCCGAAAACCCCGGTCGGCGGCGCATAGTGCCCAGCCTCCAGATCGCAATTGAGGGCATCCCGAACTTGTTCGCGGTGGGCTTGCTGCCTGCGTCTCGGCTCCGGTCGCGGGAGCGATCGGGCCCGGGTCGACGCGACGCAGGAGTGCTTCCTCGATTTACATCATCGACGCGCAATCCGCCGGAGGCGACGCAGCGCGGCTCCCTGTTTTCGAGCAGCCCCTCAATAGAGCGGAATGGTGTGCTTGGCGCCCGTGTATCGCACCGTGAGCTTGCGGCCGCAGCGCCGGCAAACGGACAAGCCCGGAGAGCAGCGCATGTCCATGTTTTCGGCGCCCCGAATGCCGCTCGTCGGCATTTTTGTTGGTCACCATCTTGCGGATCGCCTCCGCTCTCTCCCAACTGACATAGCTTGGCGCGGAGGATCAACGCCGGCCATTCCTCGTGCGTCCCGGCGGAAGAGCCAAACTCCTACGCACCTTCCTGGAGGGGATAGGCCGAATCGGCAACAGGAGTGGGCCGAGGATGCAGATCGACCTTCCTCGGGGCCGCATGGTGGAATGATTCAGCAACTCCTGGGGGTAAAGCTCCCAAGCCCTGGACGGTGGGAGGGCCGCCCCATACCGCTGACGCGCTGATCGGCAACTCCCTCTCCTGCGGCTTGAAAGCGCCCGCTGGTGGGGAGGAGAACCGGCAAGATGCGCCGCGCGAAAGTCGCGCCCGCGTAGCGACCGGGACGGCGGTGGCAGGCTATTGCAAAGAAATTTTCAATTGAGCTTCCGATCACATCGCTTCATTGGGGAACCTTGTCGCGTTCCGAAACTGGCCGGTCACGGAACGGCGGCCGATCGACCATCGGAAAAGCCACGGGAAACGCCTGCTCATGTGGCAACCGTGGCACCATGGCTCTTTACCGTGTCTCTCTGTCGATAATAAGCGCCGAAGCGGTTCTGCAGAAACGCGTCGAGTGGGATGTCTTCCTGGCGAATGAAGCCCTGAGCGGGGATACTCCCACCGGCAAGCAAATCGAGTACCGAGCAGATGCTGGAAGCCGTCGTAATCTGGATCGCGCTCGTGATGCGCCCGTCAATCTGCGTGTTGTAAATCTTGTTCGCGTAGGTCTCCTGGATCAAGCGGCCGTTTCTGCGCCCGGCTACGGTCACGAAAACAATCACAACGTCCTGTAGCGTGGTCGGCAGCGCGTGTTCGAGTATGTCCTTCAGCACATCACGGCGATCTCGTAGCTTCAGGTCGTGCAAAAGCGCCTTCATAATAGCGGCATGACCGGGATAGCGTATGGTCCGGTAGTTAAGCGTGTTGACCTTGCCCTTTAGGGTTTCACAGAGCGTCCCGAGGCCGCCGGAGGTGTTGAAGGCCTCATAGGTGGCGCCATCGAGCGAGAATTCTTCGCGCTCCTCCAGTGCTGGCACTTCAACGAGCTCGCCATTGACCACGGCCTCGCAGGGCTGGATGTACTCGTTGATGACCCCGTCAGTGTTCCAGGTGAAGTTGTAGTTCAGGGCGTTGCTCGGAAACCGCGGAAGCGCACCGACGCGCAGCCGCACGCTATCGAGGTTGTCGAACTTGCCCGCAAGATCACTCGCCACTATAGAGATGAAACCTGGCGCCAGCCCGCATTGTGGAATGAATGCGGTCTTGGCTGTCTTGGCGATCCGCTTTACCTGCCGAGTGGATTCTAGATCTTCCGTGAGGTCGAGATAATGCACCCCGGCTTTGGCAGCGGCAGTGGCGATGGCAACTGTAAGCAGGAAAGGCGCCGCGTTTAAAACCGCAAACTTGCCGGACAATTGCGCAGCCAAGGCTGCTTCGTCGGCGATGTCGAGGTTCGCCGTCGAAAGCGCGGAGCCGGTTTGAATCTCTGCTAATTGTTCGGCACTGCGGTCAACGACAGTGACATTGTAGTCCCCGGTATCTGCAAGCAGCCGAGCCATTGTGGAGCCGATCTTTCCTGATCCGATGACGACGACGTCCTCCATGATTTTCTCCTGCGACAGCACGATGGTCCGACCGCGTTACGCTTATCAGATCGCGCGGTTGTTTTTGTAAAAGTTCCATTAAATTCGAGCAGATCGCATGGGCAATTCGAAGAAGTGCAGGTTTCGGGCAAGATCGCCAACTCTGGTGTTGCTCGCAGAAGACACCCACGCCGACCGCCGTTGCTCGCTCGCGCACAACCGTTCAGGTGCGGCTCGACCGCGTGGGCGGGAAGGGGTCGTCGCCGGATCCGGCCTGCGACTGTCGGACCGTTATAAGCACGGCCGAGCCCATGTTATGATCGTCCTCAAGTCAAAGGCGCTGGGGCGGTCATTCAATCACTTCGTGCCCTTCGGAGGTCATGTCTCATTCAGTGAGCGGGGCGTTCGACCTCATGCTGACTAGCTGATGTTGAATCGCAAACGTTGCGGCTGAGGGGTCTCACCCACGGCTTTCATCATCGACAGCCAGACCGTGAAGACCTGCGAGACTGGTGGGCCGCGAGGCTATAACGCCGGCAAGAAGATCAAAGCCCGCAAGCGACATGCGCTGGTCGACACCGACGGTCGGGCTCTCGTCCTTTACCCGCATCCCGTCAGCATCCAAATCCCATTGGGATAGCAGCCCGGCTGTGACAGAGTGAGGTTGGGATATAACCCAGTGGGAGACAATCATGCTTATCAGGGCTGACCGACCCGAAGCACCTACCGTCGAGATAGGAGCGCTCATTGCTGAGCCCAACGGGTCACCGGAGGCGGTCGCCCACCCCGGTTCCCACAGAACGCGGCGTGCCGAGCTACCGCATAAGATCTGGTCGGTCACTTTTGATCCGGAATGTGGCGTCGTCGTCCGAGCAAGACATCGACCGCACAGATCAGGATCCCCGATGTCGATAGCTTCCTCAGCTTGAAAGGCAAGGAAGGCTGGTGCCGCGTGTCCCTTTCGGGCCAGCGCGACGATTGTCGGTTTGCGCAGCGGGCCGCCTTGCGCTCCACCCGTCGCGGAACCAGGGGCAGCGCCCAGCGTGGCAGAGCTGCAGCCAGCCAAGCTGGATCAGGGGTTCGCAGCCGCGGATCACCGGATTTCAAACGCCGTGCCGACGGTCGACAGACTGCCGTACTAGGATGTTGGTGCCAAGCCGGCATAGGCTGCCACTTGCCGCCTGTGCTCGAAGTTGCGAAACAGCCCTTCCGACCAAAGCACGTCAGCAACTTCCGGTCCGATGCCCTTGATGCCCAGCAACATCGCCGCGGAGGCAGGTGTTGCCGCGTCTCGCCTCCACCAGTAATGCTTCCCGCTCCGCCTCCACCGCGAACATGCTCCAGGATGTAAGTAGTTCGAGGCGGTGGAGTTCGCGACCGATCTGAGCCTTGGGTCCGGAAGCAGTACTTAGCGCATCGAGTTGTGGTCGCGGCGCAGCGGTTCGTATCCCGGTTTCATCGCGCGAACAACAGCCCGTTGAAGCGCTTGACGTGCCGAGTCCGCTCGCTGGTTAGCACCTTGTGATCGCGCGTGATGCGGCGGCAACGATCCTCTTCGTCGGGATTGGGCGATGTACGCTCTAGCCTTGCGATCGTGAGCATCGCCCATTGCTAAATATTTTATATTATAATTTGGTTAACGGAGGTTCAAATATCCGTATACTCTTTAACAATTATTTAAGGTTTTGTAACAACCACCTAATTGAAGTGGACGTGAAAAAGTATTATTGGTCTTTTTCGGGCTTACTCTTAGATAATTCCCAACTTTGAAAGAGATGCTGGAGAAATCGTAATGCAGGACATTTTTCCGAGCGGATCGAATCCATTGGTGCTGGCATGGGGCGATCGATGATCGCTAAGCCTTTGGACGCCAACTATCTAATAGGCCTCTACAACATTGCGCCCGCGGCCGCGAAGGGCGCGGCCAATGAGAGAAAGAGGATCGTCCCGCATCCGACCTGCCCCAAAATGGAGGAACTGTCATGAAAATCCCCGGTCAACGGTCCGCGCTTAACCAAACCGCACGAAGGAAGGCTTCCCATGCACTCGACACGGATGTCGGCTATTTAGCCCAGTTCTATCGCGACGGGGCCGATACCTACGATCTCAATGTAGGCCGTCAGGGATACTACGGGCCAATCGTCGTGGCGGAACTGGCGGCCGTCATCCAGACAGCCTATTTGGCCAACGAACGAGCAGTCATTACGATCCTAGACGCTGGCTGCGGAACGGGCCTTGTCGGTCTGCAGCTGGAACGCCTAGGTTTCCGGTTGATCGACGGGTTCGATCTCTTCGAGGAGATGGCGGAAAAGGCCCGGCAGACCCGTACCTACCGACAGGTCCAAGGCGATGTCGACCTTAACGGTCCACTCTCCGATTACTGCAACGCGAGCTATGACATCACTGTCTGCTGTGGCGTCTTCACGCACAGGCTTGTCCGACCGGATGGGCTGCGCGAACTGGCTCGCGTCACGCGCCCGAACGGGTTCATCATCGCGAGCACCCGCAAGAGCTATGCGGAGGCCACGTGCTTTGACGGCGAGGTGCGGCGCCTGCAGGACGCGGGCGTCCTTATGCCGGCGCATTGTCTAAGCGATGCCAGATACTACGATGAGGACGCGCATTATTGGGTTTTCCAGGTGCCTGATAAAGCGAGCGCACCCACGGAGGAGCGGCTATGACACGTACAGCAGATCTCGCTGGCGAGGCTGACTGTCAAACGGACTTGAGTCGGCCCTTCAATTGCGGGCTCTTAATACGGTTTCGTTCTGCCATCCCTGATGGACTGTCGGCGCACAGTCTGGTCCAGACAGTAATTTGAGCAGACGAAATCTTGCGCCCCGTCATTCAATACGAGCTCCGAGAACCGGCAGGCCCTGATCGATGAACTCGCAAAAGATTGCGCCGCTTACTGAGCATCCGACCAAAGCGGTAGTCTGGTCGAGACGTCCATTGCACGGTGCAGTTGCCCTTGCCCTGCGGAGACCGGTTGCACGGCGCCGATGGGTAAGCTGCACGCTGTTTTTTTGGCGTGAACTCCCATGTATTTTTGCGGCGCTTTAACGGGCATCTGCCGATCGGAAAACCACCGCAGCGGAGAACGGAAATGAACAATATCACCGCAGCCAAGGCAGGGACTTTCAGGATCGGAGGTGAAATTGAGATTAACCGGCTCGGCTTCGGCGCCAACCGGATCGCCGGCAAGGGGGCATGGGGCGACCCGACCAACCATGCGGAGGCGATCCGTCCCCTGAAACGATTGTCCGACCTCGGCGTGAACTTCATCGACACCGCCGATTCTTACGGCCCCAATGTTTCCGAACAACTGATCCGCGAAGCACTGCATCCGTATTCTTCCATGGTCGTCGCAACCAAGGCCGGCTTAGTCCGCCCCAGCCCAGACGAATGGGAACCGAATGGTCGCCCAGAATATCTGATCGCCCAGGCGAAGGGCAGCCAGAAAAGGCTGGGAGTCAATCAGATTGCACTGTGGCAGCTTCATCGCATTGATCCGAAAGTGCCCCACGACGAGCAGTTCGAGGCTGTGAAATCGCTGTTGGACGAGGGTGTCATCCGCTGCGCCGGGCTTAGCGAGGTAACAATCGAACAGATCGAGGCAGCGCAGAAATTCTTTAAGGTTGCCACGGTGCAGAACCGCTACAATCTCGCCGACCGCGCCAGCGACGACGTGCTCGACTTTTGCGCCGGTCACGATATCGGCTTCATTCCTTGGCTTCCGCTCGCCGACGGCAGACTGGTAGGCCCCGGTGGACCGCTTGAAAAAGTGGCGAAACGACATCAAGCCACAACAGGCCAGATCGCCCTCGCTTGGCTTTTGCAGCGCAGCCGGGTCATGCTCCCCATCCCGGGAACTTCCAAGGTCGCGCATCTGGAGGAAAATGTTGCGGCGGCATCAATAAGGTTGACGGACGAGGAATTCGAATTCTTACAGGCGGCGTGAATATCAACTTGCGCGAGTGTCCCGATCGGAAGTCTGGTTAGGTGTTTGATCCACATAAATGCAACGACGCGCACAGTCTGTCGGCGATCTGCGGACCGTTGGAGAGCCTGAACTGGCGCCAGCGGTTGGGCTGCAGCCCGCGCGCCTTCCAGATGCGACGGACCGCACTCGGGTTGATGCTGGCCGCGGCCGCCATCATATCGGCGGTCCGGTGCGTCGTCTCGCTAGGCGGGTCCTGCAACGTCAGCGCCCCCATACGCTGCTTCAGGCCCGAGAGGCGGAATGCGCGAGGGTCGCGTCTTGTCGCGCAAAGGTCCTTCGAAGCCTTCCGTGGCGAAGCGCTCCTGCAACCTCATACGCAGGTCTTGATTTGCCGGTTTGCTGCATGATCTCGACGGCGCCCACACCGTCGCCGCGCAACAGAATGATCTCGGCGCGCCAAACATGCTTCTGCGGCACAACGCGATCCCTGATCAGCGCGCTCAGGCGGCTGGCGATCAATCGGCTGTTCCTGTGCGCATTCGCCAAACGCGCATGCGCACTCGCGAAACGCAATCCCAAGCGGTTCATTGCCGCGGTCAACTGGACCGGGTCGAGCCAGAAGCGGTCTGGCTGTTGGCCCAGGCCGTACAGAGTAGTGGAAGTCCAGCCGTCGCAGGATGCGTCGCGCCTCTGATGGCGGCAGGGCCTGATAGAGCGCGGCGGGCGTGTGGGTCGATAGATTGTCGAGCACCACCCTGACGCGTTCGGCCTGGGGGTAGCCTGCCGCCATCCCGCGGTTCAGTTCAATCAGGCTTCAATGTAGTCGCGACCCGGGCGAGCCTGTACCATCGCGTCCGCGACCACACTCCAGATTCAGCCTAGCGCATCCAGAGCCCCGAACAGCGAATATCCCAAGAGTGCTAAAGCCACACCCGCAATTGACACTTCTATTAGGTTAAGCCTTCTTGACTGCGGAAGGTCCTTGGGCTACGGGCTGGTTCGGCGGTAGACTGAGATATGACGTTCGGATCGTTTGGTGAAAGCGCTTCTCGACCAATCTCCCCACCGCTCCGCCAGCTCAAGCCCCGCGCATTCGGCCATGGTATCGAGTTCCTGATGATAAACGTAACGAACGCGTTGCGGTAAACGTCTGACCGACGTACCAGAAAACCAGAGGAGGGTCGAAATCAAATTCTGGTTCAGCGGATCGTGGACAGACACATTGACGATCGTATTCTCATGATCCACTATCCGCGCGTTTGTAGTTTGCTGGCCGCCGACGAGAGGGTTCAAGCCTGGCACCCACAGTTCTATCACCAAAACCCCCTCATCATCTAGCGCCTCGGCGGCAGATCGGAGGCAAGCTATTTGCGCTTCTCGCGTGGAAAGCAGTGGAAACGTGAAATAAACGCAATACACCAAATTGTAGCGTCGCTCTGAGTTGAAATGGGCAATATCTCCCTGCCAAGCCTTAATTAGATCCGAACGTTCAGCGAGCAGTTTTAACATGCTGCATGAATTATCGATACCTTCGACCTTGACGCCAGTCTGGCTCAACGGCACTGCCACGCGCCCGTCGCCTATCCCCAGTTCGAGGGCGCTGCCTCCGTTGCAATATCGCTCAAGAAAGGCGACCGTCTCGTCTACCTCAGCGACTTTACCTTGCACGGTGGGTGTATTCTTCGTAGATCGGGGCGTAAATCTCGCCATAATTGAATTCATCAGACATTTTCGAGTCTCTTACCACGTGTTAGCGGTTTCCTTGACTTACCTTCGTCCCGCACTATTCGAAAATAGATTTGCGTCGCCCTTACCGAATACGCCTAGTCCCCCACCCGACGCGAAAGGCCGTGCAAGCACAGAAGCTTGAAACGATGTCGCTCGCGAACGTGCGCTTGCGCCTCGCTTTGCAAAAAGCTGGTCGCCATAGAACTGAGCCCGATATTAAGTGACCGCGCACTCTGGCTGCTGAAGACAGGAGACTCCAATGCGCAGATAATGTCTCCTGCATAAGCCCGTTCCGTCGCGAGCAACTGGTCAAGGGATAACTCTCTAGCGAACGTCGTTGCGGACATCGAACGGCTCCGTTGCTTGGTGAACGTCGCAGTTCAAAGCGCAAGAGGTGTGCCAACTCAAAAAACGATGTTAATCAAATTCTCGGCTTTTCGCGTCCGTTTCGCCTGTTTGCTTTGTCACAACTTTGTCGGGCTTCCAACCATTGGGCAAGCAAGCCGGTTGCAATTGGAGCATCGAAGGTAAGCGCCTCGCCGATCACCTATGGGTTTGGGCTTGATGTTTTCCGGAATCGCCAGGGCATGAGTTCCTCGATCTGGCTCTGTGGATGGCCGTTGATGAT
>NZ_JAMYUP010000100.1:0-12107 GCF_040323155.1 Mesorhizobium sp. M0060
TTCCCTCCATCTCAGCAAGTGTCCTTAACCGAATAGTGGATATTATCTTCGGGTGATCGCCGCCGCGTCGAAAGATGCCTCAGGCTCCCCTCGGTCGCGTCGTCCCCCCAGAGCAGCCGCGAGTTTCGGCTGGGTGCGTCCGAATGCACCCGGAAGCGCGCTTGGAGAAAATGGACCCCGAGGCGCCAAGTCACAGGCGCGGCTATCTCCAATTGCGGCAGGTATGCGTAATCAGCTGCTTCGAAATGCCGATGACGAGCCGTCTGCGCCTGTAGACGGGCCGGACCGCGCATCAAGAATATGTGCAGTCGAACGCCCATCTTCCAAGCAGATCTTACTGCATCGGCGGGAACGATCCCGCCTTCCGGCAAAAGGGCCTCTACTGGCGAGGACACTCGATCGAAAAAGAGAGGTTTCAGAATTCGCCCCCCGCGACATAGTGCAAATAGGCTCTTTTCAAAGCTATGCCCACATCCAGAAGGGGGCGCGGAGGCAGTCTTTGGACATCGGGGATCGATAGCTGAACCGATAGAAGTTCACTGTCCATGCCTTCCATGTATTCGGCCAGCAAGCCACCGGCGGCTTCGCCGCGGGTCATAGGCGATACATCGTTGGTGAGGATCGCGAACAGGCCAGGTTGGTATTCCCCGAAAATGGCTCCGTTATTCCAGGTGAAGGCCATGACTCCGCCCCAGCTGTGTTCGAATGGCTCTTTGGCCAACGCCGGCCATCGAGCGGCCATTGCCTTGCGGTGCAGCTTCGCGATCTCTGCCACGCGCGCTGCGCCTAAGGGCGCGCCAGGAACGAAGTTGAACAGATTTCGCACAAAAATGCGTTTGTCACAGGTCAAGCGAATGGTGGCTCCGTAAGCCGAGGCGCCAAGGAGTCCGAATTCCTGCCCCGTTCCCAGATACGCAAGGGTCCGGTCGCTCAGCGGGGCCGTCAGGCTTGCGTAGGTCCCCATCGGTACAAATTTGCCCACCCCTATCCCGAACTGACGTAGGAATGCACCAGCGGCAAGTACAAGGCGGTTTGCCAAGACAGTGCCATGGGCAGTGCGAATACGAAAAGCATCCCCTTCGCGTTCAAATCCGAGGACGGGAGTGTTCTCATAAACGTCGACATTGCGCGGAAGGTTGCGCGCAAGACCCCGCATTAAGGCCGCCGGGTTGACGAGTGCATTTCCCGTTGTATGCAGCCCGCGCGAATAGAAGCCGGTGCCAATGCGCTCACGCATCGCCTTTTGGTCGAACCACGAATAGTCATGGCCAAGCTCAGCGAGCGTCTCGGCAATTTCGTAAATGTGCTTCTCGCCGTCCGGCCCGGCAGCACCATAGAAACGACCGCCATTGCTCCAATCGCATTCTATTTGCCACGTCTCTACCTTGCGGCGCAGGCTGGCCAAGCCTGCTTCCCACAGCTTCATGTTGCGACGTAAGATGTCGATCCTCTTTGGAGATCCGTGGGAGTGCAGATTAAGCATAAAGCCGGCGTTGCGTCCTGAAGCTCCGTTGCCGATGCGCCCGGCTTCGATCAAGCAGAACTCGTCCGAGGGGCGTAGCTCCGCCAGCCGGTTCGCTGTCGCGACGCCGCAGATGCCACCGCCGATTATCGCGGTCTGAGCGCGGATCTGGCCCGACAGCACACGGGGGGCAGGAGCCTGAGGCAGAGTCTCCCACCAGCCATTGCTGTCGGTGTATTTTGGAACTAGTCGGGCAATTGGCATCGTTTCAGTATCCACGCGTGTGATCGACGATCGGCCCAGGTTGTCCTCCGTCTAGGACACGGCGAATTTGGCCGGCGATGAACTGAGCCTACGACCGGTCGTTCGACGGTGCCGCCGTCTGGGGAGTGACACTGATTCGGATCCGACAAAAAAGGATCATCGGCCCCCAGAAGTTCCTGGCGTAAGACGTCCTGGGCAGCTGCTTCAATCTGGCCGCGGTCAGGCGCGGCAAGCAGGTCGGCATCAACAACCGCTACACGCCGGCCGGAAATTATGATGAAGGGGCCATCCGGCATCTGGGCGATCATCTTGGCGTTGATTAGATTCGTCGTGGCCGGCGTCAGTTAAAGCAAGTTCACCAAGTATCGGCACGCCCACTACTGCGGGCGAGGCTTTGTCGCCGCTCAGGCATGTGACACCCTCGATCTCCTTGGGTGAGCGGCTCCAGCCGGGCTCATGAAGGGTATTGGTTTCGGCGAAGTCTTCGTCCACAAGCATCTAATTGTCGTCCACCATAAGCCGGGATTGCGCCAGCCGCCCCCCACATATTGGCGCCGATACTCGCAGGAAATGGCAACTTGCCAACTCAAAAAATCTCACCCGTCGCGTAATCAGAGGGTATCCGCAGCCGTCGATATTGCATTCCTATTTCTTCGAAACCTGCGCTGTCGACCAGGTCTGGCTCTTAAGATTGCAGCACGTTATGGCTGCGTCACTGAAGAACGCCGGGGCAAGGTATGCAGATCAGTTCGCGGTCCACTTTATGTGCGACGCCGTCCCCAGTGACCAAAATGTTACCCGGGGCTTTTTTTGGATCGCGAAGCGGATCAAGCGATTCGTCAACCTGTCGTGCGCCGCATCAGCATTGGATGTGGATGCCAATGCTGCGTGTGCTCCGTGATTCTGGCATATGGGATCTTGGAAGTGATCGGGATTGAGTACCGCGACGATCGGCCTGCAGTAATCTGATGGTAGATAAGCGCCGAGGTCCGCCATGTCCGTATCCCGGGTGTGGGTTGATCCGGTCGTCGCCGGCCGCATCAATATCGTCGTACCGGCCTGTGGCACACCCAGTGCGATCGATCCGCATGACGAAGAAAAAGCGGGTGGAGACGAAGGTATCGGCGACAAATGTATCTGAAAGAGGAAGCGAAAGTTGCGCGATAGTGAAGTTCAAGTGCTTGAGACTGCGCCATCTCCGGATCAGAATGAGATGGTGGAACCCACCCGGGATTGGGTGCCCGACGCGCTTATTGTGCGGAACGGTCTGGTGAAGCGGGACTGTTTCGAGGCAGCAGCCCGGCTCAAGGTCAGCGCCAATCACGTGTAACAATATTAATGTGGCCGAGGCGACGCGCCAAATTCCGCTTTTCCCAGCCCCTGAGCATGTATTTGCCTTGCTTCTTGCCATCCGCAAACAGCTCCTGCACCACGATCATCTCGTCCGGTGCGGGCAATGACAACCGGCCAATCCGATGATGTCAGACCTGTACGGCTCGACTTTTGGGACACTTGGGCTGCGGGGCAATTGCCAACTGTGTGGCAGAGGGTGCATGCGCTTTTTACGGATCAGTTTTGCCCAATGATCCGGGACGAACACAGGGCCTGCCTGCCTGGGGTTGGCCTCCTATCCACCAGCATCAGCAAGTGTCCATTAGCGAACAAGTGGACACTATCTTCGTGTGATCGCCGCGGTATCGAATGAACTCTCCTGCCGAATGCGCCGCGTCGTTGCGACAGAGCATACGCGATGTTCAGTTGGACTACGTCCGAACGCATCCCGGAAGCACTTGGAGAAACGGGACGCGGTGACGAAGCCGCAGGCCACGGCTATCTCCACTTGCGGCATGTTCGTATGCTCGACCAACTGTTTGGCCCGCTCTAGTCGGAGTCGCATGTAGTAGCGGCTTGGGGAACACGAGACGTAGCGGTCGAACAATCGCTCGATCTGACGCCGCGAGTAGTCCACGCATCGCGCGATGTCGTACAGCGAAAGCGGATCCTCAATGTGCTGCTCCATTAGGCTGATGATCTCGGACATCGTCTTGCTGACGCCTTTGAATTCGGAGCTTGCTGACCATTGCTTATCAGAACCAGAGCGCCACTGGAGCGCGGTGGTGTGGTGGCAGACCGCGGATGCTGTTTCCTTGCCGAGGCGATTGGACACGAGTTCCATCGCGAGGTGGAATGACGCGAATTCGCCCGCGCAGGTGATAAGATCATCGTTCTTGACGAATAGGTTGTTCATGACGTTGAGCCGACTGAACGTCTCTGTTAGCGCCGGCATCTTTTCCCAATGGATCGTGCACGGAGCATCGTTCAGCATACCGCCTTGTGCGAGAAGCCAAGTCGCTGTTCCGAGAGCCGCCATAGGTACTCTATCCCGCCGACAGAGACGCAGCAGGTTAATAAGCGGCGCGGAAGCTTGGGTTTCGACCTGTTCCCCGGCGCAGAGGACGACCATATGGGGCCGGGCTACTGAACTGATCGCCGAGACGATGTTCGAAAAAGCATGGTCGGCAGATACGTGGATACCGCAAGCGCACTCCACTCGTTTGCCATCCGACGTGCTTACGGACCATTCGAAGAATCGACGCCCAGCAACCGAATTTGCAAGCCTGAGCGGATCGAGGAAAGACGACAGGCTCAGTTGGGAGAAGCCCGGAAGGAGAAGTATCGCCACGCGGTAGCCTTCTTCTTCCGGCGGAAGGGTGACGTGTTGACACTCTCGCCGATCAACCAGGCGCGTGCTGCCGTCCGTGGAGAGTGGCGCGTTCATCGGTCAGCCTAACACATCCATCGGCTGTTTGGGGTCGCCGCAGTGTAGTCGAAGAGTTTTGCGCCAAGGGCAGTCGCAACCTCGGTAGCCGCCAAATGCTTTGGCAAAGGCGAAGCTGGGATCGCGCAACTGAGTCGCAGTGTTGCAGCGTGGAGAGTCATTTGCACCTGTCCAGCGGTTGCTTCAATCAGCCGGTCGATGTGCCGGACACTCGTGGATCTAGCCGAGCTGGGTAGCCCTAAGCAGAAAATCTACCGTTCCCGAAGCGCAAAGCTCGCGTCAGCGACTCCGAATCGCAGCCAAACCTGTCGAAGACCTCGGGCCTATAGAGCTTTGCCGCCTGGACAGCCATCAGAACCTCCTTGGGGATCGTCAAAAATTTCCGCTAGGTATCGGAGCACAGTGATTTTCTTGTCCGACGCGCCGCGACTAACCAAAGATACCCCCCCGGCCCAAGGCTTGATCAGCAACGATCGCACACCCGTGTCGCTGTTTCCAAATCAAAAGAAGTGGCGCCTCGCGTAATCAGGTGTTACGCTGTGGGTTGTCCTCTTTCGGAGACTGAACTTGGCTCGCAAACTGCGATATTTCCCTTCACCCAGAGCGCTGCTCGCCTTTGAGGCCGCGGCGCGAAGAAGTAGCTTAACGGAAGCGGCCAAAGAAATGAATGTGAGCCGTGTCGCGGTGTCCCGCCAGGTAAGGCAGCTTGAACTCCACCTTGGCTTTGATCTGTTCGTGCGCGGACAAAGCCACGTGGAATTGACGCGGTCCGGTAAGCGGCTTTCTCACGTGGTTTCCGGCGCCTTTCGATCCATCTTCGATGAAATTGAGACGCTGATGAACGTCAACACGGAGAGCCTCATCAGCATATCGACGACCGCAGGTGTCTCTACTTACTGGCTGATGCCGATTATTGGAAAGTACAAACGCATAAAGCCCAATGTGCATTTTCGTCTACTTGCCACCCAAGAAATCATCGACTTGGCGGCATCGGACGTGGATATCGCGATACGATATGGTTCAGGACCGTGGCCGGGAACGGTGAACACAGAATTGCAGCCGAATTGGGTAAGTCCGCTTTGCAGTAGAGCCTTCCTTGCTATTCACGGGCCGCTCCAGTCCCTGGCAGACCTACGCCATGTCCCACTTCTAGAATACGAGGCCGCGGTCGATTCTACCTCGTCTTGGACAGCATATTTCCAGCACGTTGGAGTGTTGGGAGCACCGCCTACAGCAATGAGTACCTATGACTCTTTTGTGAATTTCGTGCAGGCGGTGCTGGACGGGCAGGGCGTGGGGCTGCTCGGCCCTCCGCTTATGGAGCAGTTTCTAGTAGGCGGGGTTTTGGTACCGGCTCTCGACGCGCCAAGGGTCCAGCAGGGTAGCTATTTCTTGTGCCAGCCGGATGGTCCCACCGCTTCTCAATCTGTAAGGGAGTTCAGAGATTGGCTCGTCAGAGAACTTTGTCCCGGGGACGTCGCGGTTACCCAAGGGACCTCGGCGGATGAAAAAGTGGATGCGTAATCCCAGGTTACGCACCGGCGAAATTTTTATTGAGGTTGTTTGGACGGATTCGATTCCGTAATCATCAGGGCTCATTGGAGCTCCGTTACTTGTGGAACAAACAGAATTGTGACCAATGTCGTCCGCCGAGGTTTGGCGCGTCGCCGCTCACCATCAGCCAGAAGATCGACTGCCTGCCTACCGCAGCGCAGAAGATTTCGACGTAAAAAATTGCGCAGGGCCGGCTCGCTCCGACTGCTGTGCATAAGCAGCCAGAAACAACCCTGATCGACGGATCATCTTGTCTTCTTTCCTAACCGGCCGGAGGGGCCGAGGCGAAGCTCACATGAACACAACGCCCGACTGCAAAGAATGAAGTACTCTATCTTTTCGCTGGCCAAAGCAGCGCTCTCCAGTCATCAAAGCTGGACGCGCGCTTGGCGCGATCCTGAACCGAAGAAGCACTACGACGTCATCATCATAGGCGGTGGCGGGCATGGTCTAGCCACCGCCTACTACCTCGCGCACAATTTCGACATCCGCAATGTCGCGGTGCTCGAAAAGGGCTGGATCGGGTCTGGCAATGCCGGTCGCAATACCACGATCATTCGCTCCAATTACCTGCTGCCGGGCAATGTGGGCTTCTATGAGCTTTCCATGAAGCTTTGGGAGCGGATGGAGCAGGACCTCAACTACAACACGATGGTAAGCCAGCGCGGCATCATCAGTCTGTGCCATTCCGACGCGCAGCGCGATGCTTTCGCGCGGCGCGGCAACGCCATGCGCATCAACGGCATCGATGCTGAACTCCTCGATGCGGCGGGAGTGCGGCGGATGCTGCCTTTCCTGAATTTCGAGGACGCCCGTTTTCCCATAACCGGCGCACTCTTGCAGCGCCGAGGCGGCACCGCCCGCCACGATGCGGTGGTGTGGGGTTATGCGCGGGCCGCCGATCAGCTCGGCGTCGACATCATCCAGAACTGCGAGGTGACAGGGCTGGTCCAAAAGAACGGGCGGCTCACCGGGATCGAGACGACCCGCGGGACGATCGGTGCTGGCAAGGTTGGCATGGCCGTCGCCGGCAACTCCTCGCGGGTGGCAGCCATGGCCGGGCTTCGCCTGCCGATCGAAAGCCACGTGCTGCAGGCCTTTGTCTCGGAAGCGATCAAGCCGCTTATTCCGGGTGTCATTTCCTTCGGCGCCGGCCACTTCTACATCAGCCAGTCCGACAAGGGCGGCCTGGTCTTCGGCGGCGACCTCGACGGATACAATTCCTATGCCCAGCGCGGAAATATGCCGGTTATGGAGGATGTCTGCGAGGGCGGAATGGCGCTGATGCCGATGATAGGACGTGTGCGTCTCCTGCGCCAATGGGGCGGTATCATGGACATGTCGATGGATGGCTCCCCGATTATCGACCGGACGCCCGTGAATGGTCTCTATCTCAACGCCGGCTGGTGCTATGGCGGCTTCAAGGCGACGCCGGCTTCGGGCCTCGTCTTCGCCCACCTGCTGGCTCGCGACGAACCGCACCCAGAGGCCGCACGCTTCCGGCTCGACCGGTTCCGCCGCGGCGCGATGATCGATGAAAAAGGCCAAGGCGCCCAACCCAACCTGCACTGAAAGCGAGACTGGCGGAATGCGTATTGCATGTCCCTTCTGCGGCGAACGCGAGAACGGCGAGTTCACCTATCTCGGCGACGCTTCGCCCAAGCGGCCCAACTTCGCTGTTGACAGCGGAGAAAGCTCCGATCGCGTCGAGGACGCCTTCTACGACTATGTCTATCTGCGCGACAACGTCGCGGGGTACATGCGCGAGTACTGGTATCACGGCGGCGGCTGCCGCTCCTGGCTGCTAGCCGAGCGCAACACGGTGACGCATGAATTCAGATCGGTGACCGCAGCCCCAGGCGTTGGCGCAGCCAAGCCGGTGCAGGCATGAGAATAAAGATGTCGGGCCATTCCGGATCCGAACCGCTCGGCAGGACGGCCGCACTTGAGGGCAGCACTCCTAGTGCGCGCAGCCCCGCAGCTTCGGCCGGCCAATCGCAACGGCTGCGCAGTGGCGGTCTGATCGACCGCCAAGTGCCGCTCCAGTTCTCCTTCGACGGCAAGGTCATGTCTGGCTTTGCCGGCGACACGCTGGCCTCCGCGCTCGTTGCCAACGGTGTCAAGCTGGTGGCGCGCTCGTTTAAATATCACCGCCCGCGCGGAATCATTACCGCCGGCTCGGAAGAGCCGAGCGCGCTCGTGGAGATGCGTACCGGTGCGCGCAAGGAGCCAAACACCCGCGCCACAACGCAAGAGCTCTGTGACGGGCTTGTCGCCCAGAGCCAGAACCGCTGGCCGTCGCTGCGCCGCGACGTCATGTCGATCAACCAGCTGTTTTCGCCGATCTTCGTCGCCGGCTTCTACTACAAGACCTTCATGTGGCCGGCGAAGTTCTGGGAAGCGATCTACGAGCCGATCATCCGCCGCGCCGCCGGTCTCGGCAAGAGCGCCGAACTGCCCGATCCCGATCACTACGACAAGGCCTGGGCCCATTGCGATGTGCTCGTCGTCGGTGGCGGTGCTGCCGGACTTTCGGCCGCATTGGCCGCTGGCCGGGCCGGTTCGCGTGTCATTCTTGTCGAGGAAGACGTCCGTGTCGGTGGCCGCCTGCTCAGCGATGGCGGCGAGATCGATGGCATGCATGCCGAGGAATGGGTGCGTCGCACGACCGATGAACTCGCCTCGCTGGAAAATGTCCGCATTATGGCCCGCACAGCGCTGTTCGGCGTCTATGACGGTGGTGTCCATACGGCGCTCGAACGGGTCAACGACCATGTGCCGGTGCCCGGCCCGCACCAGGTCCGCCAGCGTCTCTGGCGCATTGTCGCCAAGCGCTCGGTCGTTACCGCAGGCGCCATCGAGCGGCCTATCGTTTTCCCGGGCAATGACCGTCCGGGCGTGATGATGGCCTCGGCCGTGCGTACCTATGTCAACCGCTTCGCGGCGATGCCGGGACGCAAGGTGGCACTGTTCACCAACAATGATGACGGCTGGCGCACTGCCGAAGCGATCCAGCAGGCTGGCGGCGATATCGCCGCGGTAATCGATCCGCGCGGCAAGGTACCGGCGCAATACCAGGCACTGGCCGAACTCTCCGATCTGCGCGTGCTCTCGGGCGGCGTCTCTGATGTCAAGGGCGGCGTCGACGGCGTGCGCGGTGTTGTCGTCACCGACAACACCGGCCGCAAGCAGCAGATCGACGCTGACTGCCTGGCAGTATCAGGTGGCTGGAATCCAAATGTTGGCCTGTCCTGCTTCCATCGCGGCAAGCCCGTATGGCGTGACGATATCGCCGCCTTCGTTCCCGGCCAGTGCCCGTCCGGCATGGTGATTGCCGGCGCCGCCAATGGCGAGTTCTCGCTTGGCGCTTGCCTGCGCGACGGCCACGCTGCCGGTGCAGCGGCTGCCGCCGAATGCGGCGCTACCGGCAATGCTGGCGAAGCATCGGAGGCCGGCGACGAGGTCTATGCGATTTCGCCGCTCTGGCAGGTCGAGGCCAAGGGCAAGGCTTTCGTCGACTTCCAGCACGACGTCACCGCGTCCGACGTGACGCTGGCGCATCGCGAAGGCTTCGAGAGCGTCGAGCATTTGAAGCGCTACACCACCCTTGGCATGGCGACCGACCAGGGGAAACTGTCCAACGTTAATGGGCTCGCGATCATGGCCGAGGCGACCGGCCGCACTATCCCCGAGACCGGGACCACCATCTACCGCCCGCCTTATGCGCCGGTGGCGATCGCGGCACTCGCAGGCCATCACCGCGACGAGACTTTCCGCCCCGTGCGGCTCACCCCCTCTCACCGCTGGGCGGTAGAGCGCGGCGCCGTCTTCGTCGACACCGGCCTGTGGAAGCGCGCGCAGTGGTATCCGCTTGCCGGCGAGACCGATTGGCTGCAGTCGGTTAACCGCGAGGTGCTGGCGGTTAGGAACAGCGTCGGGTTTTGCGATGTCTCCACGCTCGGCAAGATCGACGTGATAGGTCCCGACGCCGGGATGTTCCTCGACCGGGTCTATGTCAATACGTTCTCGGCCCTCGCGGTCGGCAAAGCCCGTTACGGCATCATGCTGCGCGAGGACGGAATCGTCATGGACGACGGTACGACTTCGCGGCTCGCCGATGACTACTATTTCGTCACCACCACTACCGCCAAGGCGGGCCCGGTGATGCAGCATCTGGAATTCTGTCGTCAGGTTCTTTGGCCGGAACTCGACGTCCAACTCGCCACCGCCACCGACCAATGGGCGCAGTTCTCGATCGCCGGGCCGAAAACCCGAGACCTGCTCAGGGCGCTGGTCGATCCGGCGGAAGAATTGTCCAACGAAGGCTTCCCCTTCATGGCGGTCCGTGAAGTGACGCTGCGCGGCGGTATGCGGGCAAGGCTCTTCCGCATTTCCTTCTCGGGAGAGCTCGCCTTCGAGATAGCCGTACCGGCACGTTATGGGGACTCGCTTGTGCGCAATCTGATGATCGCGGGTGCCCCCTTCGGCGTTACGCCCTACGGCACCGAGGCGTTGGGTGTCATGCGCATTGAGAAGGGCCATGTCGCGGGTGCCGAGCTCAACGGCACGACCACGGCCGCCGATCTGGGCTTCGGCAAAATGATGTCGAAAAAGAAGGATTACATCGGTCGTGTCATGGCCGGCCGTGAGGCGCTTACGCAGCCGGACCGGGAGATGCTCGTCGGCCTTAAGCCCCTCGAGCGATCGAAGCGACTGCGCTCCGGCGCCCATATCGTGGCAAAAGGCGCAGTGCCGGGCCCGGAGACAGACCAGGGCTATGTCACCTCAGCCTGTTTCTCGCCAGTGCTCAGCCAGTGGATCGGGCTGGGCCTCCTTGCACGCGGCGGGGAGCGTCATGGTGAGGTAGTTCGGGCGTACGATCCCCTTCGCGGCGATGACTTCGAGATGGAAATCTGCAGCTCCGTCTTCTACGACCCAGAGGGAGGACGACAGCGTGGATGAATTCGAGTGGACCGCAAAGTCCCCCCTGCGTCAGGTTCGCGTGCCGGGCACGTTCGACGCGACGACGCCTGAGCCGGGCGTGCGCCTATCGGAGCGGACAAGGTACGGCCTGCTTCAGATCATGGCCCGTCGCGGTCGCCGGGCAGAAACTGCCGCAGTATCGTATCATTTCTACGGTGTTGAACCGCCGGCTCGTCCCGCCGTGTCTTTCGGCAAAGATGTTACTCTGGTGTGGTCCGGCGCCGACCAGTACCTGGCGCTTTGGCAGGGGGATCATCGGCCGGTCGATGCCGTTCGGTCGGCTTTTGGCAGTGCCGCCTCGGTGTCCGACCAGTCGGAAGGCCGCTGCCTGGTTCAGCTTTCAGGCCCGCGCGTCCGCGATGTCTTGGCCAAGGTCTCCTCACTCGATCTTCACCCCGAGGCATTTCCGATTGGGGCGGCGGCGGCGACTTTCATCGATCGCACGGCCGTCAATCTTTGGCGTGAGAGCGATGCGGCTGATGGCAGTGCTGTTTTCTGTATCCTCATGTTTGCCAGCTTTGCGGAAAGCATCTGGCACGTGATCCTCATGGCAGCAGCCGAATTCGGCTACTTGACGGAGTGCGGACTTTCGCTTCCCCGTAGGGAACGAACTGAATCAGTCGATCATGAACAATAAGCCGCGAGCGGTTTCGGCTGGCTTTGACGAGCGGCAATGAGAAGCCATGCTGGCAAACGCCCACCCAAGTATTCTACTCGCTGTCCGTCCCTACCGAACTGTCGCGGTCGCCAATCGGCGAGCTCTGAATTTCACAGGCGGCAGCAAGACCATGTCCGAGATCATCAGCCTAATGGAGCAGCATCGAGGATCGGCTTCCTCTGTACAAGATCACGCAATTCGTGGGCTGCTCGCAGTGCCAGACCGAGCGATTGTTCAAGCTCTACGTCTCGTGTTCGGCAAGCCGCTAATACCTGCGCCTCCGACTGAGGCCTATCTCGACCGAACATCGGGGCCCTCTGTCGCAACGCGACCGAGGGTAAGCGTCCGTCCTCAGGTGTCTTTCGACCTCGACGGTGATCATACGAAGATAGCGTCCACTTATGGAG
>NZ_JAMYUP010000101.1:0-11392 GCF_040323155.1 Mesorhizobium sp. M0060
CGACGTAGTTGAGCCCCCAGGAAAAGGTCAGCCCGACCATGATGACGGCCGCCGCCAGGTCGACCGCGTCACGGCGGTCGAGCGTATCTGTGGCGATGCCCACCAGCCCTAATCCTCCGCGCTTGCGTCGTCGAAGCCGATCAGGTTCCAGCTCTGGCGCATATGTGGCGGCATCGGCGCGGTGACGTCGACAAAACCCTTGTCGGGATGCGGGATGACGATGCGACGCGCGTGCAGATGCAAGCGATTCTGCATGCCGCCGGGAAAATCCCAATTGGTGTCAGCCTCGAAATATTTGGGGTCACCGATGATCGGGCAGCCGATGTGGGCGGCATGGACACGGAGCTGGTGGGTGCGCCCGGTATAGGGCTCCATCTCCAGCCAGGTCATCGTCTGTGCAGCCTGCTCGATGATACGGTAGTAGGACACGGCGTGGTCGGCGCCCTTTTCGCCATGCTTGGCGATGCGCACACGATCGCCGTCGGGCGTCGGTTCCTTGATCAGCCAGGTCGAGATCTTGTCCTCGAGTTTCGGCGGCACCCCCTTGACCAGCGCCCAGTAGGTCTTCTTGGTCTCGCGCGCCCGGAACGCTTCGGCAAGCTTCATGGCGGCCAGCCTTGTACGGGCGACGACCAGCACACCCGATGTGTCGCGGTCGAGCCGGTGCACCAGGCGCGGTTTCTCGCCCTTCTGGTTGCGCCAGGCTTCCAGCATGTCGTCGACATTGCGGGTGACCCCCGAGCCGCCCTGCACTGCCAGACCGGCGGGCTTATTGAAGACGAAGACCTTCGGATCCTCATGGATCAGCATCTTGGCCAGGACATCGGCGTCGCCCTGGTTGCGTATCGAATGGCCGGTGAGCGGGCTTTCACCTTTCTTGTCCACTTCGAGCGGCGGCACACGCACCGTCTGGCCGGCTTCGACGCGGGTATCGGCCTTCACCCTGCCGCCGTCGACGCGGATCTGGCCGGAGCGCAGCAGCTTCTGCAGATGACCGAAGCCGAGGCCCGGAAAATGGGTCTTGAACCAGCGGTCGAGCCGCATGCCCGCCTCGCCGGCGTCCACTGTGATCTGTTCTACTCCTGCCATGATTCCAATCGCTGTTTCGGGATGCAGCGGCATTTGCCAGCACCCCGCAATTTCATACGCAATTACTCGTTGTCGGTTCCATATTGCAGAACCTGAACTTTCTCCAGCGTGATCAGGCCACTTGTCATGATTGTTTCAAGCACGGGCAGGAAAGCGGCGATCTTTTCCTCGCTATCGACGATCTCGATCACCAGTGGCAGATCCTCCGACAGACGGAGGATTTTCGTGGTGTGAAGCCGGCTGGAATGGCCGAATCCCATCGCGCCGCGCAGGACAGTCGCGCCGGCAATCTGCACTTCCCGCGCCTTGAGCACGATTGCCTCGTATAGCGGGCGGCCATCCGCCCTATCGTTCTCACCGATGAATATGCGCAGCAATTGTGCCTGCCTTGGTATCTTCATTGCCCGGATCCTCTCAATCGGTTGAGGCGCACTGCAAAGATGTGGCCAAGCCAGACGGCGACAAGCCACGCCACCACGGAGATCGCGATATTGAGCGCCGCCGCCGCCAGCCTTCCACCTTGCACCAGGGTGAAGGTTTCAAGGCTGAACGCGGAGAAAGTCGTCAGGCCTCCGCAAAAGCCGGCGATGAAGAACTGGCGCTGCAGCGGACTGGCAAAGACGCGGCCATTGGGCCCCGTCAATGTAGCGTAGAAGCCGATGAGGAATGAGCCGACTATGTTCACAAGGAGCGTGCCAACGGGGAATCCATTGCCCCACAGGGCGCTGCTCGCCAATGAGGCAAGCGCCCGCAGCACACCGCCGATCACGCTGCCAGCGGCGACGGTGGCATAGAACCGAACCGTTTCGCTCGTCTTGCGCCAGCCAATGCGGCGCGCAACGGACCCTGCCGCGGCGGCGTCCGTTCCGCCGGAGCGGAGCTTCCCCGGACTGCTCACGGCGCCCCGCTGCCGATCAGCAGACTTCCCGCGGCAAAGCCCAACGCCACGCCGCCGAGGCTCAGAAAAACCGAAAGCACCACATTGCCGCCCGCGCGAAGCCATTCGCCTTCACGCGCCAGTGCCAGCGTCTGCAAGCTGAACGAAGAAACCGTTGTATAACAGCCGAGGCAGCCGGTGACGGCGAAAGCCCAGACGGCGGGCATGGCGTCGCGCGCCACCGCATGCGCGATGACGCCGATCGCAAAGGCTCCCGAAATGTTGACGACCATCGTGCCCCAGGGAAAGGTCTCGCCGACCCGGCGGGCGATGAAGCCGGACAGGAAGAAGCGGGCCATTCCGCCGAGCGCGCCGCCGAGGCAGACAAGCAACAGGTGATACATCGCTCTCCCTCGGTCAGACTACGGTATCAGGCGCTTCCGGCCTTCTTCGGCTTGCTGGAGCCGATCATCTTCCAGTTCTTGTAGAACATGGAATTGATGCGCTCGACGCTGACCGAAACGATGGCGAGAAGTGTCGAGATCAGACCGGGAAACGGCGATGGACGAATGATGTCCATGAACACGCAGTAGCGGCGCCCGTTAAACTCATTGACCGAGCGATGAAGGAGCGTATCGTCGAAGATGAAGAGCGGGTTCTCGTGCCAGTAATTCTTGCTGTTGCCGCACTCGACGAACACTTCCGATTTCACCGGGATGAGGTTGTAGAGAATGCGCAGGCTGAGCCGGAGCGGGCCAAAGTGCCAGGAAGTCGATTCCCTGCCGCTGAACACAGAGACCGCAATCGTCTTGATGTATTTGAAATCCTTGTTGAATTCGGCGACGTTGTCTATTCTGTGCTTGCCATACCACTGATAGACATACATGCCGCGCCGGCCACTGCCGAAATTGGCGTCGATGTCGGCGATGATCTCGTCCTTGCGCGCCTTGAAGACGTCCAGGACCTCGTTGACCTCGCGCTGATAGTCCAGAGGAAACTGGTCCAATTTCCAGACACCGCGGTTTCTATAGCACAGCAGATCGACCAGCAGATTGAAGGGCGAAAGCAGCCAGGTGAAGATGCCGTTGCCCAGGAAATAACCACTGAACAGGGCCCAGTTCTTGTTGTCGTTGCGCAAGACGTCAATCAGGCCGAGGGCGATGAAAATCGTCGTCAGAATGGGAATGAAATAGAAGCCGAGCGCCAGCAGTGGGATCGCTATGGCGAACTTCCGAAGGGTCTTGCGAAATTTCTTTGTCATTTTTCCACGCGCCAGGCGCGATTCCGTTCTGAATATCGTCGGTACGTTTCTGGCCTGTCCGCCGGCCGAAGGCGCATCTTGATAGGGTTTTTTATCCCGCCAGACAACGGCGATCACACCAGTGTGCGACTGGCGGCTATTTTTCCCGCTCGCTGCGCAGCTTCGCCCAATAGTCCAGCCGCTTCCTGATATCGCGCTCGAAGCCGCGCTCGGGCGGGTCGTAGAATGTCTGCCGGCCCATCTTCTCCGGAAAATAATCCTGGCCGGAAAAAGCGTCGGGCTCGTCGTGGTCGTAGCGATAGCCGGCGCCGTAATCTTCCTGTTTCATCAGCTTGGTCGGCGCATTGAGAATATGCTTGGGCGGCAGCAGCGAGCCGAATTCCTTGGCCGCCTGTGTGGCGGCCTTGAAGGCGGTGTAGACGGCATTGGATTTCGGCGCGGTGGCGAGATAGACGGTTGCCTCGGCGAAGGCCAGCTCGCCCTCCGGCGAGCCCAGATAGTCGTAGGCGTCCTTGGCGGCGTTGGCCACGACGAGCGCCTGCGGGTCGGCCAACCCGATATCTTCCATCGCCATGCGCACCAGCCGGCGCCCTAGATAAAGCGGATCCTCGCCGGCATCGAACATGCGGGCGAGATAATAGAGTGCCGCGTCGGGGTCGGAGCCGCGCACCGATTTGTGCAAGGCGGAGATCAAATTGTAATGGCCGTCCTGGCCCTTGTCGTAAATCGGCGCGCGGCGCTGGACGATGCGCTGCAGGGCCTCGGCGCCGAACACTTCACCGGATTTGGCTGCACGCCAGACCTCTTCGGCCAGCGTCAACGCCGCGCGGCCGTCACCGTCGCTCATCCGCACGAGCATCGCCCGCGCCTCGTCATCGAGCGGCAGTGCCCTGCCCTCCGCCTCCTCGGCCCGCGCCAGCAGTTTGGCGATGCTCTCCTCGCCGAGCGAGTGAAACACCAGCACACGTGCACGCGACAAAAGCGCGGCGTTAAGTTCGAAGGACGGGTTCTCGGTGGTGGCGCCGACCAGCACGACGGTTCCGTCTTCCATCACCGGCAGAAAACTGTCCTGCTGGGCGCGGTTGAAACGATGGATCTCATCGACGAACAGCAGTGTCTGGCGGCCGTTGGAGCGACGCAGCTTCGCTGCCTCGAACACTTTCTTCAGGTCGGCGACGCCGGAAAACACGGCCGAGATCTGTTCGAAGGCGAGACTTGTCTCGCCGGCAAGCAGCCGTGCGACCGTGGTCTTGCCGGTGCCGGGCGGGCCCCAGAAGATCATCGAGCCGAGCGAGCCGGAGCCGATCAGCCGTGTCAGCGCGCCGTCGGGGCCGGTCAGATGCTCCTGGCCGACGACCTCGCCGAGGTTTTTTGGGCGCAGACGATCGGCCAGCGGCCTGCCGGGCGGCGTCTTTTCCGGTTCATCGACACTGAACAGATCGGCCATGCAACTTCTTCTGCCTGGAGCCCGATCATGCTGACGGTCGGGCTCAGTAACGCAACACCTGGCGCATTATCTGCCCGCCGCGCTCGACGGTAAAGCGCCACCAGCGCGTATCCTGCTGGGCTACCTGTTCCAGGGTTGCCGCCTTGTCGATCGTCAAGCCGTTGACCTCACGCACGATGTCGCCCGGCTGGAAGCCGAAATCGGCAGCGGGCGAATCGCGGTTGATGTCGACCATGGTGACGCCTTTGACATCGGTGCGCAGACCGAGCCGCTGGGCAAGCCGTGGCGACAGTTCGGCAACCTTGGCACCTGAAAACGGGCTTCGACCGCTCAATGTGAGTTCCGCAGCTTTGGCGCCCTCAGGCGGTCGTTCCAGCGCGATGTCCATCGTCGCCTGCTGACCCTTGCTCAGAACGCCGAAGCTGGCACTAGTGCCGATCGACAGCGTCGCCATCCGGTAGTCCAGCGCTCCGACGCTCTCGACCGGCTTGCCGTTGAGCGACAGCACCACGTCACCAGGCTTGAGCCCTGCCTTGGCCGCGGGTCCCGCCTCTTCGACCGAAGAAACCAGCGAGCCGGTCGGCTTGGCCATGCCGAGCGATTCGGCAATCTGCGGCGTCACCGCCTCGAACTCGGCACCGACATACGGCCGCTCGAAAAAGTCGAGCCCGGCTTTGGCCGCATCGGCGAAAGCCCGAACCATGTTCGAAGGGATGGCAAAGCCGATGCCGATCGAGCCGCCGCTACGGCTATAGATCGCGGTGTTGATGCCGATCAGCTGCCCTCCCATGTTGACCAGCGCGCCACCGGAATTGCCGGGGTTGATGGCGGCGTCGGTCTGGATGAAGAAGCTGGAATCGGAGACGCCGATATGGCTGCGCGCCACCGCCGAAATGATGCCGCTGGTGGTGGTCTGGCCGACACCGAACGGATTGCCGATCGCCAGCACGAGATCACCGACCTCGAGCGCGTCGGAATCGCCGATGGCGATCACAGGAAACGGCTTGTCGGAAGAAATCTTGAGCACGGCGAGATCGAGCGTCTCATCCTTGAGCAGCACCTTGCTGTCGAATTCGCGCCCGTCGGCGGTCGCGACCTTGACCTGGTCGGCGTCTTTGACGACGTGGAAATTGGTGACCACCACGCCGGTCGGATCAACCAGCACGCCGGAACCGAGCGAGGACTGCGCGCGCGGCTGCGAGCGGCCGAAGAACTCCTCGAAGAACGGATCGCCGTCGAAGGGCGACATCACCTTGGCGGTCTGCGAGGCGTAGACATTGACCACGGCCGGCGCCGTCTGCTTGACCAGCGGCGCGAAGGACAGCTGCACCTCCTCGCGGCCGAACGGTACGCGCTTGTCTGGGCCGGAGGTGGCGTTTTCGCCTTCCACGCCATGCAGCAGATCGGTCAGCACGTCGGACAGACCGGGATCGGTCTTGGTTTCCTCCGCCAGCGCGTGCCTGGCCGCCGGCACGACCGTCAGCGCCATCAAGGCGCAGATCAGAACAAGGGACAGCCGTTTAACACGCATTCCGAATCCTCCAAGTCGGGCGCCATTGTCCTGACGATTGTGCAAAATGAAAGGCTAAGCCGCTGAAATCCGATTATTTTGGGTAGTCGCCGCAAAAACCGGTCACAAAACACCTACAAGCCCTGCCCGGCAGCTTCCGCAACAGAAAAAGGGGCCCGCTGGCCCCTTTGAACTTCTCAGGAAAACCCGAGCCTTATGCGGCTGCGGCTTCCTCCTCGGTGCCTTCGGCCTCGATGCGGGCACGATCGCCGGCGCCTTTGGCTGAGGTGTCGCGGTCGACGAACTCGATGACCGCCATTGCCGCGTTGTCACCGTGGCGGAAGCCCGCCTTCATGATGCGCAGATAGCCGCCATTGCGGGTGGCATAACGCGGCGCGATTGTGTCGAACAGACGCTTGACGACGCCTTCATTGCCGATCTGGGCAATCACCTGGCGGCGGGCATGCAGATCGCCGCGCTTGCCGAGCGTCACCAGCTTCTCGACGATCGGACGCAAATCCTTCGCCTTCGGTAGCGTGGTGAGTATCTGCTCGTGCTCGATGAGCGACACGGCAAGGTTGGCAAACATCGACTTGCGATGGCTTATGCTGCGGGCGAACCGGCGGCCTTTAAATCCGTGGCGCATGGCTCTTCTCCTTCATTGCGGGTTCAAGAGGCCTGAGCCTCAGTTGGTTAGCCGCATGATCTGGTCCGAAAAGTCTGCAACTTTTCGGGATCATGCTCAATATTGATCTTCATAACGCTTGGCGAGGTCTTCGATGTTTTCCGGCGGCCAGTCCGGCACTTCCATGCCGAGATGCAGGCCCATCGCCGCCAGGACTTCCTTGATCTCGTTCAGCGACTTGCGGCCGAAGTTCGGGGTGCGCAGCATCTCGGCTTCGGTCTTCTGGATCAGGTCGCCGATATAGACGATGTTGTCGTTCTTCAGGCAGTTGGCAGAACGCACCGAAAGCTCGAGCTCGTCGACCTTCTTGAGCAGGGCCGGGTTGAAGGCAAGCTCGGTAACCTGTTCGGCGGCGACTTCCTTCTGCGGCTCGTCGAAATTGACGAACAGGCCGAGCTGGTCCTGCAGGATGCGAGCGGCGAAGGCCACCGCGTCCTCACCCGAGATCGAACCGTCGGTCTCGATGGTCATGGTCAGCTTGTCATAGTCGAGAACCTGGCCCTCGCGGGTGTTCTCGACCTTGTAGGAGACCTTCTTGACCGGCGAATACAGGCTGTCGACCGGGATCAGCCCGATCGGCGCGTCTTCGGCGCGATTGCGGTCGGCCGGCACGTAGCCCTTGCCGGTATCGACAGTGAACTCCATGCGGATTTCAGCGCCCTCGTCCAGCGTGCAGATGACGTGGTCTGGATTGAGGATCTCGACGTCGCCGACCGTCTGGATGTCGCCGGCGAGAACGGCGCCTGGTCCCTGCTTGCGCACGACCATGCGCTTGGGGCCATCGCCTTCCATGCGGATGGCGATTTCCTTGATGTTCAAGACGATGTCGGTCACGTCCTCGCGCACGCCGGCGATGGACGAGAATTCATGCAGAACGCCGTCGATCTGTACGGCGGTCACAGCCGCGCCACGCAGCGAAGAAAGAAGCACGCGGCGCAGCGCGTTGCCGAGGGTGAGGCCGAAGCCGCGCTCAAGCGGCTCGGCGACCAGCGTGGTCAGCGTCTTCTTCTTCGACGAGAACTCGATCTTGTTCGGCTTGATCAGTTCCTGCCAATTTTTCTGGATCATAGTGCTTTTCCTTCCGTTGTCCCGCCACCATCCAATCGTGGCGGGCGACCTGGAATGCCGTGGAGGAGCGCCCTTGAGGCGCTCGCGCGGCGTTCGGTAAATTCTAAAGCGCGGCGCGCTTTAGGTTTTTGTTTTTATGCATGTCGTTGCCCCAAAACCGCTATACACTTTTGGGCGACATGCATTAGACGCGGCGCTTCTTGCGCGGGCGGCAGCCATTGTGCGGGATCGGCGTCACATCACGGATCGAGGTGATGGTGAAGCCGGCTGCCTGCAGCGCGCGCAGCGCCGATTCACGACCGGAGCCAGGTCCACAGACCTCGACCTCGAGCATGCGCATGCCGTGTTCCTGAGCCTTCTTGGCAACATCTTCGGCGGCCATCTGGGCAGCGAAAGGGGTCGACTTGCGCGATCCCTTGAAGCCCTGGGCTCCGGCCGACGACCAGGCAATCGAATTGCCCTGCGCGTCGGTGATGGTGATCATCGTGTTGTTGAAGGTCGAATTGACGTGGGCAACGCCCGACGAGATGTTCTTGCGTTCGCGACGGCGAACACGAGCGGCTTCCTTGGCCATGATAGTCCTTTCAGTTGATCTCTACACCGCCGTAATGCCAGCGGCTCCACCTGGTGAATGGTGAATGGTAAAATGGTGAATGGCCACAACGTCGGCTCTTGGCCTTCGTCACCATTCACTATTCACCATTGACCATTCACAAATTACTTCTTCTTTCCGGCAATCGACTTGGCCGGGCCCTTGCGGGTGCGCGCATTGGTATGCGTGCGCTGACCACGAACCGGCAGCGAGCGGCGGTGACGCAGGCCGCGGTAGCAGCCGAGGTCCATGAGCCGCTTGATGTTCATCGACACTTCGCGGCGCAGGTCGCCCTCGACCTGGTAGTCGCGGTCGATGGTTTCGCGGATCTGCAGCACTTCCGCATCGGTCAACTGGTTGACGCGACGCTCGGCCGGGATGCCGACCTTGTCGACGATCTCCTGGGCGAACTTCTTGCCAATGCCGTGAATGTATTGAAGCGCAATGACGACGCGCTTGTTGGTAGGAATGTTAACGCCGGCTATACGAGCCATGTTCTTCTCTTCTCCATATAGGCCGGACGAGCCGGCGCTTCAAGTTGCCCCGCGTCCGGTGGAGGCCGGCCCTTGCGGGAGTTTCCAGTTCAAAGCGGCCTGCCTTGCCCTTGCGGACAAGCAAGCCTCATGCCTGATAGGAAGACGGGCCGCCATACCCCAGCGGACCGCTCCAGTCAAGCGCAATCGTTCGATTCTCTAGCCGGCCGCCTGGCCAACCTGCCGGGTCGTCGCCCTGAGCACCGCCTCGATCTGCTGCGTCACCGCATCGATACCGGCCATGCCATCGACGCCCCTGAGTTTGCCCTTGGCGTAGTAGTAGCCGATCAGCGGCGAGGTTTTCTTGTAATATTCCCTCAAGCGTTCTTCGAACACCGCTGGACTGTCGTCCTTGCGTACCGGCAGGCCTGCGGCCTTGGCGTCTTCGGCGCGCTTGACGATTCGGCCAACCAGCGCCTTGTCGTCGACGACAAATTCGATGACCGCGTCGAGCTCCAGTCCGCGATCCGACAGCATTTCCTCAACGGCGTCCGCTTGCACCAGGGTTCGCGGATACCCGTCAAGGATGAAGCCGTTTGCGCAATCAGCTTGATCGATACGTTCTGCCACGATGGCGTTGACGATAGCGTCGGACACCAGTTCGCCAGCGTCCATCACCGCCTTGGCGCGCTTGCCGACTTCGGTGCCGGCCTGAACAGCAGCACGCAGCATGTCCCCCGTGGAAAGCTGTGGGATGCCGTGTCTTTCTACCAGTCTCAGTGCTTGTGTCCCCTTGCCCGCCCCCGGCGGTCCAAGCAATATCAACCTCATCTGGCCTTCTTCCCCCCGCGCAGCTTCGACTTCTTGATCAGGCCCTCATACTGGTGCGCGATCAGGTGACCCTGAATCTGGGCCACCGTATCGAGCGTTACACTGACCACGATCAGGAGCGAAGTGCCACCAAGGTAGAACGGTACGCCAGTCGCTGAAATCAGGAACTCGGGCAGCAGACACACCAGCACCAGATAGATGGCGCCGACGACGGTGATGCGGGTGAGCACATAGTCAATATAATCTGCAGTGCGCTCGCCCGGACGATAGCCCGGGATGAAGCCCGAATGCTTCTTCAACTGGTCGGCGGTGTCCTTCGGATTGAAGACGATCGCCGTATAGAAGAACGCGAAGAACACGATCATTGCCGCATAGAAGGCCATGTAGAGCGGCTGGCCGTGGCCGAGCGCCGCCAGGATGGTGCTGGCCCAGGCAGGCATATTGGTCGTCTGCGAGAAGCCGGCAACCGTTGCCGGAAGCAGCAGCAGCGACGAGGCGAAGATCGGCGGAATGACGCCGGAGGTGTTGAGTTTCAGCGGCAGATGCGAGGTATCGCCCTGGAACATGCGGTTGCCGACCTGGCGCTTGGGATACTGGATCAGCAGGCGGCGCTGGGCGCGCTCGAAGAAGACGATCAGCGCGATGACGACGATGGCGAGCACGATGATCGCCAGTATCAGGCCGGTCGACAGCGCGCCGGTGCGGCCAAGCTCCAGCGTGCCGGAGATGGCGCGCGGCAGGCCGGCGACAATGCCGGAGAAGATGATCAGCGAAATGCCGTTGCCGATGCCGCGAGCGGTGATCTGCTCGCCGAGCCACATCAGGAACATGGTGCCGCCGACCAGCGTGACGACGGTGGAAATGCGGAAGAACATGCCGGGATCGTTGACGATGCCGTTGCCGCCCTCAAGCCCGACCGAAATGCCATAGGCCTGGACCAGCGCCAGAAGCACGGTGCCGTAACGCGTGTACTGGTTGATGATCTTGCGGCCCTGCTCGCCTTCCTTCTTCAACGCTTCCAGCGATGGAATGACCGAGGTCATCAGCTGCATGATGATGGAAGCGGAGATATAGGGCATGATGCCGAGGGCAAAGATCGCCATGCGCTGCACAGCGCCGCCGGCAAACATGTTGAACATGCCGAGCACGCCCTTGCTCTGCGACGAGAAGGCCTGGGCGAAAGCGTCGGGATTGATGCCGGGCAGCGGGATATAGGTGCCAAGGCGGTAAACGAGCAGCGCGCCGATGGTGAACCAGATGCGCTTCTTCAGATCCTCGGCCTTGGCGAAGGCCGAAAAATTCAGATTCGAGGCTAGTTGTTCAGCAGCCGAAGCCATGCCTGATTCTCCGCTTGGTCACGCTCGATGCCCGCAGCTCAGGCGGCGCGTGTCACCGAAGCTCACGAGATAAGCTCCGGACTGCAAACATGCAAGCGGCCCCGTTGAAGCGGCCGCCACAACAGACGGAACAAAACACGACCGCCGGCAAAAACGAATTCCACCTTTTACCACCCTTCTAGAAATTGCCGTTAAAAGGAGGGGTCATTTAAAAGCACGATT